>JAZNRG010000163.1:0-13033 GCA_045590575.1 Acutalibacteraceae bacterium | reverse complement strand
TTTTTGTCGTTTCGTCTGAACGAAAAATAACCTGATAAAAACTGCTTCGCACCTTAAACAGAGATAGTTTGAGTATAGAACAAGGCAAAAAGCGCAGGAATCCTTGACGGATTCCGAGCATTTTTAACGCAGTTATATGCCCAAATATCCTGTTTTAAGGCTTAAATTCCTTATGAAGTGCCGCCCTTGAAGCTGCCGTTCTTTGTTTTTCGGCTTTTCTCAACGTCAAACCGTCTTAATCATCAAGATTTTTAACCGTCGGCAGATTCCAGCGGAATATTGTGGCGAGAATTCTGATAATCAGCACAGACCCTGCGCCGATGATTATTGCCCATGTTGAAGAACATACATTATAATATGTAAGCAAATAATAAAGAACAGAGCCGATTATAGCGGCAAGGGCATAGACTCTTTTGCGTAGAATCTTCGGCACTCTGCCTGCCATGATATCACGCATAACGCCGCCGCCGACTCCCGTAAGAGTGCCGACGAAAACAGAGAGGAACATATTGTCGCCGAATCCGCAGGATATCGCCGCATTAACGCCGCCGATAACAAAAACCGAAAGACCGATGGAGTCAAAAATATTGATTATCTGCGAATAAATGTCATAATGTTTTTTTATGCGTGCACCGAGAAAATATGCGAGCAGAAAAACCGTAAGCGAAACTATCAGGGCGGTTATTGCATAAACTGAATCACGGAATGCCGCAGGCGGAAGATAGCCGAGAATCATATCACGCACGATACCGCCTCCGACCGAGGTCATAACTCCGAGCACAAGTGCGCCGAATATATCAAATTTTTTCTCGAGAGCGGTGATAACGCCGGTTATTGCGAATGCAACAACGCCGATAATTTCAAGAATGAAAATAATGCTGTCAATTGTCATTTGCTTTATCTCCGTTTCGGATTGATTTTTCGGCGGAATAAAAGAGAATGCCGCCAACAACATAGCAGATAATGTCTTTAACGTCAAAGGTTCTGCCCAGAGCAATGCTCAGAACGTTATTATCCGCAAGACCGAGCAGGCTGACAAAATCGAAATACTGCAGAATTTCAATGCCGACTGCGAATGCGGCAGCGAAAAGCGGCAGAAAACGTAATTTATCGGGCAGGAATATTCTCAGGAATGCGCAGATTACTCCCACGACGAGCACGTCGCCGAAATAAGGACGTACAAAGCTGTCGTTAACAAACACGGCGATAAACACAACCGCCGCAAGCAGGGCAAGAAACACGCCTGCATAAATCAGTCTTGTTTTCTTCATTTCTTTCTTTTCCTCAGTTCGGCAAAAAATTCGCTGAGAAGTGCAGCGCACTCCTCCTGCATAAATCCCGGAACAACCTCGGGTTTGTGGTTATAAGGCAAATCAAAAAGATTGACAACCGAGCCGCAGGAGCCTGCCTTGAGGTCAGGCGCACCGTAAACCAAACGGCGGATTCGGGAATTTATAATCGCTCCCGTACACATCGGGCAGGGTTCAAGAGTAACGAACATTTCGCATTCCCAGAGCCGCCAGCCGCCGAGCTTTTTGCAGGCAAGGTCAATCGCTTCGATTTCGGCGTGAGCAAGGGCATTTTTGCCGTATTCACGGCGGTTGCGGCCAACGGAAACGACCTCTCCGTTACGCACAACAACCGCACCGACGGGCACCTCAAGCTCACCCGCAGCGATTTTTGCCTGTTCAATTGCTATGTTCATAAATTCGGTGTCGGTCATTTTTTGCCTCACTCACGGTAAAATCTGTCTTCTTTCCATTTAAGCGGACTGTTGTCAATATATTCCCAAATAGTTTCATAATCGGAGTTATCTCGGATTATATGGTCATGATACGAGCGTTGCCAGAGAGAAAAGCCAATTTCTTTTGTAACAAGACCTTTAAAAGATTTTATTAATTGCGGAATGCTTTGTGTAGGGGACGATGCCTTCATCGTCCCTTCTTCATTGCAAATGAAGATTATCATATGAATGTGGTTGGGCATTATAACAAATTTATGAAGCCCCTTTATTTCGACTATGTATTTCTCTGCAATTTTACCGTATCTGCTCAATAAAATTTCAGGGGCGATGTAGGCATCGCCCCCTACAACCGTTCCTAACAGACATTCTTTATCTTTAACGCACAGGGTAACAAAATATGCTCCGTTCTGTGAATAATCATATCCGGATAACCGATTGTGTTTTCTGTTATAATACGGCATTTATTATTTCTTGTTTCTGAGATCAAGTTTTTCGCAATACCAGATATCTCTTGCGTAGTCGTTGATTGAGCGGTCAGCCGCAAAAATGCCTGCACCTGCGATGTTCATAAGTGACATCTTTGACCATCTGTCCTTATCCTGCCAGATTTCCTCGGCGTGCTTCTGAGCTTTTCTGTAGTCCGCAAAATCGGCAAGCACCATATAGGGGTCGTGATGAACGATTGAACCGCTGATTTCGCCGAACATCTTTCCGCCGATGCCTTTGTTTGCAAACTCGATGAGATTGTGGAGCTCGGCGTTGTTGTTATAGTAATTCTGAGGCACATAGCCGCTTCTCTTAAGCTCATTAACCTCGGGAGTGCTCATACCGAAAATCATAATGTTGTCTTTACCGACAGCATCGTAGATTTCAACATTTGCGCCGTCCATTGTGCCGAGGGTGATTGCGCCGTTGATCATCAGCTTCATATTACCGGTGCCGCTGGCTTCTGTACCTGCGAGAGAAATCTGCTCGCTGATATCGGCGGCAGGCATAAGAGCCTCTGCCATTGTAACGTTATAATCCTCCATATAAACAACCTTGAGAAGGTCCTTCACATCGGGGTCGTTATTGATAACATCTGCGAGAGCGCAGATGAATTCGATGATTTTTTTTGCCATAAAGTAGCCCGAAGCCGCTTTTGCACCGAAAATGTAGGTGTGGGGAGTGTAGTTTCCGTTGGGATTAGCTTTGATTTCAAGATACTTTGCGAGAATATTGAAAGCGTTGAGATGCTGACGCTTATACTCGTGAAGGCGTTTGACCTGAACATCGAAAATCGAAGAGGGGTCAAGGCTGATGCCTGTTTTGCTCTTAACAAGCTTTGCGAAATCCTGCTTGTTGGCAGTCTTTATCTTGCGGAGTTCTTCGAGAACGGATGCATCGTCGGCATATGCCTTGAGCTTTTCGAGTTCGCTTGCGTCATAAATAAATCCGTCGCCGATAAGACCCTTGAGTTCTTTTGTGAGCCTGGGGTTAGCCTGACAGAGCCAGCGGCGGTGAGCGATGCCGTTGGTAACATTGGTGAATTTATCGGGTTCAAGAGTGTATGCCTCGTTGAAGATGGTGTCCTTGAGAATCTGGCTGTGGAGAGCAGAAACGCCGTTTACCTTGTGGCAGACAGCAACGCAGAGGTTAGCCATTCTGACGGCACCGTTTGCGATAACCGCCATTCTTTCAACTCTGCCCGCATCGCCGGTGAGATCCCAGATTTTTCTTCTGTAGCGGTTGTCGATTTCTTTGACAATCTGATAGATTCTGGGAAGAAGACGCTTGAAGAGGTCTTCGCCCCAGCATTCGAGAGCTTCCGCCATAACTGTGTGGTTGGTGTATGCGCAGCACTGCTCAACGATTCTGTATGCATCGTCCCAGCCGTAGCCGCATTCGTCGAGCATAATTCTCATAAGCTCGGGAATTGCCATTGTGGGATGAGTGTCGTTGATGTGAACAGCATTCTTTTCTGCAAAGTTTTCGAGTGAGCCGTAGTCACGAAGATGGCGCTGAACGATATCCTGAACAGAAGCGGAAACAAGGAAATACTGCTGACGGAGTCGGAGGCTCTTGCCCTCGGGATGATTATCGGCGGGGTAAAGCACCTTGCTGATAACCTCTGCCATAGCCTTTTCTTCCATCGCTCTCATATAGTCGCCCTGATTGAACATCGCCATATCAATGCCGTCAACCTTTGCCGACCAGAGGCGGAGAATTGCGGCACCCTTGCCGTCCTTGCCCGCAACCATCATATCGTAGGGAACGGCCTTGACTGTTTTGCAGTTAACAAGCTCAACCTGATGGAAGGGACCGTCCCAGCTGTCAATAATATCGCCCTCAAATTTAACCTCAACGGTCTTGTCTTCTCTGGGAACGAGCCAAACCTCGCCGCCGGGAAGCCAGAAATCGGGCATTTCGGTCTGCCAGCCGTCAATGATTTTCTGCTTGAAAATACCGTATTCGTAAAGAATTGAATAGCCCATACCGTTATAGCCCTGATTTGCAAGAGCATCAAGGTAGCAGGCTGCAAGTCTGCCCAGACCGCCGTTACCCAGACCCGCATCCGGTTCGCAGTCATAGAGCTTGTCGAGTTTTACGCCGAAGGATGCGAGAGCATTCTTCGCGGTTTCAGTGAGATTGAGGTTATAAAGAGTGTTCTTGAGAGTTCTGCCCATAAGGAATTCCATGCAGAGATAATAAACTCTCTTCTGCTCTTTTTCTCTTGTGAGCTTATCAAGCTCTCTTCGGGAATCTCTTACCATATCTCTTGCGATGATTGAAAGAGCTTTGTAGAACTGCTCATCTGTTGCATCCTGAGGCGCAACGCCAAAGAAATGCGACAGCTTTGAAGAAATCATTTCTTCAAGCTCTTTTTTTGTGATTTTTTTATTCATACTATCCTCCTAAGATAAATGAGAAGTCATAACAAATAATTATATAACAAGCATATAATCTTTAATATTTTACACTATAAATATATATTTTACAACAAAATTTTAACAGTTAATTAATTTATTATACTTGTAACATATAGAAATTTGCGTTATAATAATCAAAAAATTTGGAAAAATTGTTAAAAACGGCATTCAGGTGATAATTTTGAACGAGTTCTATCAATATTCTTCCGAAAGATATCTTCAGGAAAAAAACGAGAAAAAAGAGATAAGATTCATCGGTACGGTGATGGGTCTGGGTATTATCGGATATGTTATTCTGCAGACTCTTTTCGGCGATTTATTCTTATCGGGATTTCTTGGCAGGCTTGCAACGGTTGATCCCGCATTCAACTGCGTGGTGACGATTTTTCTTTCGCTCATCGGGCTTCTGATTCCCTTCGGAATCTGCGGATGCGCAGTCGGCAGACGCACCGGAAAAAAGATATGGAATTTTGAAAAACCCGTCAGCATTCCGCTGATGCTTGCGGCGGTACCCTTCGGTTTCTTTGTTTGCCTTGCCGGTAACTATGTCACGAGCTGGTTTGTTACTCTGATGGACGGAGCGGGCGTTGAGCTAACTGCTCCCGAATTTGCCGTGCCCAAGGATTTTGCGGGCAGGATACTTTATATAATCACGATTGCGGTTGTGCCTGCGCTTGTTGAAGAATTTGCAATCCGCGGCGCGGTTATGCAGCCGTTGAGAAGATACGGCGATAAGTTTGCGATTGTTGCTTCGGCGCTCTTCTTCGGAATTCTCCACGGCAACCTCATTCAGGCTCCGTTTGCGGTTATTGCAGGCATTGCCATCGGCTATGCCGTTTGCATCACAAACAGTCTGTGGACAGGTATTCTTATTCATTTTGCAAATAATCTTTATTCGGTGCTCACCGAGTTTATGATTGAAGATGTTTCAAACCCCGAAGTGGTTGATGCGGTATATACGATATCGTCGGTAACTCTTACAGTTATATCGGTGCTCGGTTCGGTTGTATTTTTTCTTCTCAAGAGCAACCGCAAGCTGATGCCGTCATTTACCGTTGCTCCGGGCAAAACAAAGATGCTTGCATTTATTCTCAATATTCCGATGATTATCGCAATAATAATTATGCTTGTGATAACATCGTGGTTTGTTTCAACAGGAGGTTAAAATGGCTGAATTGAACAGTTCAATCTGCATTTCATCCGTTGCGGCAAGCGTGCTTGCCGTTTCGGGAATCGAAGTGCCCGAAAACATCGAAAAGCCCAACAAGCTTATCACCGCCCTTGCCGAAAAGAAGCTCGGCGGCAAGACCGCCGACAGAGTTGTGCTCTACAACCCCGATGCGGTTGCTCTCTGGATTTATCAGAAATATACGGAGAAATTTACCGATGCGGCTCTTTGCTCCGACCTTGCGTTGCCGATGCTTTCGGTTATGCCGAGTGTAACTCCCGTCTGCTTTGCATCAATGTACAGCGGCGTTATGCCTGACATCCACGGCATAAAGAGATACGAAAAACCCGTTCTTACCGTTGAAACGGTTTTTGATTGGTTCATAAAAGCGGGCAGAAAAGCGGCGATTGTTTCAACCGCAAAGGACAGCATTTCTATGATATTCCTTCAGAGGGATATGGAGTATTTTATCTATGATACTCCCGAAGAGGTCAACCAAAAAGCTCTTGAGCTTATTGACGAGGACAGATTTGACCTTATTGTTATCTATAACGGCAACTACGACGGCACGATGCATAAGCACGGCCCCGAGGCGGAAATCTCCCTTGCCGTGCTTGAAAAGAACATAGCCTTCTATTCGGAGCTTGTTGCAAAAATCAATGCCGAGTGGAAGAATCACACGGTGTTCTACGGCTTCTGCCCCGACCACGGCTGCCACGAAATCGACGGAGAGTGCGGCTCCCACGGTCTGGATATGGAAGAGGATATGAATGTTATTCACTTTTACGGAATAAAAGAAACCGAATAAATAAAGATTGGCTTGCAGAGGAAAAATCACCTTTGCAAGCCTTTTTCATTTATATTAAGAATAAATCTACTGTTTGTTTTTTGTAAACTTTTTTAGAAATATATTGACAATGCAACAAAATTTGACTAATATAGAATCCACAAACGAACATATGTTCGGCAAAAGAACCCCAAAAATCGAAGGAGGTGGATTTTTGAAAGTAAAAAACAATGCTCTTGAAACGGAAGTTGCAGTGTCGGAGCTCAGGCAGCAGTTGAGCTATTCGAGAACGGTTTGCGGCGATATTTTCAGAATATTTTCCGCCGATGAACCCGACTCTGAGCAGCTTGTTACGGAATATCACGCAATCCGCAACAGGCTTTCGATGATGCTGGATTTTCTGTTTCAGGCAAACTTATGGTGTAACAGTCTGGATAAATATATTTCAAAGGAGGATAAATGAAGGATATAAGAATTGATTTTACTCAAAGCGAGCCCTGCCTTGATTCAAAGCAGCTCGGCGAATACGGAGAAAAGGGTGTGGAGCGATTTGTGATAACTCCGCCTGCGGAAATGAGCGGAAACTCTGATATCACAAACTATATTGTTGCTTTTTTAACGGCAAGAGGACCGCTGAGGGTCGGACCGTTTGCAAAAACCGATGTTATTCATGTTGCGGTTGAGGATGCGTATATCGGCGGAATGCCGCTTTCACTTCAGCTTGAAGGTCATAACGATTCGGATACGCTGATTATCAAAACCCCCGTTGTTGAGGGATTTTTATTTGCGAAATCCGTTCCCGAGGGCAGTATCCGTTACGGAAATTCTTCCGTTCATGCTAATCATTTTCACGCAAATCTTGATGTTCTTGCAAAGATTTCGGAGGAGAATGGCAACCTTGCTTTTGACGGAAAAACAATCGGCTCAAAATCATATAAAACCGTTGAGCTGACATATGAGAGCGGTGAAGCTCAGGCTTTTACGGATTATGCGGTTACGGGTTCGGTCCATTTCGTTGCAACAAACGGAATCCCCGTCGGTGCCGAGATTGTTAAGATTGAGGTTAAATTTGATTGTGACGGTCTGCGTGATAAATGGTTTGACCTTAACAGCGTTTTTATGCCGAATGATAATTATATTCCCGTAATAACGGCAACTGACCGTGCGTTTTATATGGAGTCGCTGGGCGGTGTTTGTGTTTGCATAAGATATTATATAAATGAAATGTATGACGATATTTACGAAGCGGCGAGGACCTTTGCTCCATTTTTAATGAGGATTACTTATGTTGAAGAAGGCGGTGCGGAATAATGAACCCCGAAGTTATTGTTTCGTTCATAACTCTTCTCGGCTCGGCTCTCGGCACTTTTGCAGGAATTGCAGTGAATTCAAAGCTGACAAATTACCGCATCGAACAGCTCGAGCGAAAAGTGGATAAACATAATAATGTTATCGAGCGCACGGTGAAACTTGAAGAGAGAATCGGCGCAATCGATTACAGATTAAAGGAAATCGAAAGCAAATGAAAGGAGAATTGATGAAAACGGACTGGAAAAGAAAACTTACGAGCCGCAAATTCTGGGCGGCGGTGGCAGGCTTTGTTGCTCCGATTATGCTTGCATTCGGAGTAACGGAAAGCGTGACCACGCAGGTGACGGCAATCATTATGTCGGGTGCGGCGGTGGTTGCCTATATTATCGGCGAAGGCTTCATTGATGCCTGCGGAAAGGAGGGGTGATTCTGGCAAAAACCAACACGGGACTTGTTGATTATGCGAGAAATCAGCTCGGCCGACCTTATTGGTACGGCACTTTCGGCAACAGGGCAACGGAGAGCCTTCTCTATGCGAAGAAGGAGCAGTATCCAAGCCATTATCAGGATGTGAGAATGCCGAAATATAAATCCGAAATCGGCTGCAGGGTGCACGACTGTGTGGGACTTATCAAGGGATATCTCTGGAGTGAGGATGCAGATTCGGCTCCCGATTATAACGAAAAACAGGATGTTTCCGCGAACGGAATGCTCAGGGCATGCAGAGAAAAGGGCAGGATACATACCTTGCCCGAAATACCCGGAATCCTTGTTTTCAGGTCGGGTCACGTCGGAATATATGTCGGTGGGGGGAAGGTGATTGAAGCGAGGGGCTTCAGTTACGGAGTTGTTGAAACCCAATTAAAGGAAAGAAACTGGCAGAATTGGGGCAAATGCCCGTGGATTGAATATCCCTCGGGCAAAAAATATTTCAGAGCGTGTGCACAGGATGAGGTGTCCATCGTTGATGCGCTCAAATCCATAGGCGAAAACAGCGGTTTTGCCTGCCGCAAAAAGATTGCCGCCGCAAATTCAATTGCGGGATATACGGGCACTCCCAAAGAAAACATAAAGATGCTTTCTCTGCTTCGCGCAGGAATGCTCATAAAACCTTAAAAATATATTGCAGGCAGACGCTTTGTTTGATATAATCAAATCAACGGAGCGTCTGCTCTTATATTGTAAAATAATCCGAAGGGAGTTTTCACGATGATTAAAATCACATTTATGGGTGCCGGTAGCACCGTATTCGCAAGAAATGTCCTCGGCGACTGTATGTGCACCCCTGCTCTTCGCGACAGCGTTATCGCTCTTTACGATATCGACGAAGAAAGACTTGAGGACAGTTATATTATCCTTAATGCAATGAATAACAATGTCAACGAAGGCAGAGCAAAGATTGAGAAATACTGCGGCGTCGAAAACAGAAAGGATGCTCTCAGAGGAGCAACTTTCGTTGTCAACGCAATTCAGGTCGGTCTTTATGACCCCTGCACAATCATCGACTTTGAAGTGCCCAAGAAATACGGTCTCCGTCAGACAATCGCCGACACTCTCGGTATCGGCGGTATTATGAGAGGTCTTCGCACAATTCCCGTGCTCAAGGATTTTGCCGACGATATGGAAGAAGTGTGCCCCGATGCATGGTTCCTCAACTACACCAATCCTATGGCTATCCTTACGGGTTATATGCAGAGATACACCAAAATCAAAACAATCGGTCTTTGCCACAGCGTTCAGACCTGCGCAAAGGATCTTCTTAACCACCTCGGTATGGAAGATAAGCTTGAAGGCAGAAAAGAGCTTATCGCAGGCATCAACCATATGGGCTGGCTTCTTGAAATCGAAGATAAGGACGGCAACGACCTCTATCCCGAAATACGCAAGAGAGCCGCAGAGAAGAATGCAACCGAAAAGCACAGCGATATGGTCAGATTCGAATATATCAAGAATTTCGGTTATTACTGCACGGAATCCAGCGAACATAATGCAGAGTATAACTGCTTCTATATCAAGGATAAGTATCCCGGGCTTATTGAGAGATATAACATTCCTCTTGACGAATATCCCCGCCGCTGCGTAAATCAGATTGCGGGCTGGAAGGCAGAGAAGGAAAGAATCCTTGATAACGGCCAGATTACTCACGAGCGTTCGGGTGAATATGCTTCATATATTATGGAAGCTATCGTAACGGGTAACCCCTATAAAATCGGCGGCAACGTTCTTAATACGGGACTTATCGACAACCTTCCCGCAGATGCCTGTGTTGAAGTTCCCTGCCTTATCGACGGCAAGGGTATTCATCCCTGCCACGTAGGCAAACTTCCCGTACAGCTTGCCGCAATGAACCAGACAAATATCAATGCACAGCTTCTCACCATCAATGCTGCTCTCACAAAGAAGAGAGAGGATATCTATATGGCTGCAATGCTCGAGCCTCACACCGCCGCAGAGCTTTCCATTGATGATATCAAGGCAATGGTTGACGAGCTTATCGAAGCACACGGCGAATATATGAAAGATTATCAGTAATCTTTTTGCGGGCGATTCGTGAATAGCCCCTACAAGAAACAAAAAACGGATTGCATTGGAATTAACCTTTGCAATCCGTTGTTATTTATTCTGCTATTCTGTGGCCGTCCTTGAATTTGATTTTGCCGAGGAAGGGGATTTTGAGGAATCCGTCAAACTCGTCGCCGTCAAAAGTGATGGTCAGTTCAATATCCTTGCCGGGAAGAAGGTCTGTCTGAACAACAGCAAAAATTGTGTCGCCGTCTTCTTCAACCTTTTTGATGTCAATTGCGGGGATATCAATATCGGGAATTTCAAGTTCAAAACCGTATGTGCCGTTATTATCAAAAACTTTTATCTTTGCTTCGCCGGAAAAAAACATTGTGTTTACATTGCAAGCCCATTTGCCGAGACCTATCATAATATAATTCTCCTTTCGCATTTGCGATATATTTATTCTACCATATTTATTGTGAAATAGCAAGTCAATTTATTTGAGCGGTTTTTGTATGTCTGTAAGACCGAGTATATAGTCAGCGGAAATGTTGTAGAACTCCGCAAGAAGCCTGAGCTTTTCACCGGATATATCGGATTTGCCGGTTTCTATCTTGCTGTATTGTTGCTGTGTTGTTTTTATGACTTTCGCAATTATTGCCTGACTTAAATCGTGGTCTTCTCTCAATTCTTTGATTCTGTTCATAACATAACCTCAACTGTAGTTTTAAATAATTATACAATACATCGAAAAGTTGTATTGACAACTACATCTAATAGGTGTAAAATAATCAAAAGATACATCCAAAAGTTGTAAAAGGAGAAAAGTAAAGATGCAAAATGAAATGGAAAACTTTATAAAAAACATTAAATTTCTCAGAAAAAGCAATAATTTATCTGAGAAGAGGATGGCAGATATACTTAAAATCAGCGTTAAAAGCCTTAATAAGCTTGAAAAAGGAGAGCTTTTACCTGATGTCAGTATAGAAATAGTTTTCAATATATATAATTATTTCGGCATAATTCCGAAAAATCAGTTTTCAGTTTTACTTGAGGATAAGGAACAGATTGTGACCTCGGACAAAATCGAACCCAATATGTTGTGGTATTAACTATATATTATATATACATTTTATATATGTGTATTTGCTGAGAATATCGGTTCATTGCGTTAAAGCGTCAAAACCGTTGATATCAAAGGGATTCGGGGTTTTAAAAAACTTGAAAAAATATGAAAAAAAGTATTGACATTGTTGACATATGGTGTTATTATAACAAGGCACGGATTCTGACAAAGGGGCAAGTATGCCCATAATGAATCCTTGCAGATATGCGTTGATGCAGGAGGTGGCCGCTCTCTGAAGCGGGAAATTTCTGCGGAGTATGTCCGATTTTAAACCGGGCGAATTGTGTCCTTGCAAAGGTCTGCCGTTCCCGGGCAGCCTTGTTGCGGGATACCTATGTGCAAATGAGCGAAAGCTTTCCCGGAAATATGTTTTTCCGGTTTTTAAATCGGACGGGTTGAAACACCCGGGTCGGTTTTCACGAATTTGCAATTCACAGCCCGCCAATTACTTAAGGAGGCGTTACACATGGCAGTTAAGGGAAAGATCAGAATCAGACTTAAGGGCTACGA
The DNA here is from genome assembly GCA_045590575.1 of Acutalibacteraceae bacterium. Lineage (GTDB taxonomy): Bacteria > Bacillota > Clostridia > Oscillospirales > Acutalibacteraceae > CAG-177. Next base: position 973 of record JAZNRG010000163.1, on the reverse strand, counting down.
CCACAGCCTTGTTGACAAGGCAGCGGAAAAGATCGTTGAGACAGCTAAGAGAACAGGCGCTCAGGTATCAGGTCCCGTTCCCCTTCCCACAGAGAAGGAAGTCGTAACAATCCTTCGTGCTGTTCACAAGTACAAGGACAGCCGCGAACAGTTTGAACAGAGAACACACAAAAGGCTTAACGACATCATCAGACCCTCAGCTAGGACAGTTGAAGCTCTGACAGGTCTTGAGCTTCCCGCAGGCGTTGAAATCGAAATCAAACTTTAATTTCAACAAATGCAGGTCATGTTGGCCGGAAGAGGTCAACCAATAACCTAACAGGAGGAAAGCAATATGCAGAAAGCACTCATCGGCAAGAAGATCGGTATGACTCAGATCTTCGACGAAAAGGGAAATGTAGTTCCCGTAACAGTTGTTGAAGCAGGCCCCTGCACAGTCGTTATGAAGAAGACAATCGAAAATGACGGCTACGAAGCAGTTCAGCTCGGTTTCGGCGACGTAAAGGTTCAGCGTGTGAATAAGCCCATGATGGGCCACTTCAAGAAGGCTGACGTTGCTCCCAAGAAGACCCTCAAGGAATTCAAGCTTGAAGGCGAACTCAATGTGGGCGACATTATCAAGGCAGACGTTTTTGCAGCAGGCGACAAAGTTGACGTTGCAGGCACAAGCAAAGGTAAGGGTACTGCCGGCTCAATCAAGAGATGGAACTAAGTCGGAGGTCAAGCGGTCTTAGGAAGACAATCCTTTTGTACAACTCCTTGGCCCACAGAACGACATGGCTACGATCCGACTTACATTCTCAAGGCAGACGTCTTTGCAGCAGGCGACAAGGTTGACGTTGCAGGCACAAGCAAAGGTAAGGGTACTGCCGGCTCAATCAAGAGATGGAACTTCTCCAGACTCAAGGAATCCCACGGTACAGGTCCTGTTGCAAGACATGCAGGTTCACTGGGCGCTTGCTCCGATCCCTCA
>JAZNRG010000162.1:0-4134 GCA_045590575.1 Acutalibacteraceae bacterium | reverse complement strand
CCATGCGGGAATTCTGTGACCCCACCAGAGCTGACGGGAGATACACCAGTCACGTGTACCACGCATCCAGTTCATATAGTTCTTCGTGAATCTTTCGGGAACAAATACTGTTTCACCCTTTTCAACAGCTTCAATAGCAGGCTTTGCAAGAGGTTCCATACGAACGAACCACTGTTTTGAAACCATAGGTTCAATTGTTGTGTGGCAGCGGTAGCAGGTGCCGACTTCATGTGCACGGGGTTCGATTTCCTTGATATATCCGCCTGCTTCAAGGTCAGCAAGAATAGCTTTTCTTGCATCCATTGTTGACATACCCGCATACTTGCCGCAATCAAGAACCTCAGGTTCATCTGCGGTTGCCTTGCCGCTTGCAACAAGTTCATCATAAACAGCCTTGTCTGCGGCACCGGTCATATAGCCGTCATAAGTGAATGTTCTGACCATAGGAAGATTATGGCGCTTACCAACCTCAAAGTCGTTGGGGTCGTGGGCAGGAGTAATCTTAACAACACCTGTTCCCTTGGTCATATCTGCGTGTTCATCGCAAACGATGGGAATTTCTTTGTTGAGAAGAGGAAGAATAACGTGGCAGCCGTGAAGATGAGCATATCTTTCGTCATCTGCGTTGATTGCAACAGCGGTATCACCGAGCATTGTTTCGGGTCTTGTAGTTGCAAGCTCGAGCTTTTCGCCTGTTTCTTTAACAGTGTAAAGAAGATGCCAGAAATTGCCGTCCTGCTCTTCATATTCAACCTCGGCATCGGAGATTGATGTTTCGCAGTAGGGGCACCAGTTAACCATTCTGTTGCCTCTGTAAATGAGGTCTTTTTCATAAAGTCTTACGAAAACTTCACGAACTGCTCTGCTGCAGCCTTCATCAAGAGTGAAACGCTCTCTGTCCCAGTCGCAGGACGAGCCCATCTTCTTGAGCTGTTCAATGATTCTGCCGCCGTACTTTTCTTTCCAATCCCATGCACGGACAAGGAAACCGTCTCTGCCGAGATCATCCTTGGTAAGACCTTCCTTTGCCATTGCTTCAACAATCTTTGCTTCCGTTGCGATTGAAGCGTGGTCGGTGCCGGGAAGCCAAAGGGTATCAAATCCCTGCATTCTTCTGAAACGGATAAGGATATCCTGAAGAGTGTTATCAAGGGCATGACCCATATGAAGCTGACCTGTGATATTGGGAGGAGGAATAACAATGGTATAAGGCTTTTTATCGGGTTCATTTTTGGCATGGAAATACTTTCCCTTGCCAGAAATCGTAGATACGATCCTCAACATTTTTCGGATCATACTGCTTGGCAAGTTCTTTTGCCATCTGAAATCAATCCTTTCTTTTTGTAAGGCAAACAAAAAACTCGCCTCACAGATAATAATAATCAATGAGACGAGTAATAAATTCTACCCGCGGTACCACTCAAATTGCATCATACGATGCCGCTCTTTGGGTTCTGACAAACCCTATGCATTAACGCAGCAATCACGGAAGGGTTCTACTGATGCAAAAGCACTTTCTTCCCTTCGGTTCAGGGGCTACAACAAGCATCCGCCGCTCATCGGCTTGCACCGACCGCCGACTCTCTGAGAGCACGTATATGCTGCCCTCCCCGTCAAAACCTTTATTATTAAATTTGAATTATCTTAACATATATCAAATTAATTGTCAATATAATTTTTATGCGGTAACACCGTAAAATTCAAGCAAAGCAGGATTAATAATTGTATCTGTATATTCAAAGCAGGTGCTGTGACCGCCGCCAACAATCATAAGCTCCTCGGCTCCTTCAATTGATTTTGTTATCATCTTTGAATGCCAGCGTTGAATCATATCGTGTTCACCGTAAATATTGAGCACGGGAACCTTGATTGCGGAAATATCCTTGAATGTAAGGCTCGGCTGACCGACCATCATCCCCTTGATATCCCTGCGGATTTTTGTTTCACGGTCACCTTTTATGAGAGCTTCAACACATAAAACAATATACTGATAAGTTATCTGAATCTGGTCAAAGGTGTTTGTGCCCCAAGTATTGATGTTTGAACCCATAACAACAAGAGATTCGACTCTGTCCTGATGTGCAAGGGTAAAAACAATGCCGAGGTTGCCGCCGTCGCTGAATCCGAAAATATTTGTTTTCCCAACACCGAGTTTGTCAAGAACTTTAACGAGGTCTTCGGCAAAGGTTTCAAAATTCATTGTACCCTCAACCCAATCGGATTTACCCGTGCCTCGCGGCGAAACTGTAATAACCTTAAAATGCTTTGACATTTCGGGAAGAATGCTGTCGTCAAGGCTGTGCATATCACCGCCGTTGGGAGGAAGAAGCAGCAGCACTTCAGAATTTTCTTTGCCGTATATACCGTATTCAATTTTTGCATCTCCGCAGTCAATAAATCCGTATTCATCAAGCTCGGGAATTGCGGAATCGGTTGCAAACGCAGGAATTGAAACCGATAAAATCAAAGAAAAGGTAAGTATCAACGCAACAGTTTTCAATAAAGATTTCATAAAAAATCACCTCTGTTTTATTATAGCATCTTTAGAAATAAATTCAACCGAAAGATTGAGCGAAATGAAAGATAAATCACGTCTTATAAAAAACGCCGTTATAATGACGGCGGTAAACCTTATAATGAAATCGGCCGGTGTAGCCTTTAACTCATTCCTGACCTCAAAAATCGGTTCAGACGGAATGGGTCTTTTTCAGCTTGTGATGAGTGTGTATTCGCTCGCAGTCACCTTTTCCTGTGCAGGTATCAGGCTCGCATCAACAAGAATAACAGTTGAAATTAACAGTCTGCACAACAAAGACATCCGAAAATCTGTTACACTCTGCGTTACATATGCAGGTATGTGCGGATGCATAATCGGATTCATATTGTTGACTTTCTCCGAATTTATTGCTTCATCGTGGGTCGGAAATCCGTCAACCGCCCTCCCTCTTCGCATTCTTGCTCCCGCTTTACCGTTTGTTGCAATGTCTTCGGCTCTCGGAGGTTATTTCACCGCAACGGGGCAGATTCCGCAATATTCATTTATTCAGATGCTTGAACAAGCCTTCAAAATCATACTCACCGTTTTACTGATAAAAAGATATTCCGTACAAGGCGGAATTCATCCTTCGGTTATGATTGTTACGGGTATGAGCGTTGCAGAATTTTTTTCATTTATATTGTCATACACTCTGAAAAATTTAACTGCAGAAAAAAGAAGCGGCTTGCCCAGAGCAGAAATATCCGAGTTACTAAGAATAGCAATTCCTGACGGCATAGGCACGGTAATAAGAAATATTCTTCTGACGGTTGAGCACCTTATGATTCCTAAAGGGTTTGAAAAATCTGGCACGGGAGGAAAAGATGCTCTCTCCGCATACGGTAACATTCATGCAATGGCTATGCCGATTCTGCTTTATCCGAGTGCAATTCTTTCATCTGTTTCTTCACTTCTCGTTCCCTACCTAGCGGAAAAGAATGAAAAGAACGATATAAAATCAATCAACAAAGCCGTGAACAAAACGCTCAGAACATCATTTATTTATTCTGTAATCTGTGCAGTTAATTTCTTTGCTTTTTCCTCTGGTATCTGCTCAGCGGTCTATAAATCAAAAGAAGCGGTGAAATATCTGAAAATACTTTCACCGCTTGTTCCGATAATGTATCTTGATATGATAACCGACGGTATGCTCAAAGGTCTTGACCAGCAGGTGCACTCAATGAGATACAATATCATCGATTCATCGTTGTGCGTGATACTTGTTTACTGTTTACTCCCGAAATACGCCGTTAAAGGATATATCGCAATTCTCTATATAAGTGAACTGGTAAACTTTTATCTGAGCTTCGGGAGATTAACAAAAATATGCGAAATCAGATTGTTTCAAGCACCTTCAGAAGATATTTCCACACTCTTTGAGTCGAAGAAATGCTCAGTTTTTCGGAAGGTGTGTGAATATCAAACATATCGGGGCCTAACGACACACAGTCAAGCTTCTCAATCTTGCCGCAGAAAATTCCGCATTCAAGACCTGCGTGAATAGCGGTAATTTCAATTTCTTTGCCGTACATCTCACGGTAAACCGCCGACATTGTGTCACGCAATGGTGAATCAGGCTTGAACTCCCATGCGGGATA
>JAZNRG010000161.1:0-17013 GCA_045590575.1 Acutalibacteraceae bacterium | reverse complement strand
AGATTGTAGCATCAGCAAAATTTTTTGTCAATAAATATTCGGCGATGAATGCAGCATAATATAAATGAACTTCGGTTCAGACTAATTTAAGAGGAGATCTCAAAAATGGATAACAGACAGAACAGCCAGAACAAGAACAATCAGAACGCACAGAACAACAGCCAGAACAAGAACAACCAGAGCTCACAGAACAGCAAGCAGAATCAGCAGAACAAGAAGAACAACAGCGAAAACTACTGATTCGGCAAATAAAAAAGGCTTGTATAGGTTGGTGCCTATACAAGCCCTTGCTTTAATCAGTCAAGCTTTGCCTTAAGATAGTTGTCGTAGAAATCCTTAACGCCTGCGTAGAAATCGTCAACGGTGCCGTCATTCTTCATGATGTAGTCAGCCATCTTTTCGCTTTCGCTGGTGTGGAAGATTTCTTCTTCGTGAATGTCGTTTTCACGGAGCTTCTCAACGCTCTTGCCGTCTCTTTCGGAGCCTCTTGCGAGCATTCTCTGATAACGAACCTCGTCATCGCTGATAACAACATCAACAAGAACAAACTTGTCGCCGAATGCCTTCTTGAAAACTTCGATATCTGAGGGAGGACGGATGCCCGAAACGAGGAAGTTGGGGCTGTCTGATTCCTTGATCTTCTTAACGATCATTTCGGGGAAGAAGGTCTGACCGTTAGCGGTCATATACTTCTTTGAGGTTGCGTGGAGATTGTCGCGGGTGAGCTCAAGGCCGTCCTGAGCAGCAAGCTCTCTTACAACATCACCGATTGAAATCATGGGGAAATCGTATGTCTTTGCAACATATTCAAGGAAGAAATCCTTGCCTGTGCCGTTTTTACCTACAGCAGCTAAAACCATTGTTATTACCTCCAATTATTTTAATGAATAAATTTTACATTATTAATATTAGTTTGTCAACGGAATTATTTTTACTTTGTGACCTTTCTCACATCTTCTTCTTTGCCGAGAACAAGCAGATGCTCATCCCTTTCAAAACGTCTTTCGCCCGAAATAACGGGAGTTACCTCATCGTTTTTCTTTGTTGCAAGCACTGCAAGATTATATTTCACGCGGAAATTAAGCTCCTTGACGGTCTTGCCCACCCATCTGTCAAGCACATCGATTTCATAAATTGAGTAATCGCTGCCGAGATTGATATAATCAAAAATATGCTCACTGCTCTCTCTGACGGCAAATCTCTCCGCCATATTTTTTTCGGGATAGATAACGGCATCCGCACCGTTGCGAAGCAAAAACTTTTCCTGAATATCCCTGTCTGCCTTGCTGATAACCTTCTTTGCGCCGCATTCCTTGAGCAGACTTGTGATTTCAAGGCTGTTCTGGAAATTCTCGCCTATGCACACAAAACAAGTGTCAAACGAAGGAATATCAAAGGTTTTGAGCACTTCAATGTTGGTGCAGTCGCCGATTTTTGCGCTCACAACATAGGGAAGCATATCTTCAACCGCTTCTTCTCTTTCATCAACAATCATTATCTCGCAGTCCATTCTTGCAAGGCTCTGGCAAAGATGATGACCGAAATGACCCATCCCGATTATTAAAAATGATTTCATATTTATCACCTTATCCTATCGTGATTTTTTCTCTGGGATTTTTAACGGGGGGAGCGGCTTTTTTCTCCATAAGAGCAAGTGCAAACGAAACACTGCCTACTCTGCCGCAGAACATAAGGAATGCGATAATCAGCCTCGATACGGTTGCAAGGTCACGGGTGATTCCCGTGGTCATACCGACGGTGCCGATAGCGGAAACGCATTCAAAAACAACATCGCCGATATCAAACTCAGGCTGGATTGCAAGAATCGCAATGATACCGAAAATTGCAAGGCTCATATTGGTAAACACAACAGAGCTTGCCTTGTGAATCGCATCCTTTTCAAGACGTCTGCCGAAAACGCCCTTTGACTGACGGCGTGTAATACCGTTAAAGGTTGAAATTGCAATAACGGCAAGAGTTGTGGTTTTAATGCCACCTGCGGTTGAACCGGGAGAACCGCCGATAAACATAAGAAACACCGTCAATATCTTGCTTGCGGGTGAAAGCATCGCAGTATCCGTTGAATTCATTCCCGCCGTTCTTGCCGTTACCGAATCAAAAAGGGAATTCAGAAGGCTCTGACCGAATCCGAGCCCTTCATTTGTGAAATTGCGTTCAAAGCTAAAGAAAAGTACTGTCGGCACAACCAAAAGAATTGCGGTAACCGTAAGAACAATCTTTGTGTGAAGCTGATACCTTTTAAACTTCAATTTTTTCTTGCTGATATCATCCCACACAAGAAATCCTATGCCGCCGATAATAACAAGCAACGATATAACAATCATAACCACCGCATCATCCGCAAAAGGAACAAGCGAGGTATAGGGTTCTTTAATACCCATCAGGTCAAACCCCGCATTGCAGAATGCGGATATCGAGTGAAAAACGGAATACCATATTCCCTTTGCCCATCCGAATTCGGGAATAAATCTTGTTGCAAGCAGAAGTGCACCCACGCCCTCAAATATCGCCGTGCCCGTAATGATTTTCTTTGTCAGATTCTTTATGCCTCCGATATGCTCTGTGTTGATGCTTTCAACCATAATCTCCCTTTCACGAAGACCCATCCTGCGTTTGATGATCATCGAAAACATCGTTGCAATAGTCATAAATCCGAGACCGCCTATCTGAATAAGGCAAATTATAACTGCCTGACCGAAAACACTCCAGCTCGTTGCCGTATCAAGCACAACAAGACCCGTTACGCACGACGAAGAAATCGCAGTAAACAATGCAGGCACAAAGCCCGCACTCACTCCGCTTCGGGATGCAACGGGAAGCATGAGCAGAACCGTGCCGATGATTATTATTGATATATAGCCCATTGCAATGAGCCTTGTCTGCGAAAATTTACGTTTCATATATAAAACCTCATAATTTTATATAACGAATAATAACATACATATAACTTTTTTTCAATAACAAAAAGGCGCACCGAAAGGTACGCCACAAAAACCAATCAGTTTATCTCTGAACTCTGCCCGAGCCGTCGCCGCCCGCAAGCTTTTCAACTTCAGAAACGCCCACTCTGTTGAAGTCGCCTTCGATTGAATGCTTGAGAGCCGATGCCGCAACCGCAAACTCAATTGCGCCCTGCGAATCCTTACCGCTGAGAAGTGCATAGATAAGACCCGCACCAAAGCTGCCGCCGCCGCCTACACGGTCAACGATGTGAAGATGATATTCCTTTGAGAAGCAGTAGTTCTCGCCGTCATAAAGCATAGCAGCCCAATCGTTATCGTTTGCGGAAATTGATGAACGCAGGGTGATTGCAACCTTCTCAAAGCCGAATTTATCAGCAAGCTGCTTTGCAACGGACTTATAGCCGTCTTTGTTGAGCTTTCCGCCATAGATATCGGTGTTTTCTGCTTCAATGCCGAAAACATCCTTTGCGTCTTCTTCGTTTGAAATGCAAACGTCAACATACTTGCAGAGCTCGGTCATTGCTTCCCTTGCCTCTGCTCTTGTCCAGAGCTTGCCTCTGTAGTTGAGGTCGCAGGAAATCTTGACACCCTTTGCTTTTGCGGCGATACAAGCCTGCTTGCAGATTTCAACAAGGTTTGCGCCGAGAGCGGGAGTGATGCCCGTAAAATGGAACCAATCTGCGCCTTCAAAGATTGAATCCCAATCAAAATCGGAGGGCTGTGCCTCCTGAATTGCGGAATGTGCACGGTCATAAATGCAAACGCTTCCTCTCTGGGATGCGCCTTTTTCGAGGAAATAAATGCCTACTCTGTCGCCGCCTCTGACGATTTTTGATGTGTCAACGCCGAAATAGCGGAGCGAATTAACAGCCGCCTGACCGATTGCGTGAGCGGGGAGCTTTGTTACATAAACGGAATCCATACCGAAATTGGCAAGCGAAACGGAAACGTTGGCTTCACCGCCGCCGAATGTTGCCTGAAGCTGATCATCCTGAAAGAAACGGTAATATCCGTTGGGTGCAAGGCGAAGCATGATTTCGCCGAATGTGACTACCTTTGCCATTATCCTCTTGCCTCCTTAACGATTTCAACTGACTTCTTGCAGAGGTCGATGATTTCATCCCACTTCTGATTGTCGATGAGGTCTGCGGTTACCATATATGAGCCGCCGCAAGCCGCAATAACGGGGCATGAAAGATATTCGCCGAGATTCTTGAGAGAAATACCGCCCGTGGGCATAACCTTGAACATCGGGAAGGGAGCACTCATTGCCTTGATTTTTGCAAGGCCGCCGCTCTGCTCTGCAGGGAAGAATTTGAGCACGTCAAGACCGAGTCTGTATGCTGTGTGATAGTCTGTGGGAGTTGTGCAGCCCGCATAAATGGGGATATTCTTGTTCTGGCAATACTTAACGATTTCTTCGTCAAGGCCGGGAGTAACAATGAATTTCGCACCCGCTTCAATAGCTTCGTCAACCTGCGAGGTTTCAAGCACGGTGCCTGCACCTACGAGCATTTCAGGCACGTTTTCGCTCATAAGCTTGATTGCCTTTGCTGCGCCTGCCGCACGGAAAGTAACCTCTGCAACGGGCACTCCGCCTGCAACGAGAGCCTTTGCAAGGTCAACAGCATCTCTCTCGGGGTTATTTAATTTTATTACCGGCACAACGCCGATTGACACTATTTTTTCTGAAATCTGATTCATAAATATTCCTCCTGATGAAAATGAAAAATGAAAAATTAGGGGTCTGCGACGCTGTTTATATATTGCTCCGCAAAGTTGATTTTCTCTCCCTCAGGGTCTATGACCCAGCTCCCTCGTCAGAGGGAGCCTATACAGCAAGTTACTGCAAAACACCTTGTTTCTGCAATAATATTGCTTGCTCCTTGGGCTTCCTCTGACGAGGAAGCTGTCCGTAGGACTGAAGGAGAGATAACCAAACTTATATTTATTAAAGAAGAATTTATAAAAATCTATCTCTTTTTTCTGAAAAGAATAACCGAAACTGCTCCTGAAACCAATGCAATAACAGCGAAAAGAATTATAAAAGGAATCAGATTTTCATTGGTCATATCATACTTTATGCTTTCCCAACCTGTATACTTTGCAATTTCATGATAAACAAGATAGCCCGTAACAAGCAATGAACCAAGGCTTGCAACTGTAAAATCAAACGCAATGTATTTTCTCAAACTCATATGCTGACCTCCTTACTATAATTCCGCATTACGCATTGCGAATTGATTTCTCGCAAGCCTCAAAAAGTCCGTTAATATAGGTTGCGCCGAGTGCACGGTCATAAAGTCCGTAACCGGGTTTGCCCGTTTCACCCCAGATCATTCTGCCGTGGTCGGGTCTGACGTAACCGTCAAAGCCTGTTTCGACGAGAGCCTTGGTGATGTCATACATATCAAGGCTGCCGCAGTCTGAAAGATGTCCGCTTTCTTCAAAGCTGCCGTCGGGCATGATGAGGATATTTCTCATGTGCATGAATGCAATTCTGTCCGCAGCGCTGTACTTGCGCACCATAGCAACAACGTCGTTTGATGCGGCGCACCCGAGCGAGCCCGTGCAGAGGCAGAGGCTGTTTGCGGGGGAATCAACAATCGCAAGCATTCTGTCAAGATTTTCTTCGTTTGTGATAATTCTGGGAAGTCCGAAAATGGGATACGGGGGATCATCGGGATGAATTGCCATTCTCACTCCGCATTCCTCCGCAACGGGAATAACCTTTTTAAGGAACTTCTCAAGATTTGCCCAAAGACCCTCGGCACCGATTTCGCCGTAAGCATTGATAAGCTCTCTGACCTCATCCTGAGTGTAGCTTGAATCCCAGCCGGGAAGATGAATATCATCCTTAAGAGGGTCAAGACCCTTCATCTGCTCCCAATACATAACAAGGCTTGTTGAGCCGTCGGGAGCTTTTTTGTCGAGCTGGGTGCGTGTCCAGTCAAAAACAGGCATAAAGTTATAGGTTACACACTTAACGCCGTACTTTGCACAGCGGCGTATATTTTCGCAGTAAACATCGATGAGCTTATCAACCTCTCCCCTGCCGAGCTTGATATCCTCATGAACGGGAATTGATTCAACAACATCAAAAACAAGTCCGTTATCCTCGCACTGCTTTGCCATTTTTGCAATGCTTTCTTCGGGCCATACCTCTCCGGGTTTAACATCGTAAACAGCGCTTACGATACTTCTCATATTGGGAATCTGGCGGATATATTCGAGCGAAACGGGGTCAGATTCGCCGTACCAGCGGAACGACATTTTCATAATAAAACCCTCCTGAATAAACTTTTTTGGCATCAATGCCGTATTTTTACACGATAATTATATCACGGATTTTTCTCAATAGCAATGCAAATATTATTGTAAAAATATTAAATATTTAAATTGACAAACCGTTTTTATCCTACTAAAATTATTATATTACACAGAAAAGAGCAGATTTATGGAAAAACATATTGATTTACACACTCATTCTCTCAAATCCGACGGCTCGATGACCCCCGCAGAAGTTGTTCGTGAAGCAAAAAAAGCGGGTCTTGCCGCCATCGCCCTTTCCGACCACGACACGGTTGACGGCTTGCCCGAAGCAATTGCCGAGGGCGAAAAAATCGGAGTTGAGGTTATACCTGCGATTGAGTTTTCCGTTCAGTCAAAAACAGAAACTCATATCCTCGGATATTTTATTGACTACACCAACCCGAAGCTGATTCAGATGCTCAAAGAGGTTGTTGACCTGAGAATCGAGCGTAACTATGTAACAACGCAAAGGCTCAACGAACTCGGATTTGATATCACTCTTGAAGAGGTGCGTGCCCTTGCTCCGAATAATTTCGTGGGCAGAGCGCACTTTGCCCGTGTGCTTATGGATAAAGGCTACACCGAAAGCGTTAAGGAGGGCTTCGATAAATATATGTCCGTGGGCAAATATGCCTACTGTGAAAAGCAAAGGCTGACCGCACGCGATGCCGTTGAGCTTATCTCCGAATGCGGAGGAATATCTTTCCTTGCTCATCCGCATCTCACAAAACTTTCCGATGATGAACTGAAAGAATTTCTCACAGAACTCAAAGGCTACGGTCTCTGCGGCATTGAAGGATACTACACCGACTACACTCCCGAAATGCAAGCGAAATACCACACACTAGCCGACGAAATGGGTCTCATGATATCGGGCGGCACGGATTTTCACGCCGCAATGAAGCCGCATATCAGCATCGGCACAGGTCTCGGCAATATGAAAATACCGTATTCGGTACTTGAAGATATGAAAAAGAGAATATCTGAATAAAGCCAAAAGCGGTTTGCAAAGGTAATCCAATGCAAGCCGCTTTGTCAGTTATATGGATTAGAGGCGATTCACGAATCGCCCGAAAAACCGTTTTAAAAATGTCCGCCTCTGATTGCAACAACAACGTTATCTATCTTCATATAGATAAGGCCGAAAAGTTCAACAACCTTATAGAGTGCGTTGCGCACGAAGAAGGTTACAGGTCTGTTTTCAAAGCCCTTTGTTTTCTCGATTGTGATGCTGTCGAGAAGCTCGCTGTTATCGCCTCTGTAGGTGTTGATTGCCATTTTGTCTGCAGTGAATTCAACAGTTGAATATGTTGTGACATCTGCATTTTCAAAGCCGTATGCCGTGTAGGGCCAAAGATACATATCCTCCATTGAGCCCTGGTCGCAGCAGGCATTTGTGTTGAGATAAATGATGCCGTTGGGATTCTTATAGGTCTTGCCGCTTTCAGCCTTGCCGACTACAATGCCGTCGCTGATGAAGTTGGAACGACCCTGCATATGGGTGTGACCGGTGAAAACTATATCAAGATCATACATTTCGTAGATAGGCTGGAACACGGCATTGAGAAGAATATTGGTTTCGGGTTCGAGCATCGCAATACCGGGAGCATAAAGACCCTGATGCATAACACCGATTCTCCACTTCGCATCGGGATTTGCCTCTACAGCTTCGGTAGCCATAGCTCTGTGGTCTGCTGCAGAACCTGAACAGGCATCAAAAACAAGATAAAGCACGTCGCCGTATCTGAACCAGAAATCTCTGTCCAGACCCTCGAAATACTTGCCGAAAAATTCGTTGGGCATATTAGTATAGTAGTTATACATCATACCCTTTTTATCGTGGTTGCCGATTGCAAGTGCAAGAGGAAGGCTGCGGAGATATTCGGGCATAAGAAGAGTCTGCCATTCGTCAGCCGCCTTGCCCGTTGAGGTGTTGTCGCCGGGTGAAAGAAGGAAGCTGATGTCGGGATGCTTTGTGAGTGCTTCGTCAAGCACACTCTGCCAAACATAGCCGATTCTCGACTGTTCCTCGGGATTATCCGTTGACTGACCGCCTATCTGGATATCACCCACAAGAAGCATTTTATATGAATCAAAATCTTTTGACTCATACTTTGCGGCTTTGCTCCATCCCTTTTCGGTATACCACTGATAATAATATGTTGTGTTTTCTTCAATGCCCGTCATTGTAACGCGGCATACAAGCTGTTCATCGTTTTCTGAAGGCACGGTTTCGCCCTCAAAAGTAACGGCATTGCTCATTGACTTGTTTTTTGCGAGCCTTGCCTTTGCAACCGCCTTATCCTTTGCGGCGTGCCATGTAAGGTTGAGCTGTGTTTCATCCGCACCGACGCAGAGCATGGGAAGGGTGTTTTCATCGTGCAAATCCGCATAGAGAGCATCCCACTGAGCCTGAGTCATTGAATGGTCATCAAACGCAACCGCTGAGAAAAGAGTTGCCTGCATAAGCATAAGAGCAGCCATTGCAAGTGCAAGAAATCTTGACATTTTCATTATATTTCCTCCTTCAATTATGATAAATTTATTTTATCACAATAAAATCATATAGTAAAGAAAAAAATCGGCGTCAAAAGCCGATTTTTCTTCTATATTATCTCTGTTTTAAGCACTCTTCCGCTCTGCGCATCGATATAACTGCGCACTTCTTCTCCTTCAAAATTGCTGAAAGCAAGAATACATTGTTTTTCCTTGCCGTTTATATCGGCAATGCACCTGACGGTTTCTCTTGTTTCAAGATTCGGAGGCAAGACAATATTAATTTCGTCTTGCACCGCCTCAATATCCGAGCGGTATTTCCTCAGATATTCCGATGAATCGAGGAAGGTTACGGTGCCGTCCGAAAGGCAGACCGCAATTTCAACGGGCGCATTCATCAGCAGAATTCCGCTCACCGACGGCACAAACACAAACACCGCCGAAAACTCGGATGATGATTTATGAGTGCATACCATATCATTGAAACCACACTCAGAAAGAAAATCGGATGCAAAGCTCTCCGCTTCCGATTCCGTGTAAAAAGCTTTTTCGCATTTCACGGGATTCACGAGTCTGTAAAGCATTCCGCCGTTTTCGCATATATCGACTCTCACATCGCCGTGCTTGAAAGAATGCAGAGAAATCGGAGCATCGGAGTCTTCGCATTCTCTCCACAGAGCGGAGCTGACACCGCTCACAAGGCTTGCAAAATCCTTTGCTGTCTGAGACGAAATCTTGCTCATTCCAGAAAGGATTTCATATTCGCCAACTTGTGCGGACACCGGAGAAATCAGTTTGAAAAGCTGGGTTTCCTTGCCGTTGGAATAATCAAGATATTTCTCAAAATAGGGCTTATCGCTCTTTTTATAGGCACTCCCGTACTCGGTTACGGAATATGCTCCGTTGAGCACGGCAGACGAAACATCGTTGAGATGATAGTAAACTTCCTGCGCATACATCGAAAGCCTGACCGCCGACTCACGCTCTTTTTCCGTGCCCGTGAAATTCTCCGCAAAGGTATATGCCTTGCCGAAAAACTTAGTCATATGCTTTGTGTTTTTTGTATCAAAGGCGTGGATACAGCCTACCGCACCCATTATTCTGTCACGGACAAAAGCCATGCTGTCCGTCATGGAATCGCCCGAAGAAACAGCAAGCACACGCAGTCCGCTGCCAACCTCTCTCGTATATTCGCAAAGTGAAGTAAGATTCGACAGTCTAACCTTGCCGAGGGTTTCTTCATATCCCGCCTTTGCTCTCATTGTAAACAATCCCGATGCCGCAAGCACAACCGAAACGGCAACAAGATATGATATAACTCTTATGAATTTTCTTCGCCTTATTTCCAAAAAAATCACCCCGCAAAGTTAGTTTGCAGGGTGATTCGCTGTTTATTCAATGTTATTTTTTACAACACGGATTTTTGAAACTCCGTAATATTCAAAAAGACGGATTGCCGCCTCATCGATGATTTCGCCGCACACAACAACGGGAATCGCAGGCGGGCAGGTAACCGCCGTCGATGCCGTAATTCTGCCGAGACACTTATGAATATCAAGCTCTTCCGATTCGCAAAGCAAAGCTTTTCTCGGTGATATCACTTTTTCGGGAATTGTCATTTCGGGTGCACCGTCGGTTATTTTCGCTTTCTTTTCAATTGAAAGCAAAACGTTCCTGACCTCGTCAACCGCTCCTTTTCCATTTTCGGGAGTGAACATCATAACGGTGAAATCGGGGTCGGAGAATTCGCATTCAATACCGTTTGAGGAAAGAATTTCCGAAAGCTCATATCCCGTGTATCCGTATAATTTCGGCGACAAAGTGAGCTTCATCGGCTCAGTGCCGATAAGCTCATAACCCGCAACCGAAAGTTTTTCTTTTAATGAATCAACATATTTTATATATTCCGCAAGACTTTCACGGTAACCGTTATCAAGATAATCGTTTGCGGCATCAAGCGACTGCAGAACAAGATAAGACGGACTTGTTGATGCAAACAGAGTCATTGCGTTTTCGGCATTATCGTAAATTTCTTTCGGTGCATTCTTTGAAATATGAAGATATGCGCCTCCAGTTAAAACGGGCAGAGTTTTATGAGCAGAATCGCAGCAGACATCCGCGCCGAGTGCAATGGGATGCATATTTTCCGGCAAGAAGTTGAGATAAGCTCCGTGTGCATTATCAACCATCAGCAAGACTCCGTGTTTTTTGCAGACGACGGAAATACCCTTTATATCCGCAATATTGCCGAGATAATCGGGGCTTGTTATATAAACCGCAGACGGTTTTTCTGCCATGCCGCAAAGAAAATCATCAAGATATTCGGGTGATATTTCACACGAGATTATGTTTTCTCTGTTTTCGGGAAAAATCCACGCAATTTCAATATCCAGAAGTGCACAAGCAGTCATAAAAACCTTGTGGGCATTTCTGCCTGCGGCGATAAGCGACTTTTTGCCGCAAAGCCTTGCAAGATAAAGCATTGCACGGATTGCAAGCGACGAACCCTCGGCGGAATAAACCGTTTTTGCCGTGTCAAAAAGCTCCGATGCATTCATTTCGCTCTGCTTTATGATACCGTCGGAATGATAAAGCACATCAGCGCCGCTTATTTCGGTTATATCATATTTTTCCGCACCGATGAAATTTTTGCCTTTATGACCGGGCATATGCAGACGCATTTTACCGCTTTCGGCATATTCTTTAACAAAATCGCAAATCGGGGTTTTCATTATTCCTCAACTGCCTTTGCGGCTTCAAGCATAATTGCGCATTCCATTCTCTTGCGGAAAAGCTTGCAGCCGTATTCATAGATACCCTTGACGGAGCCTGTTGCGTGGTAGCCGTTTGCGGCGCAACCGCCCGAGCAATAGAGCTTTGCCCAGCAGTCCTTACATTCGGGACGTGCATAAACATTGCAGGATTCAAAATCATTCTGAATTTCGGTGTTATCAACGCCGTTCCAGATATCGCCAAGCCTGAATTTTTCTTCACCGACAAACTGATGGCAGGGATAAAGATCGCCCCACGGTGTAACCGCCATATATTCCGTGCCCGAACCGCAGCCCGAGATTCTCTTATAAATACACGGACCGCCCTTAAGGTCAATCATATAGTGATAGAAGGTGAAGGGTCTGCCCTCTTTGTGTCTTTCGAGCATAAGCTCAGCGAGTTTTTCATACTGTTCAAGAACAATCGGCAAATCCTCATCGGTAAGCGCAGATGGAGAATCAGGTGCGCAGACAACAGGTTCCATACTCAGTTCGGTAAAACCGAGGTCGAGCATAGTCTTTATATCCTCAAGAAAATCGGGATTATAGTGGGTAAATGTGCCCCTCATATAATAATTCTTGTTACCTCTTGCTTCAACAAACTTCTGAAATTTCGGAACAATCTTTTCCCAGCTTCCGTTGCCCGCATAGTCAACACGGAAACGGTCGTGAACTTCTTTTCTGCCGTCAAGGCTGAGAACAACGTTGCTCATTTCTCTGTTTGAGAATTCGATAACGTCATCGTCAACAAGAACCCCGTTTGTTGTGAGCGTGAAACGGAAATTCTTGCCTGCCTCTTTTTCAATGCTTCTCGCATATTCAACAAGCTGTTTAACAACCTCAAAATTCATAAGAGGCTCGCCGCCGAAGAAGTCAACCTCAAGATTTCTTCTGCTGCCCGAATTTTCAATAAGAAAATCGAGTGCACGTTTGCCGACCTCAAAGCTCATAACGGCTCTGTCACCGTGGTAATTGCCCTGACTTGCAAAGCAATATGAACAGTTGAGGTTGCAGGTGTGAGCAATATGAAGGCAGAGTGCCTTTATAACACCCGAAGTTTTTTTCTTAAGGTCACCCGCCATGGGTTCAAAGGTATCGGGAGTGAAAAGCTTGCCCGCCGAACGGAGTTCTTCAAGCTGTTCAAAGCAACCCTCAATTTCTTCTTTTGTAACATCCTCACGGTCGGGATATTTTGCAAGAATGGTTTCAATAATATGTTCTCGGCTCTCGGATTCATACATTCCGATAATGTCGTAAGCAACTTCATCAACAACATGAACCGAACCCGAAAAAATATCAAGAACGATATTCAATCCGCCGAGTTTATAACAATGTATCATAGTTATCACCTGTTGTTACAAACAAAATACGGCGGGAGCAAGCCCCCGCCCTACATTGTAATTATGAATTAATAATTTTTTATTCTTGCTTTCGCACTGCTGATTAGCAACACCGCAGCTGGTCTTGCATGCTGACTGGCAGGATGTCTGGCATTCGCCGCAGCCACCCTTCTTTGCGCTTTCGCAAAGATTCTTTGTTTCAAGAGTCTTGATTTTCATATCTGTATCCTCCGAATAATTATTTTTTCTTATTATATCACGCAGAAATGGTGATGTCAATCATTTAATGAGTGATTCGCCGCTCATCTGTGCAGGCTGTTCAATGCCCATTATGTCGAGCATTGTGGGAGCGATATCGCAGAGCTTGCCGCCTTCCTTGAGTTCGCAGTCGTGACCGACTACAACGAAGGGAACGGGGTTAGTTGTGTGAGCTGTGAAGGGTGAACCGTCGGGCTCATACATCTTGTCTGCGTTGCCGTGGTCAGCGGTGATAAGCATTACGCCGCCCTTTGCGGAAACTGCATCGCAGATTTTGCCAACGCAGGTATCAACAGCTTCAACTGCTGCAACGGCAGCTTCGAATACGCCTGTGTGACCAACCATATCGCAGTTTGCGTAGTTGAGAACAATTGCATCGTACATATCAGCTTCGATTTTTTCAAGAAGTGTATCTGTTACGATATATGCACTCATTTCGGGCTGCATATCGTAGGTTGCAACATTGGGAGAATCAATAAGAATTCTGTCTTCACCCTCATAAACGGTTTCTTCTCCGCCGTTGAGGAAGAAGGTAACATGTGCATACTTTGTAAATTCAGCGATTCTGAGCTGCTTCAAGCCCTGCTTGCTGAAAACTTCGCCGATGGGCATATCAATTCTCTGGGGTTTATATGCAACTTCAACATTGGGCATCTCTGCCTCATACTGTGTCATGCAGACATAGAAAAGGTCAAGCTTCTTTTCTCTTGTAAAGCCGTCAAACGCGGGGTCAACAAAAGCTCTTGTGATTTCTCTTGCTCTGTCGGGACGGAAGTTAAAGAAAATAACGCTGTCGCCATCCTTAACTGCTTCCGCCTTTTCGCTTACGCAGGGAACGATAAATTCGTCTGTGATACCGTCAGCATATGACTTTTCAGCCATTTCGCAGGCACAGGTAAACTTGGGACCTTCGAGCTTTGTCATTGCAACGTAAGTCTTTTCAACTCTGTCGAATTTTCTTTCTCTGTCCATTGCATAGTATCTGCCTTCAACGGTAGCGATTTCACCGACACCGATTTCAGCACACTTCTTATAAAGCTCTGCAAGGAAATCCTTGCCCGATGTGGGAGAAACGTCACGTCCGTCCATGAGGCAATGGATGAACACCTTTTCAAGACCGTTGCGCTTTGCAAGCTCAAGAAGTCCGTAAAGGTGAGTGTTGTGGCTGTGAACGCCGCCGTCGGAAAGAAGACCCATTAAGTGGAGTGCGGAATTGTTCTTCTTGCAGTTTTCGATAGCACCGAGGAGAGCATCATTCTCAAAGAAATCGCCGTCATTGATTGACTTTGTGATTCTTGTGAGCTCCTGATAAACAACTCTGCCTGCGCCGATGTTGGTGTGACCAACTTCGCTGTTACCCATCTGACCGTCGGGAAGACCGACATCCATGCCCGAAGCACCGATATAAGTCATGGGGTTTTCTGCCATAATTTTGTCAAGGTTGGGAGTTTTTGCAGCTACGATTGCGTTGCCGTAGTCGCTGTCGTTTTTACCGAAACCGTCCATGATGCAAAGAAGAACGGGTTTTTTGCTCATAGTAAACAATCCTTTCAATTATCAGTATGTTTGTTGTAGGGAACACTCAAGAGTGTTCCGCATATAATCGGAACGGTCTTGACCGTTCCCTACGGTAATCCGGGGGTCGGAAACCGACCCCCGATATGGTTATAATTATTTTGAAGCTGCTGCAACGATAGCTGCAAACTTCTCTGCAACGAGTGATGCACCGCCGATAAGGCCGCCGTCAACATCATACTGAGCAAGAAGCTCTGCTGCGTTTGCATCGTTCATTGAACCGCCGTACTGGATAACGAACTTGTCTGCTGCATCCTTTGTGTAAAGCTCTGCGATAAGAGCACGGATAACTGCGCAAACTTCGTTTGCCTGCTCGGGAGTAGCGGTAAGGCCTGTGCCGATAGCCCAAACGGGTTCGTAAGCGATGATGATATTTGCAAGCTCAGCCTCTGAAACGCCTGAAAGAGCAACCTTTGTCTGAAGTCTTACAACTTCAGCTGTGATGCCGAGCTCTCTTTCCTTGAGAACTTCGCCTACGCAGAGGATAACTTTAAGACCTGCATTGAGAGCAGCTCTTACACGGTCACGGACTGTTTCGTCGGTTTCGCCGAAATACTGTCTTCTTTCGGAGTGGCCGATGATAACATAGGGAACGCCTGCTGCCTTGAGCATTTCAGCGGAAACTTCGCCTGTGAAAGCGCCCTTTTCTGCCCAGTGGCAGTTTTCGGCACCGATTTTGATGTTTGAGCCTGCTGCCGCTTCCATAGCTGCATAGAGGTCAATATAAGGAGCGCAGATAACAACGTCGCAATCAGCGTCTGCAACGAGGGGCTTCATAGCTTCGATGAGAGCTTTTGTCTGCTCGGGAGTATTGTTCATTTTCCAGTTGCCTGCAATAACAGGTCTGCGAAGTGATTTATCCATATCTATTACTTCCTTTCATCTTTTTTCAAATTCCATTTCAACGGATTTTCGTCAATGTATTGCCAAATTTCATCATAATCCTGCTGCCCGCGAATGATATGGTCGTTGTATGACCGTTGCCACAATTCATCGCCGAATAAATTTGAGGTATATGATTTGAAACGTTTTATTATTTCCGGAATATCAATATCAGTTTTGCCTTCATCTTCGTTGTAAATTGAAATCAGCATATGAACATGATTCGGCATAACAACATATTTATCCACAGTAATGTCAGGATATTTGTTGATGTAAACAATTGAATTTTCAACCATTTTACCGGTATCCGTCAAGTCTGTTTTCGGGACGGCGCAGAGGCCGTCCCCTACGATTTCACATAATATTTGTTCTTTGTTTTTCGTGCAAATGGTTATATGATATGCACCGTTCTGCGAATAATCATATCCTTCTAACCTCAACTGTTTTCTTTTGGGCAAACTCATATTTTATTTCCCGTGTAGGGGACGGTCTCCGTGCCGTCCCGAACCTATATTATTTATCATTAACTGCTTCAATGCCGGGAAGAGCCTTACCCTCGAGGAATTCGAGTGATGCGCCGCCGCCGGTTGAGATGTGAGTCATCTTGTCACCGAAGCCGAGAGTGTTAACTGCTGCTGCTGAGTCGCCGCCGCCGATGATTGTTACTGCTTCTGTTTCAGCAAGAGCCTTTGCAACTGCGATTGTACCCGCTGCAAGAGTGGGGTTTTCGAAAACGCCCATGGGGCCGTTCCATACAACAGTCTTTGCGCTCTTAACTGCATCTGCATAGAGTTCTGCAGTCTTGGGTCCGATGTCAAGACCTTCAACGTCAGCGGGAATTGCGTCTGCTGCGTAAACCGCTGTTTCGATTTCAGCATCGATGGGGTTGGGGAAGCCTGCTGCTGTTACAACGTCAACGGGAAGAAGAATCTTAACGACTTTGCTTCAGCCTTTGCAAGCATATCCTTGCAGTAATCAATCTTTGATTCATCGAGAAGTGAGTTGCCTACGCCGTAGCCCTGAGCTGCAAGGAAGGTGTAAGCCATACCCCCGCCGATGATAAGTGTGTCTGCCTTGTTGAGAAGGTTTTCGATAACGTTGAGCTTATCAGCAACCTTTGCGCCGCCGAGGATAGTAACGAAGGGTCTTTCGGGATCTTCAACAGCGTTGCCGAGATACTTGAGTTCTTTACCCATGAGGTAGCCTACTGCTGCTTCTTCAACATAAGCTGTTACGCCGACTGTTGAGCAGTGAGCTCTGTGAGCTGCACCGAAAGCATCGTTAACGTAGATATCGCAAAGAGAAGCAAGTTCTTTTGAGAATGCTTCGCCATTCTTTGTTTCTTCGGAAGTCGGATCGTAGCCATGTCGTTCTGTGAGCCAAGGAGTTGTACAA
>JAZNRG010000160.1:0-2315 GCA_045590575.1 Acutalibacteraceae bacterium | reverse complement strand
CTGTCAAGAACGGCCCTGCATTCCATTTACGCTATAAACAACCAATTCTACAAATAATCAATCCGACAAATTGGAATTTATTAAACAATACCCATACAAACCTCAACAAGCAGGGCAACTATAACGACAAGTGCGGAGATAATGAAGCCGTGAATCATCGGGCGGATTCCCGATTTTTTGAAGCTTGAAAAAGATGTGTTAAGACCTATTGCCGCAAGTGCGCTGACCATAAGGAATTTGCTGACTGCTTTTGTTCCCGATACGATTTCGGCGGGAATTGCGAAAACACTTGCAACAACAGACATTGCAACAAAGCCGAGAATGAACCAGGGGAATATCTTTTTGATGCTGAAATTTGCTTTCAGTTCATCGGGATTTTTGCTGTTTTTCTGTGCTTCTTTCTTCTTGAGGCGAAGGGAAATTAATGCAAAAGTGATAACCGTGGGAATGATGGAGAGCGTTCTTGTAAGCTTTACCATTGTTGCAAAATCGCCTGCACCCTCCGAAAAAGCATATCCCGTTGCAACAACGGATGAGGTGTCATTAACCGCTGTTCCTGCCCAGATGCCGAATGCTTCATCGGTCATTCCGAGTGCTCTGCCCATAATCGGGAAGAGAACAATCATTGCCATATCAAAAAGGAAGGTTGCCGACATTGCATAGGCAACATCGTCATCATCAGCATCGATTGTGGGTGCAATAGCTGCAATGGCAGAGCCGCCGCAGATACCCGTTCCTGCTGAAATAAGATTGGAAAGCTTCCAGTTGAGTCCCAATGCTTTGCCGATGAAATATCCGCCGCCGAAGCAGGTGAGCAGGGTAAAAACCATAACCGTCAGCGACATTCTGCCAACCTCAAGAACAGTTTTGATATTCAAAGAAAGACCGAGCAGAATGATTGCAAATTTCAGAAGCTTTTTTGATGTAAATTTAATACCGCTTGCAAAGATATCTGTTTTTGCGAGAAAGCGGTTGATAATCATACCGATGAACATTGCAATAACCGCAGAGCCGATAAGATGAATCGGGAGCAGACTTTCAAGCCACATTGCAAGAACGGCAATAATAAAGGATAAGATTATTCCGGGGAAATGCTTTAATATTTTCATAAATCAACCTCGTGTCTGATATTCGCCACATTATAGCATTGAATACTGTAAAAATCAAGATAAAACTCCCTCGGTCAGACCGAAGGAGTTCGGTAAATCGGAATTTAAATAATTATACTCCGAACAAGAGCATTCCCGTTACTCCCGAAATGATAACGAGAAGAATTGAAGAAAATTCTTTCTTTTTTATACGTTTCCAGATGATTGGAATGAGAATAATCACCGACAATACCACCGGTGAACGCCAATCAAACGTGAAGCTGATATTCTTTATGCTGTCAATGCCAAAGAATACGGTAAGAGCCATTGTCACGGAAACCGAGAGGATAAGCCCGCCAAGTGCAGGGCGCATACTTGCGATAAAAGTTTTGACAGGTGCATATTTCAAAAGATTTTTAATAACCGATGCTACGAGGAGAATGATGATAAACGACGGAAGCACCACACCGATTGTTGAAAGAAGTGCACCAAGAAAACCGCCTTGTTCATAACCGATGCAGGTTGCCATATTTACAGCTATCGGACCGGGTATGACGGTTTCTACTCCAACAAAATTAAGAAGCTCATTTTCAGTCATCCAACCGTATCTGAGAACCGAATCACCGATAAGCGAGAGCATTGCATATCCGCCGCCGAAGGCAAATGTGCCGACCTTCAGAAAGGTAAGGAATAATTGCAGATATATCATTTCTTATTCTCTCCTTTCGTTTTGTTTTTTCTGATTAAAAACACCGAAAGTCCGAGAATACCGGCGAATAGAATGAACCATACGGAAGATATGCGGATATCAAAGAGTGTGCAGAGTATCATTCCCGCACAAGTTACAGAAAACACTGCAATGTTTAGCGGTGTTTTCTTCATTTTCTTCAGCATCTTAAAAGCGGCAGATGCAATCAGATACACAACACAAATCTGAACACCTTTGAATGCCGCCGAAACAAGTGCAATCTCCATAAAGCGGTCATAAAATATAGATACAAAATACATAATCACAAACGACGGCAGACACATACCGACCGTCGCAATAACAGCTCCGAGAAAACCCTTCAGCTTATATCCGATATATGTAGCTACGTTTATAGCAATCGGTCCGGGCGTGCTTTCTGCAATTGCCGCGACATCCATGAATTCATCGTGGTCAATCCATTTTCGTTCAGATATAAATTCATTTTCAAGCAATGCGATAATGGCATATCCGCCGCCGAA
>JAZNRG010000159.1:0-18922 GCA_045590575.1 Acutalibacteraceae bacterium | reverse complement strand
AGTTGAGGATGCAAAGAAGAGAATGAATTCATCGCCTCTCGGCAGCGGAGCTCTTGCAGGCACAACTTATCCCATCGACAGAGCAATGACCGCATCTCTTCTCGGTTTTGATTCATACACAAAAAGCACTCTTGACGGCGTAGCAGACAGAGATTTCTGCATCGAGCTTGCAAGCGCACTCTCAATCTGTATGGTGCATCTTTCAAGACTTTGCGAAGAAATCATCCTCTGGTGCTCATGGGAATTCAAGTTTGTTGAGCTTGACGATGCTTTCTCAACAGGTTCAAGCATTATGCCTCAGAAGAAGAATCCCGATATCGCAGAGCTCGTAAGAGGCAAGAGCGGCAGAGTTTTCGGAGACCTTATCACACTCCTCACCGTTATGAAGGGTCTTCCCCTTGCTTATAACAAGGATATGCAGGAAGATAAGGATGCGATTTTTGATGCGTTTGATACGGTTAAAATCTGCCTTGTAACTCTTGAACCGATGATTCAGACAATGAAGGCTATTCCCGAAAACATGAGAAAGGCGGCTGCCGGCGGCTTTATCAACGCAACAGACTGTGCCGACTATCTTGTTTCAAAAGGACTTCCTTTCAGAGATGCCTATAAAGCAACGGGCGAGCTTGTTGCTCTTTGCATCAGAGAAGGCAAAACACTTGAAACGCTTTCTCTTGAAGAATATCAGGGCGTTTGTGAGCTGTTTGACAACGGCGTTTATGATGCAATCAATCTTGAAAATTGCGTTAAAAGAAGAGGTATGTAAAAAAATAAAGCTCCGTACAAATCAGTACGGAGCTTTTTGCTATTCTCTTGTAACGCTTTTAATCCAGTTGAATCTGTTGACCTTAACGACGGCAACGGCGCATTTGAGCACCTGGTCAGCTTTGAGGCAGGCGAAGGTAACAACAACGGGAAACTTGAAAACAAATGCGCTGAGTGCACTCAGCGGCAAAACAATAAGCCACATAAAAATGATATCATTTTTAAGTACGAACGAGGTTTCGCCGCCACCCGAAACGATGCCGCAAAGGGCAGGGGCTTCATATGCCGTACCGATAATCGTGACTGCAAGCACCCATATAAACTGGTTTGTGATATCGATTGTTTCGGGGGATGCATTGTAAAAATCGATAATAAGATTCTTTGTAAGCAGAAGAATTCCGCTTGAAACAACACCGATTGCAACGAAAATCAGCTGTAGGTTTTTGCTTCTTTTTTTGATGATTTCCATAGGCTTGTTTTCGCCGATGGTTTTGCCGATAAGCACGCAGGCAACGTTGCTTGATGCATAACAGATAACGGTTGCCACCTGGAATATCGTTGTTGCAATGCTGTTTGCTGCTATTGCGCTTTCAATAAGTCTGCCGATGATGGCTCCCTGAATGCTCATTGCAATGCCCCAGGAAACACTGCTCATCATAAGCGGAAGCCCCGTTTTGAAGTAGTCTTTTATCATCTGCTTATCGGTGATAAAGAAATCGCAGATTCTCATTTTGAGCTTTTTATCTGCAAACAGGATATAAATCGCAACAACGGCAAGCTCAATGGCTCTTGAAATAAGAGTTGCAACAGCAGCACCGCGGATTCCCATTTCGGGCATTCCGAATTTGCCGTAAATAAGAGCATAGTTGAGGAAAATGTTTGCTGCGAATGACGAAAGCGAAACATAAAATCCTATCTTAACTGTTTCAACACTTCTCAGTATTGAAAGAATGATTGTCGAAAGAGTAAACATAAGGTATGTATATTTGATTATATCGAGATACAGAACTGCCTGCTCAACAACTGCATTCTTATCCGTGAAAAGGCGTATGAGAGTTTCGGGTGCAAGAGCGGCAAATGCGAAAATCAGCCCCGTGAAGATTATTCCGAGCCATATCGCAACCGCAGAAACTCTGTGGATCGGTTTTGTTTCTTTCTGACCCCAATACTGCGAAGCAATAACCGTCATGCCTGACGAAATGCCTGATGCCGCCATGTTGAGGAAAAACTGAATGTTGTTGCATATGCCAACACCGCTTAGAGCGGTTTCGCTGTAGGCGCCCATCATAACCGAGTCGGCGAGGTTAACGCCGAAAACAATCAGGTTCTGTGCCGCCATTGTCAGAGTCATAACGAAAAATGCTTTGTAAAAAGCGGAATCTCTTGTTTTCATATTTTCTGTCTCCGAATATAAATAATACATTAATAAATTATAGCATTGAAAAAGCCTTGTTTCAATATTTAACTGCAATAATAAACAAAAGAACCGCTGCCTGTTCAGGTAACGGTTCTTGATATTTTATGAGTATTTTCTTGACCACGCATAGGGAGAGAAAAGCATAAGCATTGGTATAAGCTCAAGTCTGCCCGCAAGCATATCGAAGCTGAGCACGAGCTTGCTGAATACGGAGAAGTCGGCAAAGTTTCCGTAAGGACCGACAGCACCAAGACCGGGTCCGATGTTACCCATGCATGCAATAACCGAGGTTGCCGTTGTAACAACATCTCTGCCGTCTATGGAAACAATCAGCATTGACACCGCCATAAGCAGCATATAAGTGCCGAAAAACACTGAGGTGCTCTTGACAATGGATTCTTCGACCGTGTGTCTGTCAAGTTTTACGGTTTCGATGCTTCGGGGATTGATTGCTTTCTTGATATCACGCAGACCGCTTTTGATAAGGATAATAAGGCGCGACACCTTTATGCCGCCGCCTGTTGAACCTGCGCAGGCACCGATAAACATCAGGAAAAGAAGCACGAATTTTGATATGACGGGCCAAGTGTCAAAGTTTGTTGTGGAGAAGCCCGTTGTCGTTATTATTGAAGCAACCTGGAAGAAGGAGTATCTGAAGGATTCTCCGATGTCGTGCTTTGTGGAATAAAGACTTAATGCAATAACAACAACCGATGTGACAACGATACCAAAATACCATCTGAGTTCTTCGCTTTTGATTGCCTGCCTGCCCTGCTTTATCAGTATCATATAGTAAAGATTGAAGTTAACTCCGAACAAGAGCATAAAGACGGCAATAACCATTTCGGCATAAACGCTGTTGTAGCCTTCGATGCTGTTGTTGAGAATTGCAAAGCCGCCGGTGCCTGCTGTTGCAAATGAGCTTACAACGCTGTCAAATATCGGCATACCGCCGAGAACAAGCAAAACAATCTGTACGAGAGTAAGCACACAGTAGATGCCGTAAAGGATTCTTGCAGATGCACGGAGCTTTGAAACGAGCTTGCCGACCGAGGGACCGGGAACCTCAGCTCTCATAATGTGCATTGACGAGCTTTCTGTTTTTGGCATTATGGCGATAACGAAAACAAGAATTCCCATACCGCCTATCCAATGAGTGAAGCTGCGCCAGAAAAGAAGGCTTTTTGGGAGTGATTCTATTTCACGCAGTATTGTTGAGCCGGTGGTGGTGAAGCCGGAAACAGTTTCGAAAAAAGCATCAACAAAATGCGGAATATAACCGCTGAGATAGAAAGGGAGCGCACCGAATAAAGACATCAGTATCCAGGTCAATGCTACTATAACATATCCTTCTTTGGCATAAATGGAGTTGTTTTCAGGCCTTTTGCGTACCGCGAGCAGCCCTGTTACGGTAAGAGCTGCAATCGTTATCGCAAATGAAAGCAAAGTTGTTTCTTTATATATCAATGCGCCTATTGCAGGGAAAACAAGCAGAATTGCTTCAATAAGCAGAATTCGGCCTATATTGTAGGATATACTTTTAATATTCATAATTTTTCTCCGATGTTATCAGACGAAAATATCGTGAAGGTCTTCGATGATTCTGCCTGCGGTAACAACAATGATGCTGTCGTGTGCTTTCATAACATCATCACCGCCGGGGAATATGGTTTTGCCGTTTCGTATAATACAGCCAACAAGAATATTGGGTAGAAAGTTGAGCTCTTTGAAAGGAATATTCTCATATCCTGCACCTTCCGGCACAATAAATTCAACCGCTTCAACCTTGCCGTTAACAAGTTTGTGAAGAGTCTGAATCTGAGAGTTGCCTGCTGAGTTCTGGAGTGCACGGACATATCTTGTTACAAGATTACCTGCAACAATCTGAGGCGAAACAACGGTGTCAAGACCGATATCGTTAAGAATTGAATATGAATGGCGGTTAACCTTGGTGATAACTTTGTTTATACCATTTGATTCCGCATACATTGAAACTATGATGTTCTCTTCGTCAATACCTGTGAGCGAAACAAGAGCGTCCTGCCTTTCAAGACCCTGCTCGTCGAGAATATCCTGGTCTGTGCCGTCACCGTGAATTACAGTAACGTCAGGCAGTGCATCGGTGAGCTTATAGCAGCGGTCATAGCCGCTCTCAATGAGCTTGATGTTGCGATTCGTGTCAGAGAGAAGTTTTGCAAGGTAATATCCGATTCTGCCGCCTCCGACGATCATAACGTTTTTGATTCGTTGTTTGTAAACGCCTGTTTGCTTCATAAAAAGAGCAAGCTCTGAACGGGTGCCCGTAATACTCAGAACATCATCGCATCTGACGATGAAATTACCGCTCGGGATAAACACCTTTTCATCACGCTGAACGGCGCATATAAGCACCTTCGCTTTTGTCTTTTTGCGCAGCTCATAAAGCGGACAGTCGCAGAGGGGGTTGTCCGAATGAATTCTTACACTCGCAATTTCGATTTTTCCTCTTGCAAAGGAATCGAGGTTTGCTGCCGAGGGGAATCGGATGATTCTTGAAATTTCGTTTGCCGTTTCATACTCGGGATTAACAACCATGTTGATTCCGATTTCGTCGCGAAGAAACTGGCTCTGATTTGCATAATCGGGATTACGCACGCGGGCAATTGTGTTTTCCGTGCCCATTTTATTCGCAATCAGGCAGCAGAGAATGTTCATTTCGTCTGATGCGGTTGCGGCGATGATGAGCTTTGCTTTTGCTGCACCTGCGGTTTCAAGAGCTTCGCAGGTTGCACCGTTGCCGCAAACACCCATAACGTCGTATGTGTCAACAACGGATGTGACCTTATCGTTGTTTGTGTCAACAACCGTGATGCTGTGACCCTCGGAAACAAGCTGCTTTGTGAGAGTAATACCGAGTTTGCCGAGACCTACAATTATAATATTCATGACAGATATCCTTTTAATAACTCTGAAGGTTTATTTTTGCTTTTTGAATTCCTTGACAAGGAAATAAAGAGGAATAACAATGATAACGCCGATTGCCGCAGAAGCAAGGAAAATGTGCGGTGCGGGGGTGGGAAGAATCTCGCCGTAATCGTTGATATAAGTTGTTGCGGAGTATGCAGTTGAAATCTTTTCGGCAACTGTGGGACCGATAAGCATGGGCAGAAGAACGGAGAAAATCATTCTGATGCCCTGAAGCTGGCCTGTTTTGTCTTCGGGAGTGAAATCGCGAACTGCAGCGCCAAGCATAATCATAAGAAGCCCGTAACCGACAAGTGTAACGAGTGCTGAAAGAATGAAGTAGAGAATGTTGCTGTCTGCAATGAAAACAAGAACAAGACCGATAAGATAAAGAACAACAGCGGGGTAGAGATAAGGAGCTTTGCCTTTTCTGTCGCTCATAATTATGATATAAACAAGCGTTCCGATGAGCACGACGGCAAAAATTGCAGCAAAAACAATAACGCCAGGAGTGAGCATTGAGCCGAGAGCTGACATATCAATGTGCTTATCGAGATAAATGAATATGTATGGGAAGAATACCTGACTTGAAACCGAGAAAATACCCATACAAACAAGCGAAATATAAAGTTGCTTGTTGTTTTTGATAACAGAAGGTTTGAAGCCGTAAACAAGAGTTTCAGCAAAGCCTGCTGTTGTTTTTACATTTGTTCTTGATTCCTTGATGGAGAAAATACCAATTATACCGCAAACGGTAACTATTGAGCCGAGAATTAAGAAATAAAGTGAATATTCTCTTTGACCAACGTTTTTGTTATCACCGAAAATTGCGCCGAATGAACCTGTAACCGCAAGGGTCGCAATAACGGGGATGATTGCAAGAAGTGATTCGATTTTTGATCTGTTGGATGAAGTGCCGATATCTGTAATCCAAGCATTGAACGCAGCGTCGTTACTTGTCGAACCCATAAATGTCATAAGACCGTCCATTATGATAACAAGAATAACTGTAGCGGAAACGGCTGCGCCAACGTCTGTACCCATAATCTTTGCAATGGTTTCAGGGTTGATGATTGCAAAAGCAACAACCGTCAGACCCCAAAGAATATAACCCGCGCAGATGAAAATCTTGCGTTTGTTGATTTTATCGCTGAGGCTGCCCATAAAGAGCGTTGTGAGGAAAGCAACGATTGCACTGACGCCGATCATAATCGAGATATCGTGCATATCGCCGCCGATCTTAAGCATATAGAGATTGAAAAAGTTGTTTTCAACCGCCCATGCAACCTGACCCATAAATCCGAAAAGGATAATATTCAGGAGAAGTGAAGGGCTGAGCTTTTTTGTTTCTGACATAATGTTAACCTCCGAATCTTTCAATAAGATATTTGATTAAAAATGTGATGCCGGTTATGCCTGCCGCAGCGAGCGCAAGATATCCAAGCACGTGCATCGTTATAACCTGTCTGTCTGAGAAGTTCCTCATAACAAAGCCGAGAGATTCGCTCTTAAGACCGAATTGCTTGAAGCGTTTGAGCTCTTGCGTGAAAGTATGAGGGTTCTTTTCATCTATCGTAACAAGCCGTACGCAGCTTCTGCAGCCGTCAGTGTACGCTCTGAAGCCTGCGGTTTTGTGCTGAGCCATAAATATGCCGTCGTGGAAGCCCGAAAAGTCGTTGAGATGGTCGTGGCCGAAGAATGCGCCGAGAATGCCGCCAACCTTTTTCCAACTTGCGAACTGACCGCTGTTGACATCGGGTGAGCAGGGACCTTCGCCAACGTAATCTTTGGTTCCCTTTTTGCCGACATAAAAGGTTTTGCTTTTTGTGTTATATCCTCTGACGGCAACGGGAAGCTCCCAGAATCTTGCCTTGCGGAGAAGTTCGTATTCCTCGGGAACGGGGGTGTGCTGGAAAACAAAAGAAGGCATCGGCTTACCGCCGTTAAGTTCTTTTATTTTTTCACATTCTTCTTCAAACCATTCAATCTGATCCGGATGCACATAATCGTAATGAGAGATTTCTCTGTTTTCGTGGCAGTTGTTTGAATCGATGAACCAAAGGCAGAAAAGGGGCTTTTCGCCGTCTGACGAATACACAAACTCCTTGAAGTTAATGTTACCCGTTACATCTTGGGGTGCATCGTTTCTTGCGATAACTCCGATTTCTTTATATATTTCAACAATCTCATCCTCGTGACCGTGGTCGTGTTCGTGGTTACCGAGCACCGTTGCAACGGGGATGTTTCTTGTTAGCATCGGTTCAACAACGTGATACATAACATCTTTGAATTCTTCGGGAGCCTCTGCAATTTTATCGGTGTTGCAGTTATCGCCGAGAAGCACGCACAAATCGGGTTTGAATTCATCGAGTGCGGCATTCATAAGCTTGTTCATATCTTTGAACCTGGGGTTGGTTTTATAGTCATAATGCTCGTGAATATCTCCGAAAAGGAGAATCCTGAACTTTCCGTCTTTGAATTTAAGTTTCATATAATCACCTTATGAGTAGTTTATCGCAACGGCAATAAGCATAAGAGCAACGGAAACTATGCCTTCGAGTGCAAAGAGCTTCCAGGAGAATTTGAGCCATTTACCGTAGGAAATATTAACAAGACCGATAGCAACAATCATAATGCCGCTTGTGGGATAAAGCAGATTTGTGAAGCCGTCACCGAGGCAGAATGCGAGGGTAACGCTCTGACGGGTAACTTCAACCATATCCGCAAGGGGGAGAACGATAGGCATAATGAGGAATGCCTTTGCCGTGCCGCTGCCGACGAAGAATTCAAGCACAACAATAAAAACAAAGAGCAGAAGTATTGCGGTATAGGGCGAAACACCCTGCAAAAGATTATAAACAAAATTAAGGATTGTGGGGATGATATTACCCTGGTCAAGGATATATGTTATTGAAAGAATGATAATGATGATGGGGATAATGGGGGCGATTGTCTTTATTCCTTCGCCGAAGCTTTTTGCAAGCTTTTTGCCGCTGAATCCCGCAAAGTGACCCGCAAGCAGACCGCCGACGGTGAAAAGCAGGGCCATACCGGGAAGGGAGATGCCGCCTTCCGTTCCGAGCACGAAATCCAGAACAATGCAAATCAGAACACCGATAAGGCAGAAGATGAATGCTTTTGCTGCCTTTTTGATTTTTGCATCGGAAAGAACAACCATGCTGTCGTCAAGATTGAATTTTTCTCGCAGAGCAAGGTCGGTTTCGTAGCAAAGCGATTTCTTGGGGTTCTTTTCAATCATCTTTGCGTAAACCGTCATAAACCCTGCAAGCACGGCATAAACAACAGCAAATGTAATCAGTCTGAATCCGAGACCCGAAAAGACGGGGATTTCAGCCATGCGCTGAACCGTTGCAACATTGAACGGATTGAAGGTTGCGGCGGTAAAGCCGAAGGCGACCGCAATAAGGCTCATTCCGAGACCTACGAAGGAGTCCCAGCCTAAAGCAAGAGAAATTGCAACGGCAATCGGAACAAGGGTAACCGATTCTTCGAGGATGCCCGCCGTTGAGCTTAAAAGCATACAGGCAAAAATCATAACGTTGAGCAGAATATATTTTTTGCTGCCGAATTTGTTGATGATTGTTGCCATTATGTATTTGAGCACATTGCATTTATCGAGAATAAGAAAGGTGCCGCCGATAAGAGTTATTATCAGGATTATTCCCACGCCCGTCAATGCCGTTTCCGTTCCGAAAACAAGGATCGGTGCAAGCACAATCTTCCATATCGGGAGTTTATCTTCAATCTGGGTGTAGGTGCCGTTTATAATGGTGCCGTCCGGATTGGTTTCATACATACCTCTCGGAAGCACCTGAGTAAGAACTCCTGCAAATGCCATTATCGCAACAAGCAGAACGCTGATGAGCACAACCGTCTTTTTGTTAATTGAAAGACCGGATTGTTTGTTTTCGGTGTTTGTCATTTTATCACCCTTTCCAACTGCGGTCATTGTAACACAAATATGAACAGCTTTGCAACTATATATTAAAATAAATATAAATTTTTTATAAATATGCAGTTTTTATGTATTGTATATCGGCGAAATATATGCTAAAATTTAGAAAAAACAAAAAGGGTGATTTTGTGAAAAAGATAATCGCATTAATTCTTTCGCTTGTTATGATTGTTTCAATCGCAGCTCCCGCAGCTTCGGCTGTTGACGGCAAGTGCGATTGCGGCATAACTCCTATTATTTATGTAGGACCTCTCGGCAACACCGATATTTATGAGAATTACGGTGCTGAGAATCAGAAAACGCTTTTCAGACCCGACACAAAAGCTATCATCGATATCATTGCCGGTCTTCTTCCCGGACTTCTTAAGCTTGCATTCCTTGATTTTGACGGTTTCGGCGACGACCTTATTGAAACCATCAATGAGGTGATGGGTGCAATGGCTCTCGACGGCAACGGCAATTCAAAAGAGAATGTTTCCGTTGTTATCGAAATGCCCGAAGAGCAGGAGCACAGCAAGGACAGCCAGTATTATTTCCATTATGACTGGCGTCTTGACCCTGTTGAGGTTGCGGGTCAGCTTGATGAATTCGTAAAATATATTATGGAGCTCACGGGTCACGATAAGGTTCATTTCCGTGCATCTTCAATGGGCGGCGTTGTGACTCTTGCGTATTTCAACGAATACGGCACAGACGATGTTGATGCCTGCGTATTCCAGAGCTGCCCTCTTCTCGGCACAGACGTTGCAGGCGACCTTCTTTGCAGGAAGCTCAAGCTTGATGCAAGAAGACTTCTCGGTTATGCAACAGACGGCTATCCTCCTTTCTCATTTGAGGATACCCTTCTCTGGTGTCTTTTCAACGGACTTTACTACAGCGGTCTTGTTGATACCGTTCTTTTTGCGGGCGAAATCATTCTCGAAAAGCTCCAGACAAGAGTTTTTGATGAGCTTATGACTCCCGTTTTCGGAACTCTTCTCGGTCTCTGGGCATTCGTTCCTGATTGCTCCTATGAGGAAGCAAAGAAGATTAACCTTGACCCCGAAACACAGGCGGGTCTTATCAAAAAAGCGGACTACTATCACTATGAGATTCAGCAGAAAGCAGATAAGATTCTTAAGGGCGCAATCAAAGACGGCGTGCGTATTATGATTGTTGCAGGCTATAACATTCAGAGAACTCCTCTTGTTGAAGCTATGGAAAATAACAGCGATGCTACCGTAGACACCAAGTATGCATCCGCGGGTGCAACAGTTGCTCCTCTTGACGGCACTCTCGGTGAGGGCTATAAGCAGAAGTGCACAGACTGCGGCCACAACCATCTTTCACCCGACGGCGTTATTGATGCATCAACCTGCATTCTTCCCGAGCACACCTGGTTCATCAAGGATATGCTCCATTCGAATGCACACGACGGCATTATGGAAATGTATCATTGGTTTATGTATGCAGATGAATACTATGATGTATGGTCAAATCCCTTGTATACCCAGTTCCTTCAGAATGATAAGCCCAACCTCAGAATGATTCCTATGGGCAACTTTGCAGAGGGTGAAAAAGCACCTGAATTTGAGGAAGGCGATTCATACTACAACAAATTTGAAAAGTATGTTATGCCCGTAACCGACGGATTGTTCTCATTCCTTGATAAATGCAGAGGGGTAATCGGTCTTTAAGAATAAAACCGAATAAAACATAAAAAATAATCGGGAGAGTAAAATCTCCCGATTTTTTGTTTTTGGTGATACAGATGAATTCTCGCATCAAGCTTTCCGCAAGGGCAGCACTCAGCGGCTCGTATCTTGAAATAATACCGATTCTGACTGCCGTAATCTTTTTACGGTTGATTTTTTCTTTGAGCAGAATGCTTTTTAATGCAGCTTATCCGCATTCAGACGGAGTTACGGTTATATTTTATGTTGCTTTATTTATCATTGCCGTCGCCGTAATCAGCCCTATGCGGCTGCATCTTGAAATAAAACATCTTTCTCTTGCAAAACAGTGCAAAAAATCCGAAAAGATAGGTGTAAAATATGCACTGAAATCTTGCGGAATGAGTGTTTTACTTATGATTCTGAAGCTTTTTTGGCTCCTTGTTTTTGAATCGTTACCCATGATTTCCTCGCTGATTTTTATATTGTATATTTCTGCGGAACCGTTCAGCGCGAGGGCGGCAAATGTGATTTTTGCGGGGATTATTTTGGTTGCTGCCGCAGGTGTTTTCTTTTATTTTTCTGCAGTTCAGAGGTATTCGAGAGCTATGTTTTACCTTGCATGCTACAAAGAGCTGAGTGTTCTCGATGCAATAAAAGAGAGCGTCCGCAAAACAAAGGGTAAACACGGAAAAACGCTGATATTCAAGCTGAGTTTTCTGCCGTGGTTTCTGCTTTGCATCGGCATTGCACCCGCACTTTTTGTTATTCCCTATTATAAACAAAGCATCATCTGCCGCTTTCTCTGCGACAAATGATGCTTTGAGGGTTAGCTTAGATTTTTATTTTGAAAACAGCTTTCTTGATTTTGTCCGTACCCATTTTTATGCCGGGTTTGTGAGTGTCGTTGGGTGCAAGGAAAGCAAATGAGCCTTCAACAAGAGCAACTCTTGTTGCCTCTGCGGTCTGCGAGGTGAAGAATTCAACATCGGGCTTGTATCCTGTTGAATCTTTGACGAATTCAATGGGAAGAACGTCGATGTATTCTTCGCCGCTGATTGCATACTGCAAATCGTTGAATTCACGGTGGGCCTCAAAATCGCCGCCTGTGCCGGGCTCATATTCGTCAATGCCGACCTTAACGCCCTCTGTAACCTCATAGCTGCCGCATTCGAGAGCCTTCATATCATTTTCGGCAATGAATTTTGCGATTGCTTCAAAAGCGGGATTAAGTGCGAAATAATTCCTGAGGTTTTTGACAGTATCGTAAATCATTGTTTATTCTCCTTTTTATGGAATCTGTATGATGCAATTACAGGCACCGCTACCATTATAGCAAAAATTGCTATATAAATCCAGCCTAAATTTAAAAAAGATGTGGCAATAAGAAAAAGTCCGCCCGCTACCCATACTTTACCTGAAATGCGATGGGTATAAATCCAGTTTGCTTCGCTGTTAAGAGTCCAGGGGAATTTGATTCCGACGGTGTAGCTCTGACTCATTTTCGGCAGATAATTTCCCGTTATAGCAAAAAACAGTCCGAAGAAAAGTATTATTGGTGTAATTGTATTGAATTCCTTGCCGAGAGAATATGCATAAATTATTGCGTGCAGCAAGAGCGATAATGCGGGGATTATCCAGAGCACAAGAGCTGTTGTTTTTTTGCTGGAGTTTTTCATTTTTGGGTCAAGACCCGTCAGAAAAGCGCAGAGCCATTGCAATGCGACCATAAGAATGGGGAATCCGAAAATGGCAAAGGTCTTGTTCGCGTAGCCGTCGGCATTGCCGTTGATATCAAAATGCATGGGCATCTGTTCGGGCAGTTTATCCCATAATATCAAGCCTGCAATTATCGGCAGAAGAGTGATTACAGAAGTAAGAATAAGTGTTTTAAGATTCTTTTTAATCATTTGTGCCGTCTCCTTTCAGTTCTTTTATCCATAACAGTGTTTCCTCAAGCACGGAAACATTGATGGTGTAGTAAATAAATTTACCATCACGCTCATCACGAATTAAATCTGCATCCTTCAGCACGGAAAGATGCCTTGAAATTGCCGCAAAGCTGATATCGAATGCATCGGATATCTCGCCTGCGGATTTTGTTCCGCTTTTGAGCATATTCAGTATTTCTCTTCTGGTAGGGTCGGACAAAGCCTTCAAAGTGTTTTGTATGCCCACTTAACCGCCTCCTTCATTTAACATTTAACTTAATTGTTAATTGAATTGTATCACACCCGATTGCTGTTGTCAATAGTTATTGACACTTTTTTTACTCCGTGATAAACTTAAAAATAAAGAGAAACGGAAGTGAAGAGAATGATAATGAAATATATTTGCTTAATTCTTGCCACGCTTCAGTTGTGGTCGTTCAATATTTTTACTCTCGGCAAAACTCAGTCGATAGGGGTGAATAAATTTATGGAGCATCAGACCTTTGAAACTTTCGGCACAAGCTCGTGCTGGTGGTCGCAGACTATTGATAATGAAGAAGATGCAAGAGAAATTGCCCGCCTTCTTTATGACGACGAAACGGGTCTCGGACTTGATGTTTACCGTTATAATATTGGCGGAGGCGAAAAGGATAATCCCGACTGCAGAATATGGGATGTTACCCGCCGTACGGAAAGTTTTTACGTTTATAATCCCGAAAAAGGTGAGTATGAATACGATTTTACCCGTGATGCCAACGCACGAAGAATGCTTGATATGGCGGTGGAATACGGTGCAGAGAAAATAATACTTTTCTGCAACAGCCCCCATTTTTCAATGACTGCAAGCGGTCACGCATCGGGCGGACTGACCGAATACGCATCCAACCTCCCCAAGGAAAATTATATGGCTTTTGTTGAGTATGTGCTCACCATTGCTGATTGGTTTGTCGCTCAGGGCTACCCCGTAACCGCAATTTCGCCCATAAACGAGCCTCAATGGAAATGGGGCGGTGAATGGGTCGGTCAGGAGGGCTGCCATTATACCGCAGACGAAACCGTTGAGGTGCTTGAGCTTTTTGCAACGGAAATGAAAAAACGCAATTCGCCCTATAAGCTCAGCGGCCCCGAAACGGGCGAGCTTTCACCCGCATATTATGAGTATATTGATAAATTCTTTGCAAGTGAAATTCTCAATGGATTTTGCGATACATATGCGGGTCACAGCTATTGGATTGATAATAAAATTGACGTCAAAACAGCTGCAGGCGACAAATTCAGAAGCGAATATCCTGCCAAAAAATTTGAGATGAGTGAATGGTGTGAGCTTCCGCTTACCATTGATTCAACAACAATTGACAGCGGACTCTATATGGCAAATATCATTGTTCAGGATTTGAACCTTCTCAATGCCGTTTCGTGGCAGAGCTGGACAGCCGTCAACGGCGACGGTCTTATGGAGTTCAAAGACGGTAATCTCGTTATATATAACAGATATTATGCGTATAAGCATTTCTCGCATTTCATTGAAAGCGGAATGAAACGCATTGATGTTCTTGACAGCTTCAAAGAAGACTCCCGGATTGCATCAACCGCATTCAGGGGCAACGGCAAAACCGTTATGGTGCTTGTGAACAATGCAGAAACAGAGCAGGAAATAAGACTCTGCGGTTTTTACGGCGATATGCAGGTTTACCGCACCGATGCGGAAAATAATTGTGAAAATGTCTATTCGGGCGATTTCGGAAAGAATCTGAATATTCCCGCAAAGAGCATAACAACGCTTGTTCTCAGCGACAGATAACAAAGAAAATCCGAACGGTTTGGTTGCCGTTCGGATTTATTGTTTATTGTTCAACAAAAAGCGAAGAATCGTTTGTATATACGATATCGAGAGTTTTGATTGTTTGATTGTATGCAACGAAAACTGCATACATTTTATCGCCCACAGGTTTAAAGAGGTCATATGAAATAACGGTGCATCCGTCAACAACCGAGGTTGAGCAGTTGCCCCCGAAACCCGCTTCGACAAGCTTGTTTTCATACTGAGAAACCTGATCCATGGTAACGCCGATGAATGCGTGCTCATAGCCGTAATCAAGATACCAGCTGTTATCACTGGTGATTCCCGAAAATTTTGTGCTGATAACCTCGGTTTTGTCGGCATTATAAAGATAATATTCACCTGTTGAAACTGCATATCCGTCAAAACGGGGGAATTCGGCTTCGATTCCTTCAAGAAAGCTCTCTCTACATTCAAGAATATCGAAAACAAATTCTATTTCGCCTGAATCAAGGATTTTTGTATTGCTTATTTTGACTATGTGTTTGCCGTTTTGCCAGTAACCGTTGAACCCTTCAAAATAGTATGACGCAGGCGCAAAAATATTTTTGACACCGCCCGAATAACCGCAGTCATCGAGTGCGTTTGAAAAAGTATAAATATCTTTTTCAAAGCAGGTAAAAGTGAGCCTGACCCAATCGGTGCGGTAGGTGTCTTCGCTTGCTTTATGCGATTCAACCTTAAGGTCATGCATCCCCTGAACTGGGTCGGGAAAATTTTCGGGCAAGAGGTCGGTGCCCCATTCGGTGAAAGCATTGGGATGCTGAGTTGTTTCAGCGGGGGAGCTTGGTTTTTCGGAAACCGTTTTGCCGTTATCTGAGCAGCCGCAAAGAATAACAAATATTATTGATATAAAAAGAGCAATATATTTTTTCATAACAATCTCCTCGCTTGTTTTGATTTATTCTATCACGGTGCACTGATTTTGTAAAGGTCTGTACAACGTCAAAAATATATGTTATATTATTGCAGAAAAAGGAGGGGAGCAAATGCCGAGAAACATTGATTACACGGTAGCCGAAGAGTATGATGGCAGAAAAGTTATTCATTTTCTCCGTGGATACTGCGGCTTTTCGTCAAGGCTTATGAGAAAAGTCAAATATTCAATTTGGCTTAACGGCGTGCAGACCCGCACGATAGACAGACTTAAAACGGGCGATATTATCAGCGTATGCATTCCCGATGATGATATTATTCCTGAAATCACGGAAACCGAAATTGATATTGTTTATGAGGATGACGATATTCTTGTTATCAACAAATCTCCGTTTATGGCTATGCACCCGACCCATAACCATCAGGGCGACACTCTTGCGAATGCCGTTACAGCGTATCTTACCGCCAAGGGCAAAAACGTTGCTTTCAGAGCGGTGGGAAGGCTTGATAAGGGCACTTCGGGTCTTGTTGTGTGCGCAATA
The DNA here is from genome assembly GCA_045590575.1 of Acutalibacteraceae bacterium. GTDB lineage: Bacteria > Bacillota > Clostridia > Oscillospirales > Acutalibacteraceae > CAG-177. The sequence goes on along the minus strand of JAZNRG010000159.1, from coordinate 2,980 downwards.
AATCCGCTTTCCGCCTGTAAGTTGGCAGGTAATGTTGAGAAAGAATATTATGCTCTTGTCGAAGGAGAGCTTGACGGAGATGGCAGAGTGGATGTTCCCATTTACCGCCCCGATCCGATGAAAACTCTGCGTGCGTGCTCATATGAAATCGGCGTTGAGCCTGCTTTCACAAACTGGAAAGCGGAGAAAAAATTCAGCGGTGCAACGCTTCTCAGCCTTCGCCTTGAAACAGGCAGAACCCATCAGATAAGAGTCCATATGGCGTTTACGGGTCATCCGCTTGCAGGCGACACTATGTACGGCGATTTTATGCCCGAAATCGGTCATCAGCTTCTGCATTGCCGAAGGTGCCGTTTCGTTCATCCTGTAACGGAAGAAAAAATGGAATTTACCGCATCTTTTCCCGAAGATTTTGAAAATGCGATGAAATCTCTGGGTGAAACTGAATAAATATTGATTATTGCTACGAATTTAATTATAAAAATACAAAAATACTTTACTTTATATTTTTTGTATGATATAATGTCCGCGTACCAAAATTTATCGGAGGTAAATACAATGAAAAAATTTGTGAAAATTCTTGCAGTAGTTCTTGCAATCGTTCTTTCCGCAACAGTTCTTTATGCTTGCGGCGGCAACGAAGACACAGGCAGAGAAAAGCTCATTATGGGCACAAACGCAGCCTTCCCTCCCTATGAGTATTATGAAGGCGACAAAATCGTTGGTATCGATGCAGAAGTAGGTGCTCTTATCGCTGAAAAGCTCGATATGGATTTTGAAATTATGGATATGGATTTCAATGGTATTATCAGTGCTGTTCAGAACGGCGTTGTTGATATCGGTATGGCAGGTATGACAGTAAGAGAAGACAGACTCGAGCATGTTAACTTCTCAACAACATATGCAAAGGGCGTTCAGGTTGTTATTGTTAAGGAAGGTTCCGACATTGCAACTCTCGATGATCTTTCAGGCAAGAAGATCGGCGTTCAGGAAGCAACAACCGGCGACGCATACGCAAGTGAAGATTATGGCGAAGAAAACGTTAAGAGATACACAAACGGTGCAGCAGCTGTTGCAGCTCTTCAGAGCGGAATCGTTGATGCCGTTATTATTGATAACGAACCCGCAAAGGCATTTGTTGAAGCAAACGAAGGTCTCACAATTCTCGAAACTGCTTATGCTGACGAAGATTACGCAATCGCAGTTGCAAAGGAAAACACAGAGCTTCTTGAGAAAATCAACACAGCTCTTGCAGAGCTCACTGCCGACGGTTCAATCGATGCAATCGTTAATAAGTACATTCCCGCATAATCATAACCATCAAATGGGGCTGTTGAAACAAACAGCCCTTTTAAAATGAAAGGCAGAATTCAGACATGAGAGATTTCAAAGTGTCCGGCAAGGCTTTTGCTGTCATTGTTGCGGTGATAGCGTTTTCGCTGATTGCCAGCTTTGCTTTCCCTGCGGTTGCTTCGGCGGCGGAAACTGCAGCGGTTGAAGACGGCGCAGGCTTTTTCGTTGAGCTTAAAGACGGTATAGTCGAAGGCTTCAACGAACTGAAACAGGATATCTACAATGTCCTGATTAAAAACGATAATTATAAGCATATCACCGACGGTCTGCTTATTACAATCGAGATTACATTTGCGGCTCTGATTATCGGTCTTGTAATAGGCTTTGTGGTTGCAATTATCCGTTCAACCCACGATAAAACAGGCAAGTTCGGATTGCTTAACTGGATTTGTAACCTTTATCTCACCGTTTTCAGAGGCACTCCCGTTATTGTTCAGCTTCTTATTATTTATTATCTTTGGCTCGGCAAAAACGGTGTTCACGAGAATATTGCCGCCATCATCGCATTCGGCGTTAATTCGGGTGCTTATGTTGCGGAAATCGTGCGTTCGGGTATTATGTCAATCGATAACGGTCAGTTTGAAGCAGGCAGAAGTCTCGGCTTCAACTATGTTCAGACAATGATACATATTATTCTTCCGCAGGCACTCAAAAACGTGCTTCCCACTCTTGCAAACGAATTTATCGTTCTTCTCAAAGAAACATCGGTTGCAAGCTTCATTGCGGTTAAGGATATGATGAAAGGTGCAAACGCACTTGTAGGCTTCACCTACAATATGAATATTCCCTATATCACCGTTGCATTGATTTATCTTGTGATGGTTCTTGTTCTTCAGAAGGGCGTAAGCCTGCTTGAAAGGAGGCTGCGCAACAGTGACCACTGATAATGTTCTCATCAAAGTAACCGACCTTCAGAAAAGCTTCGGTTCGCTTGATGTTCTCAAGGGTATCAATACCGAAATTAAAAAGGGCGAGGTTGTTGTTGTAATCGGTCCTTCGGGTTCGGGTAAATCAACCTTCCTTCGCTGTCTTAACAGACTTGAAGAGCCTACGGGCGGCAAAATCGAGCTTGGCGGTGTTGATATCACCGATAAAAAGGTAAATATCAATAAACACAGAGAAAAGATGGGCATGGTTTTCCAGCAGTTCAATCTTTTCAATAATCACACCATTCTCAAAAACATAACTCTTGCTCCCGTAAAGCTCGGTCTTATGAAAAAGGCTGAAGCAGAGCAGAAGGCACTGGAGCTTCTCAGAAGAGTAGGTCTTGAAGAAAAGGCAAATGCTTATCCTTCGCAGCTTTCGGGCGGCCAGAAGCAGAGAGTTGCAATCGTGCGTGCTCTTGCGATGAACCCCGAGGTTATGCTTTTTGATGAACCCACTTCCGCTCTCGACCCCGAAATGGTCGGCGAAGTTCTTGATGTTATGAAGGAGCTTGCACAGTCGGGTATGACAATGGTTGTTGTTACTCATGAAATGGGCTTTGCTAAAGAAGTCGGAACAGAGGTTGTGTTCATTGACGAGGGTATCATCATCGAACAAGCACCACCTGAAGAGTTTTTCAAAAACCCTAAAAACCCAAGATTGCGTGATTTCTTATCAAAAGTATTATAATTATAATATAAAA
>JAZNRG010000158.1:0-2156 GCA_045590575.1 Acutalibacteraceae bacterium | reverse complement strand
GGTGAGTTATGCCCAAAAACAGGCTTTGCCTGTGCCTCCGGTAACCCAATTATAAGAGTTACGAGAATAGCGAGTCTTAAAGAAAAGGAATGAATTCCGATGTACGCAATTATTGAAACAGGCGGCAAGCAGTACAAGGTTCAGGCCGGCGATGTAATCTACATCGAAAAGCTTGGCGCAGAAGAAGCAAGCGAATACACCTTTGATAAGGTTATCGCTGTCGGAACCGACGACGGTATCACCGTTGGTGCTCCCTATGTTGCAGGAGCAAGCGTTTCCGCAAAGATTGTCAAGAACGGTAAGGCAAAGAAAATCACCGTTATGACCTACAAGCCCAAGAAGAACTCAAAGAGAAAGATGGGCCACAGACAGCCTTATACCAAGGTTGAAATCTCTGCTATCAACGCATAAGTTGTTGACCTATGATAAGGGTCAGATTCTTAGTCGGTAACAGACAGCTTAGAGGCTTTGAAATCAGCGGGCATTCAGGCTTTGCCGAAACAGGCGAAGACATAGTCTGCGCTTCGGTTTCTTCGGCGGCTTATATGGCGGCCAACACGGTAACCGATATCATCGGTGCAAATGCCGATGCAAACGTTTCGGATGCCGAAATGATGCTTTTGATTAACGAGCCTTGCGAAAGAACCGAAACGGTTCTAAAGGGACTGGAGCTTCATTTAACGGAGCTTGCAAAACAGTATCCCGACAACATCAAAATTATCTACGGAGGTGTAAAGAATGCTTAAGATAAACATTCAGCTTTTCGCTCATAAGAAAGGTATGGGTTCAACCCGTAACGGCCGTGATTCAGAGACAAAGAGACTCGGCGCAAAGAGAGCTGACGGTCAGTTCGTTCTTGCAGGTAACATCCTTGTAAGACAGAGAGGTACTCACATCCATCCCGGCAACAACGTTGGCAAGGGCTCAGATGACACTCTCTTCGCTCTCATCGACGGTACAGTTAAGTTCGAGCGTATGGGCAAAGACCGCAAGAAGGTCAGCGTTTACGCAGTTGAGCAGTAATTTACAGTAAAAATCAAAGGACACAGTCAACCGACTGTGTCCTTTTTTGTAGGGGCGATTCACGAATCGCCCGTTTTTATTTGTAATTTTCATTGCGTGGATAACCTTTTTGAACATCTGTTAATCCTAAAATATAGTCCGTTGAAGTGTTAAAATAGAGAGCAAGTTTTATAAGTGTATCTATGGGAATCTGTCTTTGCTCTGTTTCGTATTGCGAATATGTGTTTTGTTTGATGTTCAGATACTCGGAAAGAGTTTTCTGTGTTATATCTTTATCTTCTCTGATATCTTTCAATCTCATAAACTCCCTCCTTATTTTTATTATATAAATCTCAAAACGAGATATTGACTAATATCTCAAAATGTGATATTGTAAATTCGAAATTTAAATGGAGGGCAAATACTATGGAAAACAGCAATATGAAATTCTGCAAATTCTGCGGTGAGAAAATTCCCTACGACGCAGTTCTTTGTACGCATTGTGGTCGTCAAGTGGAGAAAATGCAGCAAGAGAATGCTGCACCGCAGATTGTTGTCAACAACACTAACGCTAATGTCAATAGTAATGTAAATACCAATGTAAACGCAGCATTTGCAAAGCGCGTTAAAAACAAGTGGGTGGCATTCTTGCTGTGTCTGTTCCTCGGATTCTTTGGCGTGCATAAATTCTACGAAGGAAAAGCATTGCTGGGTATCTTGTATCTGTTTACGGCTGGTTTGTTTGGCATTGGCTGGATTATTGATTGTATTTCGTTGCTGTTTAAGCCGAATCCGTATTTTGTCTGATGAGAATTACAAAGCATACGCCGATTCAAAGATCGGCGTATCTTTTTTTTATTTTCGAGCAAAATATAGGCATCAATATGCGCGGAGGGATTTGAATGGAATCAAGGCAAGGTATTTGGCCTCATCCTTTTTTGAATGAGCCCAAGGCGGGGGATCGGGAGATCAGGATGCGCCCGGGAAGAACAACGCCGGTTGTGCGCGGAAAGGAGTAAGAGCATGCAGAAAAGCCCGTCCAAACAGCAGTTTATTCAGCAGTACAAGCGTATGGTTTCGGCGGTTACGCCCAAAAGCAAAGCGGCGCAGGGCTGTCTGCGCGCCTTTTGGGAAGTCGGATCGTAGCCAGGTCG
>JAZNRG010000157.1:0-7867 GCA_045590575.1 Acutalibacteraceae bacterium | reverse complement strand
GTGATGTCCGCAGAAAAGCTGCAGAGGCTATCGGCAAAACGATGGAAGCAAATGCCGATACATTCGACAAAATCTTTGACGGTCTTGTTAAAATCAGAACACAGATTGCCCGCAAACTCAGCTACAAAAACTTCGTTGAACTCGGCTATTACCGTATGGGCAGAGTGGACTACGATGAAAAAATGGTTGCCGCATTCAGAAAGAGCGTTGAAACCGATATCGTGCCTGCCGTTGCACAGCTCAAAGAACGCATAAGAAACAGATTGAATCTTGATAAGATAATGTACTATGACGATGCAATCAGCGTTACGGGTGAGATGCCCCGACCCGTCATTGATACACCTGCAATCTTTGAAAACGCACTTAAGATGTATCACGATATGAAGCCCGAAATCGGCGATTTTATGCAGCGAATGCTTGAAGCCGAAGCCTTTGACGTTGAAGCTCGTGACGGTAAATTCGGCGGCGGCTACTGCACCACATTTGCAAAATACAAGCAGCCGTTTATCCTCGCAAACTTCAACGGAACAAGCGGAGATATTGATGTTATCACCCACGAATTCGGTCACGCATTGGCGGCTGATTATATGTTCAAATATGCCGAACCTGATTATCCCACGGGTATGGAAACTCACGAGTGTCACAGCATGAGTATGGAATTTTTCTGCCATAAATATATGGATGATTTCTTCGGTGATAAGGCGGATAAATACCGCTATAAGCATATCGTCGATGCAATTTCATTTATCCCTTACGGAACGATAGTTGATGAATTCCAGCATCTTGTTTATGAGAATCCCGACCTTACACCCGATGAAAGAAAATCGGAATACCTCAAACTCGAAAAGAAATACAGACCGTATCTTTCTTTTGAGGGCATTCCCTATCTTGAACTCGGCACACGCTGGCAGTATCAGATGCATATTTTTGAAAGTCCGTTTTACTATATTGACTACTGTATTGCACAGTGTGTTGCGCTCGGTTTTCTCGGACTTTCAAGAGCCGATTTTGATGACGCACTCGAAAAATATGTTGATTTCCTTAAGAAAACGGGAGGAATATCTCTTGGCGAGCTTATAGAGGGTGTTGGGCTTAAATCGCCGTTCGAAACAAATTCGCTCAAAAAGACTGCCGACAGTGCGGCTGGAATCATAGAAAAACTTGAAAAAGAGGTGTTCTGAAGATGAGCATAATTTCAAAAATAATTTCTGCCGTTATGGCGTTTATAATTACTGTTTTACCGTTTGGCTCTGCCGAAAGTGAGCCGAAGTGCAATCCCGAATTCAACGGAACTTTTCTCCAGTCGTGGCTTAGCTGCACATGGGATGATGCCCGTTGGCAGACCGAGATTGAAAATATGCAAGCGGCGGGCGTTGAATATCTGATTTTGCAGGATGTTGCAAACAAGGCTTATAAATCCGCAGGCGGTCAATGGACTGTTTATTATGACAGCGGGCTTGAAGCCTTTGAGGGTGCGGTTAAAAACCCTGATGTGATAGAAGCTGCGCTTCGCAACTGCAAGGGCACCGATACAAAGGTTTTTATCGGGCTTGCCATGTTTGATGATTTCTGGACAGAGGGTGCGATAACAAACCAATACACTGAAATGTGCTCGGTTGCGGCGGATATGACCGAGGAAATCTACGGTAAATATTACTCCCGCTATTCCGAGAATTTTTACGGTTGGTATTTCACTCCCGAATTCAACAATGTTTTAACCTGTCAGATAAACATCGGTGGCATGTGCGACGGCTTGAATGAGATTATTGACAGCATCAACGCTCTGAATCCTTCGCTTCCGTTGCTTTTAAGCCCATTTTATGCCGAATATCTGGCGGTAGGCCCTGTTGTTACGCTTACAAACCTTGTGAGAATGTTTGATAAAATAAATTTCCGCGACGGTGATATCTTTGCTCCGCAGGATGCGATTGGCGCATTGTGGACAAAAGAAGAAAACCTTGAACGCACATGGAAAATTTATGCCGAAGCGGTTAAAACCGCCGATGCGGATATAAAACTTTGGGCAAACTGTGAAAACTTTTCTCTTGCTTTTGCCGACACTGCGCTTGACGGAATTTTCACAAGACCCGCAACGGAAAACACGGAGTCGATACCATCTACGCTTGACCGCTTTGTTTGGCAGATGCAGGTTGCTTCAAAATATGCTGAAAACATAATAACCTTTTCTTACAGCCACTATTACAACCCTGAATTGGTGAACGCGGCATATATTGATACATATCTTGACTATGTTAACGGCGGCTATGTGCTTGAAACGGAAAAGCCCACCGAGGCGGGAGAGTTTAAAAAGACCGAAGTTGACGGCGGTATAAATCTGACCTGGACCGCTTCGGGCGATAATTTCGGAATTGCTTATTACAGGATTGAGAAAAACGGCAAATTCTTAACACGCATTGAAACCTGTTATTCCGCACCTGAGCTTATTTACGGTGATGTCGGCGGCACTGTTTCTGATGAATATAAAATCACCGCATTCGATGCCGCAGGCAACTGCTCGGCGGCTGTGACGGCTGAATAAAATCGAAATTCCCCCGAAGAGGCATTTGCCTTTTCGGGGGAATGCTTATATTCTGTATTCATTCAGAGTTCCTTTTATCAAGTCAAGGAACGATTCTTCGCCGAGGGTGTTGATTTTGAAAAACATAGCCTGACTGCCGCCGGAGGTTACTGCGGAAACAAAGATTCTGCCGTCGGCTTCAAACAGAGTGATGTTCATGCTTACTCTGTTCTGACCCGCATAACTGTATCTTTCATAAACCCTTACGGAACAGCGGCCGCCGTTCAAGGCAAAATCGCTTTTATCTTCAAGCGTTGCGGAAGAGCTTTTGCCGATGATTGCTTCGTTGACTGAGGCAAGAATTTCATCAAAATTGCCCCTGAGTTCAGCTTCGTATTTTGCCACTTTCATCACTCCTTTTGCTCATTATAACATAATGATTGTTGTGAATCAATGCAAAATTTGACAAATTTGTAGCGTTACTGTATAATAAACCGACGAAAGGTGGAGTTTTCTATGCGTTTATTTAAGAGATTTGCTTCGGTAATTCTTGTGCTTGCAATGGTTTTCGGTTGCGTTGTGCCTTCTTTTGCAGCGAACGAAAAAACATATCTCATTCTCGGAGATTCAATCGGTGCGGGCGAGGGTATAGCAAATCCCGATGAAGCATCCTTCGGCAAGATTATTGCCGACACAATCGGTTATAAGTATGTCAACGATGCCGTGAGCGGATATAATAGTGAAGCTCTTCTCATTCATCTCGAACTTCCGGGTGTGAAAAAAGATATTCAGCAGGCATCTCTTATCAGCCTTTCAATCGGCGGCAATGATTTTTTGGTTGACAATATGGCGGCCCTTGCGTTTGAAGCGATTTTGTTTGAAAATTACGAAAGATTCGATAAGATTGCCGATGATTTTTATGATAATTTCTGCAAGATAATCGGGAAAATAAAGAGCAGTAATCCCAATGCCGTTCTTCTTGTTCACAATCTTTATAACCCACGAATGGGAATCGGCAGAGAGATTTATCAGCAGGGTGTTGACCGCCTCAATGCGGTTTATGAACGCTATCTCAAAGAGCATCCGGGCAGCTATTACATAGTTGACGATGAAAGCGCAATCGGTGATAATTCCGCTTATATAGCTGTTGATACCATTCACCCCACGGCGCAGGGCAACATTCAGATTGCAAAGGCGGTTCTCAGAACGCTCAACAGCATCGGTGTCACAAAGAAAACAGAGCTTGTTATCAGTTGTACGGGTCTTGATATCGGCGGGGGAGGCTTCGATGTGTTTGTAAACGGTACAAGAGAAATTCTTGAATCAATAACACAGTTCTTGCTCAGCCTTATCGGTATTGAAGTTTAACAAATTAAGCACGGCTCCGGCTGTGCTTTTTTATATGTTACTTATATTGACTTTTTTATCAGATATGTTATACTTAATAAAGTAACTTACGAAAGGGTTTGACCATGAGCTTTACTGTTAAAGGTTGCAAAAAAATCGGGCAGTCTTCTGCTTGTGATATCGTTGTTTCGGGCGGCGTCAACGGCGGTGCCTCGGATACCGTTTTCGAATTTAATAATTGTGTTGCTATTCCCGGCTTTATTGATGTTCATGTTCATCTCAGAGAGCCGGGATTTTCTTATAAAGAAACTGTAGAAACGGGTTCAAAAGCGTGTGCACACGGCGGTTATACCGCGGTGTGTTCAATGCCCAATCTCAATCCCGTGCCCGACAGCAAGGCGCATCTCGATGAGCAGCTGAAGCTCATTGAAAATGATGCTGTAATTAATGTTCTGCCATACGGTTCAATAACCGTCGCTCAGGCGGGTGAAGAGCTTTCCGATATGGAGGCAATGGCTCCTTATGTCTGCGCTTTTTCAGATGACGGCAAGGGCGTGCAGAGCGAAGAAATGATGCGTGCGGCAATGCTCAGGGCGAAATCGCTCGGCAAAATGATAGTTGCCCATTGCGAAGACAACTCTCTTCTCAATGGCGGATACATTCATCTTGGCAAATATGCTGCAGAACACGGTCACAGAGGAATCTGTTCCGAAAGCGAATGGAAACCGATCGAAAGGGATTTGAAACTTGCAAAAGAAACAGGCTGTGCATATCACGTCTGCCACATCTCAACAAAAGAAAGCGTTGAGCTCATCAGAAAAGCAAAGGCAGAGGGTGTGGATGTTACCTGCGAAACTGCACCGCATTATCTTATCCTCAGTGATAAGGATCTGCAGGAGCACGGAAGATTCAAGATGAATCCTCCGCTTCGTGATGAAAGCGACAGACTCGCTCTTATTGAAGGCATCTGCGACGGCACTATTGATATGATTGCCACCGACCACGCCCCCCATTCAGCAGAAGAAAAAGGCAGGGGGCTTGAAAAAAGCGCAATGGGAATCGTCGGCATTGAAACCGCATTCCCTCTGATGTATACTTATTTCGTTAAAACGGGAATAATCACTCTCGAAAAACTTGTTGAGCTTATGAGCACGAATCCTTCAAAGCGTTTCGGCATAAAGACAGGCTTTGATACGGATTTCACCGTGTTTGATTTAGATAAAGAATATGCGATTGACCCAGAAGGATTTCTCTCGAAGGGCAGAGCCACTCCGTTTGAAGGATACAAAGTATTCGGCGAATGCCTTATGACGGTCTGCGGCGGAAAAATCGCGTGGAAGAAGGAGGATAAATAATGAACAGAGGTATATATGAAATCCTCAGCAATAAGCCGCTGACCAAGGATATCTGGGAAATGAAGCTTGAAGGCGAAACCTCTCATATCACAGCACCCGGTCAGTTCATCAATATTATGCTTGACGGCTTTTATCTTCGCAGACCCATTTCAATCTGCGATTATGACGAGAAAACAATAACAATAATTTATAAGGTTGTCGGTCACGGCACAGAGGCGATGGCAAAGCTTGCCGCAGGCAAGAAGCTTGATATTCTTTGCGGACTCGGCAACGGATTTGACACCTCGAAATGCGGCAAAAAAGCAGTTCTCATCGGCGGCGGCGTAGGAGTTCCCCCGATGTATAATCTCTGCAAAAAGCTTATCGCAGAGGGCAAGGCTGTTTCTGTTATCCTTGGTTTCAACACCAAAGACGAGATTTTCTATGAAAATGAATTCAAGGCTATCGGTGCTGATGTTTACGTTTCAACCGTTGACGGTTCATACGGTACGAAAGGCTTTGTAACAGATGTTCTCAAAGACCTTGAATACGATTATTTCTTCACCTGCGGTCCCATGCCGATGTTCAGAGCAATCGAAAAAATAGCTGCAACAAGCGGTCAGTACAGTTTCGAGGAACGAATGGGTTGCGGCTTCGGCGCTTGTATGGGTTGCTCATGCAAAACAAAATACGGCTACAAGAGAATCTGCAGAGACGGCCCCGTGCTTGAAAGGGAGGAGATAATATGGTAAACACAAAGGTTAATCTTTGCGGAATTGAGCTTGATAATCCCGTTATCCCCGCATCGGGTACTTTCGGTTTCGGCTATGAATTTGCAGAGCTTTATGATATCAACTGCCTCGGAACGTTTTCGTTCAAAGGTACAACCAAAGACCCCAGATTCGGAAATCCCACTCCGAGAATCGCAGAATGCGAAAGAGGAATGATAAATGCCGTCGGACTTCAGAATCCCGGCGTTGAAAAGGTTATCAGTGAAGAACTTCCCAAACTCGCAAAATGCTTTTCAAAGCCTGTTATGGCAAATGTAAGCGGTTTTGCAATTGAAGATTATGCTTACACTTGTGAAAAGCTCGATAAAGAAGAGCAGGTAGGTTGGCTTGAGGTTAACGTAAGCTGCCCCAACGTTCATGGCGGCGGTATGAGCTTCGGCACATCGCCCGAGGCTGCCGCAGAGGTTACAAAGGCTGTCAAGGCTGTAACAACAAAACCCGTTATCATCAAGCTTTCACCGAATGTTACCGATATCGTTTCAATCGCAAAGGCTTGCGAAGAAGCGGGCGCAGACGGAATCAGCCTTATCAACACTCTTCTCGGTATGCGAATAGATCTCAAAACGGGCAAACCTGTTATTGCCAACAAAATGGGCGGTTTCTCGGGTCCCGCAATAAAGCCTGTAGGCATCAGAATGGTTTATCAGGTGAGCAACGCAGTCAATATACCTGTTATCGGTATGGGCGGTGTTGAAAATGCAGAGGATGTTATAGAATACATTATGGCGGGTGCAACGGCTGTTGAGGTCGGTGCGGCAAACCTTGTTGATCCTTATGCAAGCAAGGTGATAGTTGACAATCTTCCCGCTGTTATGGATAAATACGGTATTAAAAATTTAAATGATATAAAAGGATGTGCACACAATGGGTAAAGACGTAATTGTAGCATGTGACTTTGCTTCTGCTGAAGCAACGTTTGCATTTCTCGACAAATTTGAAGGCTGCACACGCAAGCCTTTCGTTAAAATCGGTATGGAGCTTTATTATGCAGAAGGCCCCGCAATTGTAAAAGAAATCAAAGCAAGAGGTCACAAGATTTTTCTTGATCTCAAACTTCACGATATCCCCAACACTGTCAAGAAGGCTATGGCTGTTCTATCAAACCTTGATGTTGATATCACCAACCTTCACGCTGCAGGTGCAACGGCAATGATGCAGGGTGCTCTTGAAGGTCTTACACGTCCTGACGGCACACGCCCGCTTCTTATTGCAGTTACACAGCTTACTTCAACCGATCAGGAAACTCTTGAGAGAGATATTCTTATCAACAAGCCCATCGACGAGGTTGTTATGTCCTATGCTGAAACAGCAAAGAATGCAGGTCTTGACGGTATCGTTTGTTCACCTCTTGAAGCAGGCAAGGTTCACGAGCGTTGCGGTGAAAAGTTCCTCACCATCACACCCGGTGTACGTTTTGCTGACGGTGACATCGGCGACCAGAAGCGTGTTATGACTCCTGCAGCTGCAAAGGAAATCGGTTCAGACTACATTGTTGTAGGTCGTCCCATCACAGCAGCAACAGACCCCGTTGCCGCTTACGAGCGTTGCGTTGCAGAATTTTGTGACTGATAAACAGAAAGATGAATTTTGAGATAAGGAGATAATACAATGGAAGCTTACAAAAGAGAGTTTATCGAATTCCTGCAGGGTGCAGGTGTTCTTAAGTTTGGCGATTTCACTGCAAAATCAGGCCGTAAAATTCCCTATTTTGTTAATGCAGGTATGATTAAGACCGGTGACCAGATTACCAAGATGGGCGAATTCTATGCCAAAGCTTATTTCGACAAGCTCGGCAAAAAAGAAGCTGTTCTCTACGGACCTGCTTACAAGGGTATTTCCGTTCCAAGTTCAGCAGCTGTTGCACTTTCAAAGAATGG
>JAZNRG010000156.1:0-6225 GCA_045590575.1 Acutalibacteraceae bacterium | reverse complement strand
AAAAAAGGATATACAGGCATTTATCAAGAAGATAGGCACCGGCGACAAGAAGAATAAGGGTGCTTCTGAGAAATCTCAAGAAAATTATAAAACAGTTATATCCAATACATACAAATATGCAATTGACAATGAATATGTTTTTGAAAATCCATGCAAAGATATTAAAATTGTCAAAAAGGAGACCAAACCCAGACAGAAATACACGGTAGAAGAAGTTCAGACAATCCTCAATCTGATGGCAGATAAACCTTTGAAATATTTTGTATTTCATATACTTGCTCTTTTCTGTGGTTTTCGTCGCGGAGAACTGTTAGGGCTTGAATGGAAAGATATTTCGTTTGAAGAAAGAAAAATAAGGATCAGAAGAGCTTCTCTTTATTCGAACGATATCGGTACATATACATCCACACCCAAGACGGTTGGTTCAAGAAGAACTGTCATCGTTTCGGACGATGTTATTGATTTGCTGAAAAGATACAAAGCCGAGCAGGATGAATATAAGGAAATGCTCGGCGATGCGTGGATTGACAATGACCGACTTTTCACTCAATGGAACGGTGCTCCGATGGGCACAAGCACTCCGCTTAATTGGTACAGAGAGTTCTGCAAGAAGAACAATATAAGATATCTTTGCACTCACTGTTGCAGACATTTCAACATCTCTCTGATGATAAAAAATCATGTCGACGTTGTTTCAGTTTCGGCAGCGGCAGGTCATAAGGATATTACAACAACTCTTAATATCTATGCCGAAGAATTTGAAGAGGCAAACGCAGCAAGCGTAGAAACAGTTTCAAGCTGCATTTCAATTCCTTCCGTAACCAAAACAACAGAGGAATAATGAGAATGGGCATTGCACAAGCTCGTGCAATGTCCTCTTTTCAAGCGTCAAAACCGCATAAAACAAGCGAAAACTCATTTGGATGAATGGAATGAAGTTGACAGTAAAATCCGCCCGTGTTATGATAAATTTAATTCAGATAAATAAAAACTTTAAAATTCAGAGGTATTGTTATGAAATATAATCTTGTTGTTGCAGGCGGAGGACTCAGCGGCGTTGCGGCGGCAGTCAGCACCGCACGTGAAGGTTTGACTGTTTTGCTTGTTGAAAAATCAGGCTGTCTCGGAGGCGCAATCTCCAACAACCTTGTTTACCCCTTTATGCCTTATTGGACGAAGCAAAAAGACGGTAGCGATATCTGCAAAAAATATCTCTCTCAAGGAATTTTCAAGGAAATGAAAGTGCGTCACGACAGATATGTTGATGATTGCAAAGATCACGAATTCAATTCTGAATATTTAAAAATAGTTCTTGATGATATGACAGCCGAAGCGGGTGTTGACGTTCTTTTTCACGCTGTTGTATATGATGTAAAAACCGATAACAGAAAAATATCATCTGTTGAAATCACTGCAAAAGCACAAAAAATAACGGTTGAAGCAGATTTCTTTATTGATGCAACCGGTGACGGAGATTTGTTTTATCTTGCAGGTTGTGATTATCAGTTGGGCCGCGAAAGCGACAGCCTTTGTCAGCCGATGACAACCTGTTTCAGAATGAGCGGAGTTGACCTTGACCTTTTTACCGAAGAAAGACCCCGTCTGCAAGAGCTTTACAAAGAAAAACAGGCAAAGGGCGAAATAACAAATCCAAGAGAGAACATTCTTGTTTTCTTCGGTGTGGGTGAAGATGTTCTGCATTTCAACTCAACCCGTGTTGTAATGCTTGACCCGACAAATCCGTTCGATGTAAGCAAGGCGGAAGTTATTGCAAGAAAACAAATTCACGAGCTTATCGGATTTTTGAAAGAAAATTCAGCCGCATTCAATGAAAGTGCTTTGATTTCCGTTGCAGTCAACATCGGTGTCAGAGAGAGCAGAAAGCTTAAAGGCGTTCACATCCTCTCAGGCGATGAACTCATAAACTGCACACGCTTCGAGGATTCAATTGCACTCGGAAATTACGATATAGATATTCACAGTCCTACGGGAACAGGCACAAGCCACAGATATTTCGGTGACGGAGAATATTATACTATTCCTTACCGCTCGCTTTTGCCGAAAGAATATGATAATCTTCTTGTTGCCGGTCGTTGCATTTCTGCAACACACGAGGCTCAGGCATCGGTCAGAATAATGCCGATTTGCTGTTGCTTGGGTGAAGCTGCAGGCACGGCAGTTGCCATAGCGCATAACACAAATAAAAATGTGCATACAGTTGATACAAAAGCATTGCAAAAAAAGCTCACGGAAAACGGTGCAATGTTGTAATTACTGCACAGGTTAAGTGCATCAGACAAATAAGAATTTATCAGACAAAACCCGATCAGTATCCACACAAAGGCAACGGTATTTTTGCTGTTGCCTTTTTATTTATCAAAGTGGTATAATAGACTCAGAAAGTTGGTGAGCATAAAGTGAACGGAATAATATTTAACATCCAGAATTTTTGCATACACGATGGCGACGGTATTCGCACCTGTGTTTTCCTGAAGGGCTGTCCCCTCAGGTGTATCTGGTGCCACAATCCCGAAAGCCTTGAAAAAACACCCACACTTTCCTTTAATAAACAGAAATGCTCATCATGTGGCAGATGCCTTGCAGGTTGTTCCGCACGCACAACAGAAAACGGCATACTGAAGATTAACCGTGAAGAGTGTATGAAGTGCGGCAAGTGTACCGAAATCTGCCTTAACGATGCCAATGAAGTTATCGGTAATGAAATGGCTGCTTCGAAAGTTCTTGATGAAGTTATAAAAGATAAGATATTTTATGATACATCAGGAGGCGGACTCACCGTTACGGGCGGTGAACCGTCATATCAGCCTGAATTCACATTGGAGCTTCTCGCTCTTGCAAAGGATGCAGGAATTTCAATTGCCATAGAAACCTGCGGTATCGGTTCACGTGAATTCTACGAAAAAGCCGTCGCTCTCGGCACAACTTTTCTGTATGACATAAAATGTATTGACCCCGAACGCCACCGCAAGCTTACGGGCTCAGATAATGCTCATATTATTTCGAATCTTCTTTATCTTATGGACGAAGGTGCGGATATCATTATCAGGATGCCCTTGATTCCCGATTGTAATGACAGCGATGAGGATATTGCCTTGCTTGCTTATTTCCTTAATAAAAATAAAGCGCAGTACAGATATGCGGAGATTATGCCTTATCATACTCTCGGCATAGGAAAATCCGAAAAAATCGGTATCAACTCTCCGTATGTTCACGAAAGTGCAAGTGATGCGGATATATCCCGCTGGTGTTCGCTGTTTGCTTCTCACGGCACAGAAGTGAGAGTATCAACGTAAAAGAGGTGTCTTTATGACAGATATAGTAAAAATCGATCCTTTCCTTTACGGATATTTTCTTGATGAGACTCTCGAACACGGCGAGAGAGTCGGTCTTGCTCTGCTTTATGCCTCAAAGAATATCGAGATTAAGTTTTCACGCCGATTGCTTCCTGAAACAGCATTCGAATCAAAATACGGCAGCTCAGGTTACTCTCCGTCAGAAGGGCTTTGGGTTTCTGATGAAAATATTCTTAAACTTACAGAAGAATTCCCTGAATACAGAGAAACACTTAACAAATATCTGCGTGAATTAAAGCTTTTTAAAGATAAGGCAAAAAGACTTTTTTGCGATTCAACCGAAACTCTTGACCGTTCAGGTGCCGAATGGGGCGGCGGTTGGGGCGGCCATTCCAACCCGGATTACGGCAGAATAATCAATTACGGTACAGACCATATCCGTTCAATCATCGCCGAAAACCGTGATAAATATCCTGACGAGGCTTGGTTTTACCGTTCTTGTTCCTATGCCCTTGATGCAATAGATATCATCGGTGAAAGATACCGTTTATCTGCTCTTGAAAAGGCTGAAAACTGCGAAAAATCCGATGACAAAGCATTTCTTCTTCGCGTGGCAAAGGCATTTGAAACCGTACCTAAGAAGCCCGCTTATGACTTCACATCCGCAATGTGTTCTTTTATGCTCATCTTTGCCCTTGACGGAAGTGATTCTCCTGGCCGTTTTGACCAATATATGTATCCCGCATATTCAAAAACCGAAAATAAAGAAGAGATAAGCGATTTACTTGATAGACTGTGGGATTATTTCCACGACCACCGTTCCTGGAATCTCTGTATTTCGGGCAGCGACGAGAATTGGAATGACGAATCTAATAGGCTTACATATGATATTCTTGATATAGTAAGAAAGAAAGGCTACAACACGCCTAACCTGACTTGCCGCATTCACAGAAACACACCCGACAAACTCTGGAATGCCATTGCAGATACTCTTGCGACAGGAACGGGACTTCCCGCGCTCTACAATGATGATGTTGTTTGTGCTGCACTTGAAAAGATAGGCATTCCACCAGAAGACAGCCACGATTACTGCATGAACGGCTGTAATCAGATAGATATTCTCGGGAAAAGTCATATGGGTCTTGAAGACGGTGAAGTTGTTTTTGCCAAGTGTCTTGAATTTGCACTTCACAACGGCGTGAATGCAATGAACGGCGAAAAAGTTTCCATTAAAACGGGCGACCCGAGAACCTTTGCAACCTACGAGAGATTTGAACGGGCTTTTATGGATCAGCTCGAATATGTAACATATAATTCCTGCAGCAGTGCAAACACATATCAGCACCTTCGTGGTGTGTTTGAACCTCATCCTTTTCGCTCCTGTCTTATTGAGGGTTGTCTTGAAAAAGGTCGTGACTACCGAAACGGAGGTCCGCTTTATAATCACGGACAGATTCTTGCAGAGGGTATTGCCGATGCAGGCGACAGTCTTTATGCAGTTAAAAAACTTGTTTACGACGAAAAGAAATACACAATGTCAGAGCTTATTGATGCTCTCAGCAAAAACTTTGAAGGGTACGAGCAGCTTCACCACGATTTTAAGAACTGTGAAAAATTCGGAAATGACATTGAAAATGTTGACCGGATAACTGCACGTGCACTCAACCGTTTCTTCACCGTTCTCAAGCGTAACAATACATACAGAGGCGGAGTGTTCACAGGCGGATGCAGTACATTTAACCGTGCCGCAGGCTACGGATGTCAGACTGCTGCTCTTCCAAACGGAAAACTTAAAGGTGAACCTCTCCTTGCGGACAGTATCGCCGCAACACCGGGTCGGGATACAAACGGACCAACGGCACAAATCAAATCCGTTCTCAGGTATAACCACACCGATGCTTGCAGCGGATTTGTTTTTCAGAATAAGTTTGAAAAGAAAATGTTTAACAGCGAGAAAGGAAAAGCTTCTTTCATTGCTCTTGCAAAAACATTTTTTTCATATGGCGGTCAGCAATACACCGTTACGGTTGTTTCTCCCAAAGACCTGCTTGATGCAAAAGAACATCCTGATAACCACCGCAATCTCATTGTCCGTGTCGGCGGCTACAGCGATTATTTCGTAAACCTCAATGAAGCACTTCAGGATAATGTCATTAAGAGAACATTTACGGAAATTTGACTGCATAAATAAAAATCCGATGAGGTACAATTATGCCTTCAAGTAAAGAATATCTGGATTTCATTTTAGAACAGTTATCCGAATTGGATTAAATATCATACAAAGCGATATTGACGGCGGAATATATGACGACAAACTGCTTTGGAAACCCGTTAAATCAGCTGTTTCTCTTATATCTAACGCAACTTATGAATTCCCTTATGAGTGGGCAAAAGAAATGCTGTTGGTCGATGATGTTGATGACCGGGATTTCCTTGCAAAGATTTTAACGTTATGTATAATGAGCTTCCGCTACCGAAGAAAAAGAGATGGATAAATAAGAATTTGCGGAACAGATATAAAAGGAGAAACGTATGACACAAATCATTTCATTTTTGCTATCCGTTGTGTTTGCAATTGATATGTTTTTCGTTGGATTATTCCCTAAAAAACAACTTGTTATCACGCAAACGGAAACTGAAACCGAAACCGAATACTATATAGACGGCGAAAGCGATTATTTACGTTTTGGAGTTGTTGGTGAAGATAATCTGTTTGAGCCTAACGATGAAATTAAGGTTGTTATTGAATGCCTTGATGAATCTCTTAATGGTACAAGAGCAAAAATCTCCGTTAAGAGTGAGCAGACAGGCTTTGATAAGCGAGGATATGTTAATTTAAATTTTGATGTGCCTTATAACACCTTCACTTTTTCGTCCGATAAAAACGGAATTTTTACTGTTGAGATTGATC
>JAZNRG010000155.1:0-45127 GCA_045590575.1 Acutalibacteraceae bacterium | reverse complement strand
GCCGCTGGGAGCTTCTGAAAGAGAAGTTGCGGTGTAAGATGAATCTGTGCCGAGTGTGTAATAGGTGTTGTACTTACCGAGCGAGTTCTTTACATAGCTGCCGATTCTGAGAACGTCATAACCGATTCTGAGGTTGGGAATCTGGTTTGTGTTTGTATAACGTGATTTATCAATTGTCAGCAAGCCGAGGTAGCTTCGTGCTCTTGAAGAGTCATGGTCGTTGGTTGCTGTCTGCATAACGTAGCAGTCATCCTGATAGTCGTCGTTGCTTCCGTTTTGTGTGCCGTAGCCTAAAATATAGTCATATGCGGTCTGACCTGAACCGCCTGTGGGCGGGTTGGTATATACCAAAGGATCTTCTCTGAAGTAACCGGAGTTACGGTAGTCGCCTTTGAAGGTACCCAGAGGAGCTCTCTGCGAGTGGTCAACACCGTTGGCACCGGTAATCCATGACGAAACTTCGTGCATTGAATTGGCAACCTGACGGGCTTCAGCAACAGCACCGACGGTGCGGTGGGGTGCATACATAACGGTGTAGGCTACGAAGGTTTCTTTTACGGTAGAAGAATTATTGGGATCGCCGTAATAAACAACTATATCCCACCTTACGGTAGCTTTCTCACCGGGCTCCAGACCTCCTGATACAAAGTCCATATCCAGGCCTGCAGGGAAAATAAACGTGCCTTCATTCGGATCGGTGTCTTCATTAAATCCGAAAATAATACCGTCATAGGATGCAGAACCGTCTGCGGCACGAACATCGACGTTTTCGTCGGGATTGGTAACATTTGAAATGCTGACACTGATATTTGTACCGCCCGGAGCATATACACCAAGGTACATATCTGTATATTCTGTCTTGGTTTCAACACTGTAGTAGTTGTTCGGGTTCAGTACGTTAGTTGCGTAATACTGACCGTCTTGGTTGTTTGCAGGATTAAGGTAAACAGTTTCGGGAACAGCAATTTTGGGCTTTGCTCTCTCATCGGAAGCCTTACTGATATCTCTGAAATCTTCTCGGATTTCAGATGCGGTACCGGTTGCGAGATAATATGTAAATTCTGTGGGCTCGAAGCTTCTGAAGACTGCAGTGTCGGTGGGTGCGATATATGAGGTGGCAAGCTCACTTGTGGGGGTGATGGTTTTTGCATGTCTGTATGCCGGGTTGTCGGTAACTTCACCAACCGAGCCTTCGTAGTCACCCGCTTTCTGCTGGTACACTTCAGGCTGTATGCCGTAATAGAACTTGGTTGTAGTATCTGTATAAAGACCTACGCCGTAGCTGTCCGGATTTTCGCTGGCGGTGAATGCAGCCCAGTTTTCGTTGGCATCAACCCAGGGCTCATAGTTGGTTATTCCGAATTTATCTTTATACATCTGAACAAGACCCCAATATTCGGGTTCTTCGATATTCATAAGTTTATTGTCTTGAATCTGGCTTTTAATGTTCCAATATGTTGAAGTGCCGGTGGTAGGAAGTACATAGTCCACGTTTTTCTGAGCCTCGCAGGAATCATTTGCCCAGGCGTTTGCTGCGGAAACATTGTTATAAACAAAGTGGTTAAGAGGCTCAATGAGGTAGAGTGCGGGGTATTCCTGAGAATGGGATGCCTCGGGAAGGCCGGAATAGTCGACCTTTCTGTTGGTTACCTTGATTATGTCGTCCTGGAAATAATACCAAGCTTCAACATAGGTATCGGTGATATAATCATCACCCCAGATGGCTTCGTAACCGGTTCTGTTGGCGTTTTCGGCATAATCATCCGACCATTTTGCCCAGTCAAGGGGACGTGCCTTGATATAAACATAATCATTGGTTACTTTGTAATCAATAATCTTACTGGCTTCTTTAACAGCATTACCGCCCTGAACAGGGTTGTAGGGCCAGTCTGCGTTGTTATATTTGCTCTGAATGTAGGGCTTATCATCTGTGCCGTAATACGACTGCTGAAGATATCGACCTGCGTCATATGTATTGATAAGATTGACTTTTTCGCTCTGTGTGCCGGTGTAAGTGCCTTCACTGTTGTATATACCGGCATTGAACATTTCTTTTGTATCAACACGGGTTTGCTCTATGCTTGAGCCGTTGTAGGTGGTTCTATAGGTACGGGCAACAACGTCGTTGCCAAGGTCATAAAGTTCTGAAACAACGCCGCCGTTTTTGAGCGAAATGCCCATCTCATAGGTTCTGTTGTTTGAGAAGGATATGATTTCATCAGGCGTTCCGTTATTAACTGTTTTGAGCGAAAACAGTTCAAAATTGCCGTTTTCTTTGTCAAGAGTGGTAAATTTGATTTTAGCAACCTGAGTGTAGGTGTTGCCGCCGAAGAGATTGTCAACATAAGAACCGAAGGTTCCGTTTTCGGATGGCTCAAGGAAGAATTCCTCTGTTTTGCCGTCGTTGAAGGTAGCAACAGCGCCTACATAGGAATCGGATTTATAGGTTACCTCATAGCGGTTGAATGCTGAGGTGCTGTAGTTGAAGGTATATTCCTTGTTTGCTATTGCAACATCAGTTGAAACACCGTTGACAGTAACAGTACCGGGGTCGCCGTCAGTAACCGTAACGGTGAAGGTTGCGGTTTTTCCGCCGTAGGAGGCGGTAACGGTCTGAGTTCCGACGGTGTTAAGCACCTCGGGAGTGCAGTAATATCCCGAAGCAACATCAAAGGTATTTGTTTCTCCGTCTTCGGAGGTGATGATTGCCTGAAGAACAAGACCTGTTGTGTCAAGCTTTTCGCCAATGGTGTAAGTTGTTCTGGCAGGCTGTGTTTTAACGGTAAGACTGTCAACAGCAGGCTCGAATTTGGGATAAACGGTATAGCTGCGGGGCTGAACGGGTGTATCGGCGGCAATGCGCATACCCGTGCCGTCTTCCTTTGTGTTCCAGCCTGCAAAAACATGGTTTTCGGGAGCTGTGGGGGTAGGAAGTGTGCCGTAGGTTGCATCTTCACCGTAGGTTTTAACAAGACGGTTGGGTGACATCTTGTTGTTATCAAGTTCCGTTACCTGCCAAAGCTCAATGTCTTTGATTCTGCAGCCCCAGACATTCTTGTTGTTATTGATGGTAAATACAATCGAAATATAGGCTGTATCGCCTTTTGTGGTGAATATAGCAGAGTTTGCTCCGTAACCCGAAGCACCGACACCGCTGACATAGTCATAATTAACAGCACCGCTGCTTGTGCTTCTGACAATGTAGGGAGAAAAATCCATAAAGTCAGCGGTTGCGTTATTGACAAGGTTATACTTGAGCACATAGGAGGTGTTGGCAGCAACAGGAATGTTGTAATAGCCGGCGTTGTTTTCAAGGTCAAAGGCGGTGAAAAGGCTGTCTCCACTGTTGTTTGTAGTCATATTAATGCCTTCGCTGTCTGCAGCAACAGTACCTGCACCATAGAAAGCGGACACGGCATTGTTTGAACTGTTTCTCCATGAGTCAAGGTTGAAAAGATTGGTTGTTGAATCAAGGGTAACATCACATCTGGTAACCGAAATATTGCTGATATCGGCATAAGGTTTTGCACCTGATGTGAGGGTGAATCTGAACTGGATATGAGCAACATCGGAAGGAGTAATAAACATAAAGCTGTTAGCACCCTGACTTGCTCCCGGAGCCTCATATGTTACCTTACAAAGGAAATCGCTGTCAAACATAAACAGATAAGGAGTGACACCTGAATCTGCAGTGCTGAAAACATTACCCGAGACATCATAAGAAAACATATAGGTTGTGTTGGGCTCAACATCCATTGAGTAATAGTCCGTATTGTTGATTGAGTTTGCTTTGTCCTCACCGTGGCCGTTGTAAACCTGAGGCACGCTTGTGTTGGTTTTAGTGAGCCTGAAGCTGCCGTTGGAAATATCTGTTGTTAATGTACCGACGTCTTTTGCGCCGCCGAATACAACTGAGGTTGAGTTTTCGTTGCTTGCCCACTCTTCAAAAATGAAGAGGTTGTTGAAGCCGAGCTCAACGGGGTAGGTGCCGGCTGCTGCCGATGACATAATCATCGCGATTGTCGGAACAAGCATTGCAGCTACAAGCAGCACGACAATCAGTGGCTTGACAAATTTTTTCATAAAATTACCTCCATAAAATTTGCTGTGAAAAATCTATATTAAATCCAAATTGTTTCTTGGACAATGATTTTTGGGGTTGCTTAGTTGGTGAAGCCTCCCTCTGACGAGGGAGGTGGATTTTGCGAAGCAAAAGACGGAGGGAGAGAATAAGCAGAAGCGTTTGCGTTTTATTGTTTTACGCAAAATCTATCTCTCCTTCAGTCGCTATGCGACAGCTTACTCATCAGAGGAAGCCGTGAAGGCAAAATCGTTTATTGCGGATTTTGTATAAATCCGTCACACAGTTTTTTGTATTCCGCCGCTTTTTTGCAGACGTATTCGGGCACAACTCCGAATTCGCCCGACTCTGCAAGAGGAATTGCCGCGCACATATCGCACCAGTTTCTCAGCTCGCAGGTTATACATTCGGACGGAAGGAAAATTTTCTCTCTCGATTTTTTGATGCATCCCCATGCATCGTTGAAATTGCCGATTTCAAACATCGGCTTCGTCATCATTCCGCAGGGGGTCATTTTGCCGTCCCACGTTACCCAGAAGGTGCTGCTTCCTGCACGGCAGGGGATTTTGTTGCCCGCTTCGGGGTCTCTGACGATATTGGGTTTTGCTTCAAGGTGGGTTCTGAATTTTTCGCATCCCCAGTCGAGCATATGGCAGTCAAACATTGCGTTTGCCGTTTCTTCGGGCGACATTCGCTCTGCCTCGCCGCCTGCCCTGACGGGCGGGAACATATAAGTTACCGTCTGAACGGGGAGCCCGAGCTCATTTGCAAACTCATAAATCTTCGCCGCATCGTGGCGGTTATATTGCGTTACGGTGTAGTTGAGTTTCAGGCTGACGCCTGCCGCTTTGAGCTTGGTTATTGCTTCGATTACCTTTTTGTATGCCTTGCCGTTGCCACACAGATTACGGTAGGTTTCTTCCGAAGCACCGTAAAGAGTGATGTTGAGCTTCTGCGGAGGATTCGCCGCAAAGAACTTTATCTTTTCATCATCAATCAGCAAACCGTTGGTATTAACCGAAACGAGCAAGCCCGATTTTTTGGCGTTAAGATAAATTTCTTCGAAGTCTTTTCTCAGCAGAGGTTCGCCGCCTGTTAACAGCAGCATAAGCATACCTGCGTTTTTCGCTTCCTCGGTGAGATTCAGCCACCATTCCGTGCTCTTTTCCTGCTTTATGGCTTCGCAATCGTTTTCTTTGCGGTGAACATAGCACATTTTGCAATCGAGAGGGCAACGGGATGTCAGTTCAAATGCACCCGAAAGAGGAATCGAATTTTTATCCGCTTTTGACATAAGGTCTGCCATGAAAAGTTCAAACGGTAAACTCATTCAATCACACCTCCGTCAATCAAAGCGTTTGCAAGAGTATCAACAGCGGTTTTATCAGGAGTGCATTCAAACGAATAGACGGGAATAGTTTCGAGAAGCTTTATGAGTAAATCGAAAATCCTCAGCTGTTCGTTCGGAGCAAGGAAATCAAGATAAACATTCTGCAGAATACCCTGCAATGCTCTGATTCCCGTTAAGCGGCTGATTTTGTTTTCTGTTGACTGACCGAGCAAAATGATTGCACCGAGAGGAAGAACACGGTTTTTGCAAATTCTGCTTGTTCCGCAGAAAGGAACTCCGCAGGCGTAAACACCGTTTTCAACTACAAGACCCGCCTTATCACCGTTGATGATTTCGGCATTGCGATGTTTCTCCCATAATGCTGCCTGAGTGCTCTTGCCCGTTCCGCATGGAGCGGAAAACAAAACCGCTTTTCCGCCCACCGAGATAAACGACGAATGCAGGAAAAATGCGTTTTGCGGCAGAAGCATCTGAGCGAGCGAAACCGAACTCCACATATAGCGGCTGTCCATCATAACCGGAAAGCTCTGCGAAGTAAAATAAGCCTCGCAGTCAGAACTTCCGTTAATATAACGGACGAGAACGCCGTCAACATTGCCCATCGGCCGAGCGCGGTAAACAGAATCGCCGTCAACCGAAACGGTAAACTCGTTTGCGGTGCCTCTGACCTCACCTTGCATTTCGGGGAAAGGTTCACACACTTCGCAGCTGATGTTTATATCGGGTTCGCCGGCTTCGGATTCAAACTGCGCCCACTGAGGATTATCACCGGGGAAGAAGTCCGCCTCAATGCAAATCAGTTTTTTGCAGATAGAATAAAATTTCTTCATAGCCAAACGCAGCCGAAAATCAAAAAAGATAATCGTCCACATTACTCCATTATAATTAAAAAAATTATATTATATATTTTCTGAAAAGTCAATATAATATTATATTTATTTTTATATAAAATATCTTGTAATTATATTGTGATTTATGTTATAATCAACTAAAATGGGGTATCTTATGCAAATTAATCTCAAGGGGGATTTTATGAAAAAACCCGGTGAATATATCGAGCTTTTTCGTTCGCTCGGCAAGGAATGGAAATGGCTTCTGAAATATGTTTCAAAGTATAAATTGCAGATATTTTTCTATGTTGTTATCGGACTTCTGAGCACTGCAATGGGTCTCGGTGCAAGCGTTGCATCAAAATATCTGATAGACTCCGTTGTTACGCACAACACGGAAACGATTATCAAAAGTGCCGTTGTTGCCGTCACGTTTGCGGTAACTCAGATTCTTGTAGGAGCGGCGGTTTCGAGAATTGCAGGCGTTGTGGGAAGCAAGATAAGCATGGAGATAAGAAGCGGAGTTTATGAGCACGTCACCTATTCAAAATGGGAGGATATCCGCAGGTATCATTCAGGCGAACTTCTCAACAGAATAGAGGGAGATGTTAATGCTGTTTCAACCAGCATAATCTCTTATATTCCCAATGTTTTCACCATTTCCGCGCAGTTCATCGGATGCCTTGCGGTAGTTCTTTATTATGACCCGACGATGGCGATTTTTGCGTTTATGAGTGCGCCGTTCCTCGTTTTTTCTTCTAAAATCACAACAAAAATGGTGCGTAAATATAACAAAGAAAGCCGCGAAATGAACGGAAAAATCCTTTCGTTTTATTCCGAATCAATTCAGAATCTGCAGACAATCAAGGCTTTTGACATAACAAAAAGATACGTCGATCAGATGAAAATAAATCTTCAGCTTCACCGAAAAATCAAGCTCGACCACGACAGATTCACAATCATTATGAGCCTTTGTATGTCGCTTATCGGTCTGATTGTTGCTTACACCTGCTACGGGTGGGGCGTTTACAGACTCTGGCAGGGTGCGATTTCTTACGGCACAATGACCCTGTTTCTGCAGATTTCGGGTCAGCTTACAGGTTCGTTTTCATCCCTTGTTTCGCTTATTCCCGGAGCGATTTCGATTGCCACATCGGCGGGCAGAATAATGGAAATCACCGACCTTCCTCTTGAAGAACACAAGGATACAAAAACAGCTGAAAAAATGGAAAAATCCGCCGATGAAAGCGGAGTTACAATTATATGCAATGACCTTAAATATACTTATCCCGACGGCGATAAACCCGTTGTGGCAAACGTTTCTTTCAGAGCCGAAGCAGGCGAAACAATTGCTTTTGTAGGCCCTTCGGGTGAAGGAAAAACAACGCTTCTCAGGCTCATTCTCGGCCTCGTTGAAGCCGATTCAGGCGAGCTGATTCTGGAGTCAAAAGAGGGTGAAAAAATCCCTGTTTCAGAGTGCACAAGAAGGTTCTGTTCCTATGTTCCTCAGGGCAATGCAATCTTCTCGGGCACGGTTGCGGATAACCTCAGAATTGTTAAACCCGAGGCAACCGATGAAGAAATTATTGATGCTCTCAAAACAGCCGATGCGTGGAGTTTCATCAGCGAATTACCCCGCGGAATCAACACCGAAATCAGCGAAAAAGGCGTCAATTTCTCTGAAGGACAAGTCCAGAGAATGTCCATCGCAAGAGCTATTCTCCGTGATGCTCCGATTGTTGTTATGGACGAGGCAACAAGTGCCCTCGATGCAAAAACGGAAGAAGCGGTCCTTGCAAATATGATGAAACAGTATCCCAACAGAACCCGCATAATCACTACCCACAGACCCAGTATGCTGCAGTACTGCACAAGGGTTTACAGGATCACGGAATGCGGAGAGCTGGTTGAACATCAATATGAATGTTGATTGGAGTATGTCAGATTGAATATAAAATGTTTAATTAAATTAGCTTGCTCAGCGGTTGCAGCATTTGTCATTCTGAATATAGTGTGCTTTTTTTACTACAATGTGCCTGTTCATTCCGAATCAAAAACAAACTCGACCGATTATGTTTGGGAAGCGGATAAGTTCTATTCCAAAGGAACTGAAGGTTTTGCTTTGGGTAAAACAGATTCAAATGGTTTTAATAATCTGTCAACTGAATATAGCGTAAGTCCCGAAATTCTTGTTATGGGCTCATCACACACAGAGGGATTCAATGTTTCTCAAGAAGAAAATTATGTTTCTCTTCTTAATTCATTTGCTGTGTCAAGCGGAAATGATTTCAGAGCTTATAACATAGGTGTTTCCGGTCATACGGCAGCAATATGCTTCAATAATCTTGAAAATGCGGTTGATGAGTTTAAGCCGAGCAAATATGTGGTTATTGAGGTTAACAGTGTTGATTTGTCAATGGATGATATAGAAAACATTTCAGCAGGGACAGTAAAAAAGATACATTCATCTGCCAATCCTATATTGATTTTTTTGCAGAAGATCCCGTTTGTCAGATGTGTTTATTATCAGCTCGATAAGATGGACTTTGATGTAAAGAAAAATGATAATAAAAATGAAAATGTATCTTCGGAAAATGAAACAGATTACAATAGCGCTTATGAACATGCGGTAAATGAGCTTCTGTATAACATGAAAATTATTGCTCAAGAAAACGGTATCAGACTTATTATAATGCTTAATACAAGTCTGAACATAGACGAAGGCGGAAATGTGGTTTCTTATAAATCAAGTTCGGAAGAGAAAATTTTTGTATCCGCTTGTCACCGAAACGGTATTGATTTTATAGATATGCGCGATGAGTTTTCGAAGAAATATTGCGAAACAAACAAGCTTCCTCATGGTTTTTCTAATACAGCGATAGGCGTTGGTCATCTGAATAAATACGGTCATGAAACTATAGCTAATGTTTTGTATGAGCATATTTCCGCTTTGGAAAAGAACAATCTGATTGGAGCATAAGAGTAAAATGGTTTTTTCAAGCATTGAATTCTTTATATTTTTTGCAATAGTTTTTTCAGTTTTGCTTGTGGCTGAAAGCAAAGCTGTAGGCAGAAAAGTTGCAGAACCTTATGTGAG
The DNA here is from genome assembly GCA_045590575.1 of Acutalibacteraceae bacterium. Taxonomy (GTDB): domain Bacteria; phylum Bacillota; class Clostridia; order Oscillospirales; family Acutalibacteraceae; genus CAG-177. The sequence continues at coordinate 35,768 of JAZNRG010000155.1, read as the reverse complement.
AAGATTCAAACATATATTTCTTCTTATTGCAAGCTATGTTTTCTACGGATGGTGGGACTGGCGGTTCTGTTTCCTGATGCTGAGTCTGACTTTTATTGCGTACATTTCGGCTCGGAACATAAGTAAAGAGAAATACAGCAGATTCTTCAAATTTCTCGGAGTTGCATTTCCTCTTGTAATCCTTGGTTTCTTTAAATACTTTAACTTTTTCCTCGAATCATTTTCAACTGCTTTTAAAATTGAAAATTTAGGAACACTCAGCATAATTCTTCCGGTCGGAATATCGTTCTATACTTTTCAATCAATGAGTTACACCATTGATGTTATGCGGAAAGATATTAAAAGCGAAAGCTTTTTGAATGTTGCTTTATATGTGTCGTTCTTCCCTCAGCTTGTGGCAGGCCCTGTTGTTAAGGCATCGGATTTTATTCCGCAGTTATATGAAGACCGAAGAATAACAAAAGAAAACGTCATAACCGGAGCCCAGATATTTGTTTTCGGATTGTTCAAAAAAGTTGTGTTTGCTGATCATTTGTCAGTGTTTGTTGACGACGTTTTTTCAAAACCGGAAGCATTCCATTCTTTTTCGGTAATTTTCGCGGTTGTTTCATATTCTATACAGATTTATTTCGACTTTTCGGGATATTCCGATATGGCGGTAGGCTGTGCAAAATGCCTTGGCTATGATTTTAACAGAAATTTCAATATGCCCTATATTTCGAAGAATCCGAGTGAATTCTGGAAGAGATGGCATATCAGTCTTTCTTCATGGCTTCAGCAATATCTTTATATTTCGCTTGGCGGAAACAGGAAAGGTGTTGCAAGAACTTATGCCAATCTTCTGATAACAATGATTCTCGGCGGATTATGGCACGGTGCAAGTTGGAATTTTGTTCTTTGGGGTGCACTGCACGGTGTTTTGTTATGTGTTCACAAAATTTTCAAGAGAATCAGAAAAGGCCAAAAAGGTAACACGTTTACAAATGCTTTAAGTACTCTTTGTACATATATAGCAGTATGTTTTGGTTGGGTTCTTTTCAGAGCTGATGACTTCTCTACGGCATTTTCGCTTTACAAGCAGATGTTCTGCTGGAATGACGGTATTCTGCAGGTTTATACATGGTCTGTAGTAAGCGTTGTTGCTGTTGTTATCGCCACAATAATAGCTTGTATATTTGCCAAAAAGAACAACGAGAAGACTGTAAGCGGATTCTATCCTATACTTAAACCCGACAAAATGAGTCATCAGATAATCTTTATAACAGCGATTGGTTTGCTTGTTATTTTTGCTTATACAGGAAGTAATCCGTTTATTTATTTTCAGTTTTAAAATAAATATTGTGTTAATAAAATCCGCTCCGAATTGTATGTAAAGTACAATTTGGGGCGGATTTTATTTTGTGTTGTTGTTTTTGCATATTATCTCACCCACCCATCTGTCATAACTAAAACAACCAATCAAGACATAGGGAGTTTTAAATGAAGAGGAGGTGGGTGAGATGTTTATTGATGATCTGTATTTCGGAAATATCAATGCGCAGAAGACTAAACTGAACAAGTCACAGAAGTTCAGGAAGAAAAGCTTTGTGCTTTCGGAAACAGAAAGAAAATTGCTTGAGAATCTGGACCGTGACAATCTTGTTTTGTTTGAACAGTATGTTGATGCGTGGACGTATGTCAATTCGGAAACAAGTAAAGAATCATTCAAAAACGGATTTAAATTAGGTGCAAAGTGCACTTTTGATGTTTTTGATGATTGAAAGAATTTGTATCTGTCATAATTAAATTAAATATGACGGATGGAGGTACAAAAATGCAATAGTAAAACGGTAACAAAACGATGAAAGGATGACGAAAATGACATTAATCGAAAGATGGGCAGATTATGACAACGAAAAAATCATAGCCGAAGTCCAACAATTACTTATGAATTTTGCCGATTGGCAAAAGATTTTTTGCGTTGACGGTAACGGTAAACGTGTCAGATATTGCGTTGACAACAGTGATGATGATTCTGTTGAATTATACCGCAAAAAAGCAGGTGTTTGTTTCTCGGAGGACGTAGCTGCAGAGGCGATAAAAGCCACACTGATGAGATACACATTCCTTGTTATCCCTTGGCTTTTTAACGAATCAAAGGATGTTGATTTGTGTGTTAAAATGCCGTTTCCTATAGCCTATGAACACGACGAAAACGGCACGGAATCGTTCTTTGACGGAGCGATAGTGAAGTTCGCAAAATGCGACAATATAGCAGGATTTTAGTTATGACAGATGAGGACAAAAATGTAGATGTTTTTTGAAAAATGTAGTTAATTCTTTTGAACTGTAAATGTTTTTGCGGATATGTATATTTATATTTTTGAATCTCCGAACCGCTTGTGTGTCAAGCGGTTGAGGCGATGATAAATAATAAGAAATCAACAGAAATTATAATAAATTATATGGCTGTTATATAAGGAGTTAAGGCGTTAATTGTTCTATTATTCTTTGCTAAACTTTGATATGACAAATAAAAACAGCCACTGCAACACAGTGGCTGTTTTGTGATATGATAGTGAAAGATTATTTTTTGAAATGGTAGTTTAATGATGCAAATAGTAATTCATTGCGAGAAACAGTTTTTTTCAAAGCATTAATATGTCTAATATTAACTATTTCCGGATACTCGAATCTTTCTGCAGTTTTTTTCATAAAAGAGTTTTTTTGATTGATTTTTTTTACCAAGCCGCATTTTTGCAAGAATTTTTCGAAGTCATCAAATCTCTTGGAGAAATTATTGTTAAAAGTACTGTAATCAGTTTCGCAATACCATTCATACATATCTTTTTTTGAAGGATTTTGAGAAGGAGTAATATGAGGTATATCAAAAAATTCTGCCATTTCACGTGTTCTTGCATCTGTGGTATAGCACAATGAAGGAACACCTGAGAGAATGGGCATTATTGTTCCGTGGATTCTGCTTCCAAATGAGAAACTGACATTGTTGTGAACATAATAACTCATCCATTGTTGCGTGTCGGCAAATAATTTTATTTTATTATTTGCTAACGCTCTTACAAAATCGTAGTCTCCTCTTTTTATATATTTTAGAATTCTTCGAAAATCAATTGGATTTGATACAAAATATTCCGGATCATAAAGCATTTTTCCATATATATCTTGACAAATAAAATCAGATGTTTTGATACATTTTTCCATAACCGGTAGTTTAAATGTTCCGTTGATAGTAGAGATGAAATCTTCTTTTGGAACCTTTTCGTTGGAAATTGTCAGGTTTCGCCCCATTTGGAAAATTGAAGGGCAACCGGTTACGACGGCGTCTTTAAAACCGAGACGACTGAAAAACTCTGCCGTGAAATATCCTCTGAGAGCGAACTCTCCGCCGGTATTGTAAACTGATTTTATAAATTTGGTTGAGGGTTCTTTTATTGCCCCTACTAAAGTATCTATTTCATCGTACGATTTAGCTTGTATTCCGCAGGCGATAACGTAAACCGGAATTTTAAGTTTGCTGATATGAGATGCTCTTTTTTCCATATATTGCGCCCAATTCAAATGGAAGCAATTTGCTAAAGGCAAAAGAACACAATCGTAGTTGTGATTGATGAAATTTTCTGATAACTCATCATATCCAAACTCGTATGTTGTTTCTTTAACATCGATTTCGGATAAAATGCCTTGTAGCCAAACCTTGTTACCAAAGTTAGGAATTTTGCCATCCAACTCTTTTTTTGCTCTTTCGGCAAGGGTGGAATAATCGGTTTTTCTGAAATCGCTCATTCCCAGTTTGTTGGGCGGATAATAAATCAAAACTCTCATGTTGCAACCTCTTTTAAATGTGATGATTATATTATATATCCAAGAAACCCAAAATGCAATACAACTGTGTTAAAATATGATTGCGGGTTGTTGCCAGTTGACAAATTGTTTTGCTTAATGATATTATTATATATTATAAAAATTTAGATTTATGGTGATATTATGGTTAGAGGATTTGTTACTTTGGCAACCGGTAAAGAGATTTATTATAAAATGGCTGCTAATTTGCTTGCTTCGTTCAGACTTCATAATCCGGGTGTTCAGTTCGCCATTATTTGTGACAAAGAAAATCAATATACTGATTTATTTGATGATGTTGTTGTTCTTGAAAAAGCAAACGGTAATTATATGGATAAATTTTCTTTGCTGATTAAATCACCTTATGATGAATCAATCTTTATTGAACCTGATTGCCTTATATACAGAAATCTTGATTTCTTTTGGGAGTTGTTGTCCCACGAATCTGATTGCTCGAGTTTTGGATGGAATGCAGGTGGATTGGAGCCTTGGTTTAAAACGGAGGAAACAAGAAATCGTTTGTTTGAACTTATTCCTGAACTTTCTAAAGAAGCGATAGTTCCGCTTTTTAATCCAGGCTACATATTTATTAGAAAAGGTCAAAAATGTCATAAAATGTACGATGATTGTATCAGGATATCTCAAAATATAGGAAAGGATCCATTGCTCGGCACATATCCTTTTTTGTTATGTGGAAAAGATCTTCGCGATGACCCTATATTTAATATTGCAATGGGTATAAATGGATTTCTTTGTCATGCGAAACCGAGCACTTCAAAATGTATTGCTTTACCTTCAAAATACACAATAAATAAAATTGATATAATCAAAGGAAAGCTTGATGTAACCGATAAAAACGGCAAAAAGTTTGAAGACTGCGCACTTCTCCATTTTTCGACGAGAAAAGCTTTGGAAGAAGGATTGTATCTTTGGCAGACTATTCTTGTTGGTTTAAAAACTAAAAATTCCGGTTTGTATAAATTTTTAAATAATAGTGTTTTTGGCGCACTGTGTAATATTTTTAGATTCTTAAAATCGAAATTGAAGTTTGTTTTAAAAATTAAATAGAAGGTTGTGCAAGGATAGAATATGGATTCGAATCAGAACGGCTTTTGATATACAGATTTCAAATGACTTATCAAAGGGATTTTCTTGAATTCTTTCTCAAAGGTTCTGGTTTTATAGAATGGAGTTTCAAATGAAAAAAACAATAAAGATTAAATTTGTCGGCTTTCAAAGTCAAGGCTACATAAATGGAGTTAAGTTAAAAGATACATGGCTATATAAAACGTTGGATAACAATTTCGATATAGTAGAATGTCAGGATGCGGATTATGTTATATGTTCATGTTTTGATTTGTACGAATATTGCGGAATGAATCAAATCAGAATAATGTATTCCGGAGAAAACTATATTCCTGATTTTAATTTGGTGGACTATAGCATATGCAGTTATCCTATAATTTTTAGCGACAGAAACTTTTTTCTTCCGGCAAGTATGTTTGGTTATGATGGGGAAAGAGTGAAAATTGAAAACAGGAAAAACTGTTTTGATCGTAGTACGTTGAAAAACAAAACAAAATTTGCAAATCTTATAGCAAGTTATGATTCGGAAAACAATTACAGAAGCAGGTTGTTTAATGAGTTGTCAAAATATAAATTTGTGGATAGTCCCGGTAAGTTTTTGAGGAATTGTGATGAGCAAGTAAGGTTTCAGGATAACAGCAAAACAGAATTTCAAAAGAAGTGTAAATTCTCATTGTGTGTTGAAAGTGCAGTTAATAATGGATTTAATACTGAAAAAATAATGGATGCTTTTTATTCTGAAACAATTCCTATTTATTACGGAGATCCTGAAATAGAAAGAATATTTAATCCGAAAGCATTTATAAATGTTGCAAAATATGAAACAGTCGAAGATGCAGTGAAAAGAGTTATAGAGATTGATAATAATGATGAGCTGTATTTGCAAATGCTTAATGAACCAATATTTAATGATGAGCATTATATTTCTGAAACATTTAAGAATGCAGAAGAATTTTTAGTGAGCATTTTTAACCAACCCATTGAAAAGGCAGGCAGAAGGTCTAAGGTGTACTGGCCTAAGGGTCACGAGGAGTTTTTAGTTAAGGCCACAAAAACTCATAAACTTTTGTATAAGAATAAATTTTATCTGTTTTTTAAGAGTCTTTTGAGAAAGATTCGGTGATGATTATGAAAAAATTATTGAAACGTTTTAGATAAGAAAGCGTAACGTTTATCATGGTAAGTGTTCCTGGAAGGATTGTTAAACGCCAAGTTAATTGGTTGAATGAACGAATTAAAAAATATAGCTCGAATTAATCGTTTGAGATAGTTGTACTTATATGACCTCTTTATAACTTTGCATTATAATCAACCACAAGGAGTTGTAATGGCTATGAGAATGATTGTTCTGTCTGATTCGCATAACGATAAAGATTTTCTCAAGCGAATAATCGCGGAGCACAGAAATGATGCGAAGCTGTTTGTTTTTCTTGGCGACGGTTTGGAAAAGTTTGAAGATATCACTATGTTTGACCCGAAAATTAAAAGCGTAAAAGTCAAAGGTAACTGTGATTTCGATTCAAACGCCGACGCATATGAGCTTTTTGATTTTGCAGGCAAGAAGGTCTTTGCTTCTCACGGTGATTTATACCGTGTAAAAGAGGATTTGAGCAGAATCAAGAAGGCTGCACTCGAAAAAGGGGCAGATATTTGTCTCTACGGTCATACTCATATTCAGTACTGTGAAGAAGACGGAAATCTGCTTGTTATCAATCCCGGTGCTCTTGCAAATGCAGGAAAATATTGCATCGTTGATGTTGTTGACGGTAAAACAGAGACTAAGTTTTGTTGATACGGAGGATTAATATGGACGATGAATTTGATTTAAAATTTGTTCCCGAACTTGATATATTTGATGTGGTTCCCGATGATGACATCTTTATTCTGGAGCCTGTTCCTCTTAAGGAGCCGAAGCGGATTATCAAGAACAAAACGGAAGTCAGAGTTCCTGTTTACGCAAAAAAGAAATTCAACAATAATCCTACCCGAATCAACAGATTTATAACTGCACCCGTGCCTGAATTTGTTGCGGACAGAGAGATTTTTCAGAAGGAAATCGATTACCGCAATATCAACTATCAGATTTTTCAGAGGTATATGCTGGACTTTGTTAAAGAAAAGTTCAGGCGTGAAACAAAATCAATAAAAGATTCAATGGCTATGCCTCATATAGCCTTACAAACAATCTTTTATAACAACAATATTCAAAGAAGCACTTTTAAAATAAAAACTCTTATGAGCGATGCTACATATGACCGCATAATGAAGCGCAGTGATTATGTTCCCGATCTTAAAACGCTCAAAAATATCTGCTGGACATTCAAAATTGACTATCTGGTTGCGGAAGGCTTGTTCAGATCTTACGGAATAAATCTTGATGCAAAAACAATCAGAATCAGAGCGTACAAGCATATTCTCAAGTATATGCTGTTCGTTGATATTGATACCGTTAATCAGTTTTTGAAGGAGAATAAAGTGCTTTATTTCCGCAAAAACCTTTGATAAACAACTTAATAAAGCCGAAAACCTTGGAAATCAGTAATGATTTTCAAGGTTTTTTGTTGTCAAAAAATTAATTCAACATTTAAAGATGAATTCTTCTTGTGCAATACAACAAAAAACAAGGGGTTGTGTTTGTTGCAGTTGCATATGTAAATTTCTAAAAAATAAAATAGGGAACAAAAAAGCGAAAAAAGCTATGACAAAATCGGTTTTGTGGTTTTGGCAGTTAACAAAAGAAGATGAAAAGGTGATATTTTGTATTCACACTCAGCAACGCACCTTGAAAACTGAATGACCGCCCCGATAAAACCGACCTCGGAGAAGCTTGCCGTGACTCTTAAAAGACAGCGCGCCAAGAGGAAAGGCGAGTCGGGATATGAACGGCAATAAATCTGAAAGGAGTTGATAAAAACTGTAACTTTTTTGACTTGTTCTGTCATAACTAAAACAAATACAGGCGAATGGAGATGAGCTGAACAAAACAATAACAGGAGAGCCGCCTGCAAAATGGTATGCCGGGGAAGTACAATAAGCTCTGCCTTTTTTATTGTTCGGTGATGAAATTGAGTCATTGGCGGCTGGACATGTGTGCACAAAATTATTTGATAATCGGACCGCGAAAATTAATTTGTTTTGCGGGCAAATCTGTCATAACTAAAGAAAACTTACCGAAAGGAGCGATAAATTGATTAACGGATTTGATACAGAATAATTATCACGAATAAGAAGAGGAAGATTGGCCAAAAATCACTTCACAAGGAGTGATTTGACGGTGAATGATCTTAAAATGCTCAGAAATGCCGATATTCTGACCTGCAACGCCGATGAACTTGTTGATCTGAAAAGAACAGAGGTTAACCGAAATACCGCGAAGAAACAGCGCGCAGACGATTTTATTGCACAGGTCGGTAATCCTTATCTTTTCAGGGTTGACAGTACCGTTGTTAAAGTTGAATTCGGAGGCGGAAAGGATTTTTCGGAAATGCTGGCGGATGTTATTTCGGCGGGATATATTACAAGTTGAAATTCAAAAAGCGGTGCAGTATAATATAGCCGTATGATAACTGTGCCGCCGGAAAAACGGAGGCAGCTTGACTATGCATAAAAATACTATGGTATCAGAGCAGCTTCATGGGAATTTCGCCCCTTGCAAGACTGCTCTTTATATCCGTCTTTCAAAAGAAGACCGCGACAAGGATGAGAGCGATTCTGTTTTGTCGCAGAAAGAAATACTTAAAGAATACCTGAAACTTCATCCCGAGCTTGAATTCTATGATTTTTATATAGATGACGGCTGCACGGGAACGGATTTTGACAGACCGGGATTTGAACGGATGAAATGCGATATTGAGGCGGGCAGGGTTAAGTGCGTTATTGTTAAAGATCTCTCGAGATTCGGCAGAAACTATGCCGACGGTGGTTATTATATTGAGAATTTTTTTGTGCGTCACTCCGTCAGACTTATTGCGGTCAACAATTCAGTTGATACGGCTTCGGACAATATGAATGCCGTTACGCAGTGCATAACCATCGGTGTTACCAATGTTATCAACGAAAGCGTTTCTGCGGCAACATCCGTAAACGTCAGAGGTACGCTTAATATGAGGCGCATAAACGGGCAGTTTATCGGCTCGTTTGCAACCTACGGGTATCAGAAAGATCCCGAAGACCGCCACAAGCTGATTGTTGATAAGGAGGCGGCAGAGATTGTCAGAATGATATTCGGAAAGTATGTTTCGGGGATGAGCATTCTCGGTATAACCCGTGAGCTTAACGAAATGGCAGTGCCGAATCCGTCAATGTATAAGAAACTTAAAGGCTTTGATTATAAGCATCCTGCGGGGAAGATAAATGACGGCTTGTGGCCCGAAAGCTCTGTTCGCCGTATTCTTAAAAATGAGATGTATCTTGGTAATATGATTCAGGGTAAAAACCAGAAACTCAGCTATAAAATCAAGCAGTGTGTTGCTATGCCTAAAGAAGAATGGTATGTTGTTGAAGGTACGCACGAAGCCATAATTGACAGAGAAACATTCGATAAAGCGCAGGCTTTGTTTAACCGAAACACAAGAACTTCTCCACAGAAGAAGGATGTTGAGCTGTTTGCGGGAATTGTGAAGTGTGCGGATTGTCGCAGAGGAATGAGCAAGAAATCAAACAAGCATTCCTACGGAGAATATCATTATTACCGATGCACAACAGCGAGAAAAATGAGCAAGGGTGCCTGTACCAATCACACAATCAGAATCGATAAAATCGAGAATGCAGTGCTTGTTTTTCTGCAGAAAATGGTTGAGGTTGCAACCGAATACGATGAAATCATAAAAGCCATAAATTCAAGCGAAAAAAAGAAAAATAAATCGGATCTTCTGAGAAAAGCCCTGGATAAGCATCTCAAAGACAGAGATTTCCATAATAATATGATTCTTGAACTGTATCCCGATTGGAAAAGAGGGAATATCACGAAAGAGGAATATATGAATCTGAAGAATGAGTTTCAGATGAAAATTCAGGGGATTGATGAGAAAATAAAGTCTGTTAAAGAAAAAATTGAAGAGCAGGAAAACGGAATGGAGAATAATTCATTCATCAGCGAATTCACAAAGCTCGGCAACATAAACAAGCTCACGAGGCCTGTTGTTACGGAGCTTATCGAAGAAATTCTTGTTCACGAAGGCGGAAGAATCACAATCAGACTTAAGTGCAAAGATGCGTTTGAACAGATAACCGAATATATTGAACTCAATAAAGATACCGTCAAAACGGCATAAAGAAAGCGTGCAACTCGTTTGAGCTGCACGCTTTTTATCTATACCAATTATATTTCTATTATATCAAGTTTAAGAAGAATGCCGAGGAATTCCTTTGTGTCGGCGAGAGCCTGTTCTTTTGTAACGTCGTATTCATCAAAGAGTTTTTTTGCGAGTTCCTGCACCGAATTGCATTCGGTAAGATGTTCCCACAAAAAGCAGGCAGACTCTGTGAGCATAAACAGGCCGTTATGATCCTTCAGCGCATTGCCGACGGGAACGAGAATAACATCATTCCCCACTTTGCGCAGGATCATTTCTTTTTTGATTGTCATTTTCGCTTGTGCTCCTTTCTGCGAGGGTAAACAGATGCTTTGTCATCCGGCAGACATAGTGAGGCACTTTGCCAAAATCACCCGTTTCCGCCTTGCACATAGCCGCACACACATTGCATATGCCCGAATACCTGCAGGAAAGACATTCTTCCGGAAGCCTTATCATATCCGTTGCCGCCCTGATATCCTGCCACGCTTTTTCAAAGCCGATTTCAAGAGGCTTTGCAGCGGGTTCGGGCATCATACCGCAAGGGAGCATAGTGCCGTCTGCGGTTATCCAGAAAGAAGCTCTGCCTGCTCTGCAGCGAACCTTGTTTTCCGTTGGTCCTTTAGGGAGCAGAGTTATGTTCTTAGTCCTTTCAAGATAGAAATCCTTATCAAAACGGTATTCGTCGATAAGTGCAATGTATTCTGCCGCTTCCTCGGGAGAAAAACGCGAATCCTTGTTTTCGCTGCCGAGTCTGACGGACGGATAGGTATATGTGGTTGGTTTGAGGGGAATTGAAAGCTCTTTTGAAATATCCGCAATTTTTTTATATTCGGATATGTTTTCGGGGGTGAAAATAGTGTTAAGACGCAGGGCTATGCCGAGGTCTTTCATTTTTTTGATTGAGCTTATCACCTTATCGAATGAATCATTACGGCAAAGTCTTTTATATACGGAATTATCCGCACCGTAGAGAGAAATATTTATGCGGGTGGGGGGGAGCTCATTGAAAAGCTCTGTATATTTTTCAATAAGACTGCCGTTTGTGTTGATTGAAATAAGAAAGCCCATTTTTGAAAGAACTCGGTAAATTTCTTCAAAATCTTCGCGGAGCAAAGGCTCGCCGCCCGTGAGGAGCAGGAAAACAGTGCCCGCATCTTTTGCCTGACGGGCAAGCTCAATCCAATTCTCTGCGGATAGAGAATCCGTTTTCTTGATGCAGTCGTGAACATAACACATTTCGCAGTTGAAGTTACATCTCTGAGTAAGCTCAAATGTGCCGGAAACGGGTATGCCTTCACGAATGCCTTTGTCGTGAAGATATTTGACCATCAAAGGCTCTGTAACAGCGGGCATAATTCTCTCTCCAGATACCTGACCGCACTTTCATCTGCAAGGCAGGCATAATCATACACGGGCACATTTTGACTTATCTGCTGAATAAAATCAATCAGTCTGCCCGTAAGTTCCCGTGAATAGGGCACGGGGTAACAGTTTTTATAAAGTTTGTAGAAAGCCTTGGTTGTGTCGAGACTGCAGAGGTGATTTGATTTATCCTGCTGCAGCCTGACTATGGCTTTCAATGGCAATACTCTGTTGAGGCAATCTTTTGAAGACCCCGAAAAAGGCATTCCCGAGGCATAAAAGATACCGTCTTTTTCAAAAATAAATGTTTTGTCGCCGTTGACCACAACGGCATCGGCGTGTTTTCTCCACAGATTTGCCTGCGTTGATTTGCCGATATCGCAAGGACCCGTAAAAAGAATTGCACAGCCGTCTTTTTCGATAAACGAGGAATGAAGAATGCATCCGCCGCTTTCGGCAACGAGCTCTTCGATGCCGATCAGCGAAAACACCACTTCGGGGCGTAGAAGATTGCTGTATTTTTCATCGATGATGATGCTTATGTTTTTGCCGTCAACCGTGCGGCAGGCATAATAATCATCTTCATTATCGCGGGATATATAGCAGCATTTCAGAATTCCGTTTTCATAAATGCAAACTCTGTCATGTGCCTCATAATACGGGCTTTCGATTCCGGACGGAAGAACAGACGAGAATTCAAGGCTTACGCTGAAATCGCTCTGCCCGGTGTTGCAGGCAAAAAGTGAATAGGGCTTGGTGTTATGAAAAGGAATCCGTGACTTCACTTCTGCGGTGAAGTTGCCGATTTTATAATTGGTTGTTATCATAATCAGTGAATATAATCCGGCAGTTATCTTCATTGAGTTCCGGTGCTTTCACAAAAGTTTGTGAGCCTGCTTTGAGGCCTTCAACACGGAATTTATATGTTATACTGCCGTTGACCACATCGTCGTCTTTGTCCTTATAATAAACATATATATCGGATTCTATATCCTTGCCTGAGATGTTTCTGACGGATAACGAACCGTCCAGAATCTGAAGCTCAAATTTGTCGTCATTCATAGAGGGCGGTTCTTCAAAGATAATTATATCATTTATCTGCCATGCGGTGTAAACTTCCGAGGGGTCGCTTGCGACCTCTTCGTTACACAGAAGTGCGGCTTTTGTTCCGCTCAGCAGAGCGGAAATATTGAATGTAAGTGTGTCGCTTTTTGTTTTAACTGAAAGCAGTGCGTATTCAACATCGGTATCTGATACGTTTTCTGCGATAACCGCAAGCCTTCCGTTATACTCATTGATTCCGATAATTTTCAGCCAGCCGTCAACGGTAACACCGAGCTGAGCTTTTTCAAAATTGCCGACGGTTGTGACGGTCAGGGCTTGGTTTTTATCCGAATGATGTTTTATAACTGCAACAGCAAGCAACGCAACTGCAATCAGGATTACGGCTCCGATTGCGATATATCTTTTTTTCATAAAAACACCTTTTTATGAAACGGAGTTCTGGGTATGAAGAACTCCGTTTCTTTTCAGAGTTTGGTTACGATGTGAAAACGCTGCTGTTGGCAAGCGGAATATCGTAGCAGATTGTGTCATCGGGAGTGGGGGTTATCATACAGAGGGTGTAATCGGAAAAAATGGTCCATCCCGATTCCTCATCGATAACGGGGCAGGAATATTCTGCACTGTTTGTAGCAAGAAGGGCGCATCCCGAAGATACGTTTGCTGTAATAGCGAGGCTTTCAAAAGCGATTGCGGGTTTTATATAGGGCTTTTTCAAATTTTTACGCTACCTCCTTTTACAGCATCAGATTTTTATTCCGAGCAGTGACAAAACTGCTTTGGTAAGTTTCATGAGTTGGTTATAAACCCAGATGATGAATTCGAAGAACGGACAGCTCTTATCGTCTGTCGGTTCGTCAGCAGGATCATCTGCGGGGTTATCTGTGGGTTCGTCTGTCGGATCATCGGTAGGATCATCAGTAGGATCGTCTGTCGGATCATCAGTGGGATCATCGGTGGGTTTATCAGTTGGATCATCCGAAGGCTCATCGGCAGGAGGTGCTTCGATAGTTACGCTAACGGTTATTGACTTTGAATAGTCTGTGTAGCCGTTCATATAAGCACCTGCAACCGTGTAGGTGTGAGTGCCGTACTCGTTGGTTGTGATTGTTACGGTCCATTCAATTGCATCTTCGCCCTCGACGGGAGATGAAGAATACTCAACATTCTTCGGATTTACAGGTCTGCCTTTTTCGTCGCAGACTTCAAGAGAAGTTACTTCCGACTCGGTTCTGAGTTTGACCGTGATTGTGCTGCTGCCGTTTTCGTCGGTAACAACCTCAGGTTCGCCGATCTGTTCAACATCAAGAGCTGCAGTTCTCATTCGCATAAGCGAATATGCAACCTGCTGAGTGCCCGTAGTTGATGATACGGTAACGTTTTCGTCTTCAACGGGAGTAGGAATTCTGAAATATCCCTTGCCGCCGTTCTGAGAGAATGTCCATTTAAGATTGGTTATTGAAAGAACGCTGTCAGCAGTGCCCGTGTTCTGAATAACAACCGTTCCCGTTGTGTAATAGTTTTTACCGTCGCTGCCTTTTACCTGCCTCCATGTGAGCTTCGCATCGTTCGGCAGAACGGTGTTGAGCGAATAATAAATATCGGTTGCCGTTTTGATATCGATATCGGTTGTTTTTGATGCGTATGAAACCGTGAGGTCAGGCTCACCGCAGGCAAGCTTGGTTCCGAGCTGAACATCTGTGGGAACAGAGGTTGCCCAGATTTCGAATGCAACAGCCTGGTCTTTTGCAAGATAAAGTTCGTTGTTGGGACCTGCGCTCTTATAGGTTTCAATATCGTTATCGAGAGCGGCGATACCGTCGATGAAGATAATGCCCTGAGTGTCGGTTTCAGAGAGTGAATCTGCACCGATAAGCATATTTTTGAGTTCGAGATAGCTCGGGTAAAGCTCATCATCGGTTGAATATGCTTTCTTTACGTCAGCATCTTTGATATCATCTTCAACACCTGCGGGTGAATAGATTTTGATTGCATCAAGATATACTCTGTAGTAATTAGTGCCATCTTCTGCAACGGACGAATGACGGAATGCACTTGTGAATGTGGGCGTTATTACAACACTGTAGCTGCCGTATTCAAGATTTTCTATCTTTATGACGGGAATCTGATAAAGAGTTTCTTTCGAACCTTCGGAGGCAAGAACCCAGCCGTAAGCAAAGGCATAAGAACAAGCGTAGGTTGGAGCCTCTGTTTCTGTTTCGGTTATGTTGCCGTCCGCATCATAATAATGAGCAACATCGGTAACAGCACCGTTTTCATCATAATAACGGACTTCTTTGGTAACACTGCCGTCGGTATCGTAATAATGAGCGGCATCGGTGATTTTGCCGTTTTCGTCATAGTATCTTTCATCAACCGTACACGCACCGTTTTCTGACTTGTACATAGGTGTGAGAGTGCTGTCAAGCGAAGGCTGTCCGTTTGCATCGGCATAGATTCTGCCGTAGTTATAGCCGTAGAAAGTATCAATAACATGATTTCTGACAACTGCGCCCTTATCGTTCTTGACCATAACGCTGAACGCACCCGTTGTGCAGTCGGTGATGCTGATAAGGTCAAATCCCGTACCTGTGAAATCGAATTCAACTGTGGGCCATTTACCGCCCGTTCCGCCGCTGAATTTGGAGCTGGGATTGTTTTTTGTACTTACGTCAACGTAGTGAATCGAGCCGCCGCTGTATTCGGCGAATGACATATAGTTTGTTTCGTAACTGTAGGGGTTTGCCTCACTGTCCGTAAGGTCGGCAGTCTGCTTGAGGGTTGTTGCCTGCTTGCCGTCTGTTTTCCACAAACCGTACTCATTTGCGGTGTTGTCATAGTTTGTGGCAACTTTACCGTCCGTATAGGTTATGGTGTCGAAGGTGTCCTCGTAATAAATTGCTGTTGCGGGAATGAAGGTTGTTTTTTCTACCTGATAGTAAACAACTTCTTCCGCATAAGTCGGGTCACCCGTGATTTTGGCAACAACATAGAAGTTTTCCGATTCCTTCATATTGGTTGATTCAAGGGAGTAGGAAACGTTACCCTTGTTGTCAATCGTGCAGGTGCCGTATTTCATTCCGTCAATGGTGTAAGTGACATCATCTTCAAAAGGAATAATTATTTTTGGCAATTCAAATGTGTAGGTCGGAGTGTAATCTATGTTTACTGCACAAATACCGAGATACTCAATTTCAACGCCGTTATCAAGAGCGGCCTGCGAAATCACGTTGTTTTCGGTGATATCGTATTCAACTGGAAGACCGTAGTCGAGAGTAAGATTCTGGTCGATGATTTTAACTTCTTCCGATGTCTCGGAAAGGTTGAACGATATCAGACAGTTGGAGTCGGATGCACCTCGTTCAAGATAGAAGAAGTTCAGAGTATGAACTTCGCCGTCGGAAATAACTTCGTGAAGCTTGTTGATTGCGGCGATTGTGTCTGCGTTATATCCCGTTGCATCGGGGTCTTCGATATAAGCGTTGTAAGAATACGTTGTTTCATATTCTCCGCCCTTGAGCTGACCGTCAGCAACGTCCATTGCATACTGATAATTGATTGAACATTCCGTGAAGTTGATATTTGCCGCACGGGCACCGTGAAGACCGCCGTTATCAAGAACAAGAACGCCGTCGATGTAAACGTAAACGTCGTCGTCGCCTGAGAAGTTGAATATAACGTCTTCTCCGTTAACGTGTTTACCGCCCTTGGGAATATAGAAGCTATGCTCGAATGTGAAGCCGTAGTGATAAACTGCGTCTTCACCATTATAATTGGTTGTTCCCTGCTTATAGTTGAAGGGGAAGAAGCCTGAGCCGTTACCGTTGTTGGGGCCGTTAACCCACCATTTACCGACGTCGTTGAGTTCCATGTTTACCTTATGTTCGGCATCGTTGAACGAAGCCTGGATAAGATACTGAGTGTCTTTACTGTCGTAATGATAAGTGTTTACGCCGTATTCATCGGTGCTGATGAACATGGGGAATTCGGTATCCCAATAATATTTCGAGAACTGACCCGATGTTGCTTCGGTTGCGTTGCCGTTTACATCAAGGCTTTCCTTTGTGAACAAATCGGGGAAATAAACGCTGATGCCCGAAAGATATTCGAGAGTTACTTCTTTATACTGTGAACCGGTGTCGAAGCCGTATGTATAATATTCGATATCATACATGGTTGAATCACCCTCTTCGGGGCCGTCGTTCGCATATGAGAGGGCGGATGTATAAGCGGAATGAGAGGTTATGACACCGTCATCGAGAGTTGAGCTTGCAAGACCCTGGAGCGAAACACCGTCGTGGATGCCGACGGGGTCAGTTGCGCCGTGGGTGTTTGCTTTTGTCCAGATGTTCCATGCGGTAAGGGGAGTGATTGTGGTGTCTTTATACAGATAGCTTGAGTTTGAAACACCGTTTCTGTCGGGTGAACCTGTGTAAGGCACGCCTGTGAACTGCATGGTGTAAATCTCTGCGTACAGTTCAACGGCTTTTTCGAGAACTTCGTCTGCTTTGGTTCCAGTCCAGCCGAAGCTTGCGTCGTTGTAACCGATGATTTCTTTGATCTGGTTCAGAATGTTTTCGTTTGCAAGGATAGCCGTCTTCATTTGTTTTACGGCAATATCATTCATCAGAATACCACCGCTTGAATAATCAGCCGTGCCTGTTGAGTTGTTATAGCCGTATTTGAAAAGAGTGCCGTCGATTTTTTTGACATCCAGTTTAAGACCCTGGATTGCAGCTTTGATTGCTGCGGTTGCGGCTGCAAGCTCTTCCTTGGTAGCGTCGGCTTTTTTGTAAACCGCAACGCCCGCTTCGAGCTTTTCAAGCAAAGCTTCATAGCTTGCTCGTGTGTATTCGGAATAATCGTATTCGATACCTTCATGAAGAATATCATAAAGAGCTTTTCTTTCAAGATAATCTCCGCTCACGTTGCCGCTGTCACCTGTATCGTCGCCGTCTCCCGATTCGGGATACTGAGGCTCATAAAGCCAGATTGTGGTGTTGTAGTCCTCATAGGGCTGTTCAAAACCGTAATATTCCCATTCACGGAAAATGGGATATGTGGTTCCGTTTGCGGCAGTATAAGAAATTTCGATTGAGCCGTTATTATTAACGTTAACGGTGAATTCAAACGGATCTTCACCGAGCCATAAGCAATAGTCTTTTACACAGAGATATTCGCCTGTGTGCTTGTTCTGAATGTAATATTTGTTGCCGCCTCGGTTAGTGAACTCATAAATATTGTCTGCGCTTGTGTTAAGGCTTAAATATTTGTAGGGATCATCTGCGCTTGCCCATTCAACGCCTGTTACTGCGGTGTCTGCAGCCACAGCCCATGTTGCATACACTTCGTCTGACATAACTGTGTTGCTGATGTTGAGAACGTATTCGCCGTTGGGGAGGGTTGAATCAACGAGCTTGAGCACGTACTTTTCGGGAACGGCAGGCTCTTCTTCAGTAGTGTCGTCTGAAGCCTTTTTCGGTGCAGAATAGAGCCAGATTTTTGCGCTGTCGCTTTCTTGGGGCTTGAATTCAAAGGGATCATAACCCTGAGCTATATAATAATTCGGGTAGGGATCTTCTGAATAAATCATGAGAGATCCGTCATCGTTCAGATCAACTGTGAATGCGTGGGGTTCTGAACCGAGCACCACCATATAAGTGTTTCTTGTAAGATAGTCTTTGGTGATGTTGTTCTGGATATAGTATTTGTTGTTACCCACATGAGTGAAGGTGAAAACGTTGCTGTCGATTGTGTCGAAGCTGTCGTACGGATATGTTGAACCGCTTGCCCAATCAATATCGCTGATGTCGGTGCTTTTTGAAACAGCCCAGCCGTCAAATACTTCGCTTGACATAAGAACTTTGTTGGCGCTGATTGCATAATTACCGTTGGGTATATACTGGGTTGCGCTTGCGGAAGGCTGGTAAATCACAAATTTATCCGAACTTATTGAATCGCCGCCTGTGTTAACTGGAGGTTCAAGCTCGTTGATATGGTGTTTAACCATTTCGTATTCGTCGAAAAGGGTTACTTCGTATTCATCACCGTTCTGAATAACAACTTCTTCAAACTCGTCGGTAAGTCTGATGCCTGTTTCACTTACCGATGTAACGGTAACGCCTTCTGTTGAGAATGATGTTCCGTTATCGGATGCGATGGCTGTGAAGTTGATTGTGCCTTCTTCTTCGGTTGTTTTGAGGATTACGAGAGCTTTGCCGTTGAACATCTTGAATTCTGCTTCAGAATCGGACTTGAGAACTGAAGGTTGCTGGAATTTTTCGGTTGTTGCGGGGTTGCCGTTATCAACGCCCACGATCTTTGCGTATCTTGCCGACTGATCGTCAACCTTGAAGCTGAGAGTGCCGTTGTAGTCATTCATAAAATTGCCGTCTGCATCTCTTGCTTCGAATTCAAGGTAGATATATTCACCGCCGTCTGCAACGTAGGTGTTTCTGTCCTGCCAGGTGTTAACTGCAATCTGTGTTGCTTCGCCTGAAACGGATTTTGATGAACCGACGGTGTCTGCGATTTCAGCTCCGTTTTCGTCATATGCCTTGACGGAGAGAGTGCCTTCTTCATATTTAACGCTGAACTGCGAATAGAAGTTTGCTCCTGCTTCTGTGTAGAAATTGCCGATTGAGCATTTTGAGCTGTCTGTTATGCTTTCGGTCCAGGTTCTGTATGTATAACCTGCGGGAGTGGTTGTAACTGTTGATGTTGCGGTTGCGATAACATTGCCGTTGAGAAGAAGCTCAATCTTCTTTGCGTTGCTGTAAACCGCAACATTTACATAACCGTTGTTGAGAAGAAGATTTTCATCGTTCCACGAACCGGGAACAAGGTGGAGAGTTGTGTCTTTTTCATTCCACCAGCTTCTGTAGAGATAGTATGAGTCTTTTGCAAAACCTGCGGTATCAACAATACCAAAGTAGGATGAGTTGGGAACGAGGTTCGGGTTGGGTCCTACCCATTCCATCCAGGGAGTGGTTTCGCCGATGTAGTCAAAACCCGTCCAGACGAATTCACCCGAGAAAAAGTCGTTTGTGGCAACATAATACCAGGCTTCGGCTGCTTCTTCACCCCACTCAACCGCATATGTATCATAAGCGGTACACTGATGAGTGGCATCGTCTTTTGACATTGTGTAATAAACGCCTCGGCTGTTGTTTGCGGATGCAGCCTCTGTTGCAACAAAAGGTTTTGAAGCTCTGAAATCATCGGTTTCACCAATGAGCCATGCCCAGTCTGCAGGGCTGTAGTTGGCACCGGTAATATCCATATAACCGTCAACCAGAACGGTGGGTTCTGCATGGGATTTGTTGTTGCCCTGAACAAGAAAGATATCAGGGTCGAGCTCGTCTCTTATTTTGACAATGGATTTGACGATATTTTCATAATTGGCTGTTTCGGAGAGAACGCCGTCATTGGTGATATTGTATAATTCGTTGCCGACACCCCATGCAATGATGCAGGGGTCGTGTCTGTCGCGGAGAATAGTCTGCTCAACAACGAATTCAAACCATTTCTGACCTTTTGCACCGATAAGCTGATTATTTTCTTTTAATGTTTCGTTGAAATAAACGCTGAAATCGTTGGTGTTGAAGTTCTTTTCAGCATCCCAGCCGTCAAAGAATTCTTCCATAACGAGAATGCCGAGCTTGTTACAGATATCAATCAGAACTCTTGAGGTGGTGTTATGTGTTGTGCGGACTGCGTTACAGCCCATATCTTTAAGAATTGAGAGCTGACGGTAAATCGCATCGTATTCCTGAATTGCGCCGAGAGCACCCTGGTCATGATGAAGGCTGACGCCCTTGAGTTTTATTAATTCGCCATTGAGGGAGAAACCGTTGTCTTTGTCCCATTTGATATAGCGGTAGCCGAATGTTGTGTGATATTCATCGATAATCTCGCCTGCTTCGTTTTTGATAACGGTTTTGAGTTTATAAAGATTGGGAGTGTCGATGCTCCAGAGTTTGGGAGATGCAACCTTCGGTTCGAGAGTGACGGTGTATTCCGATTCTGCAGGCACGGTAACGAGAGAAGAAGTAACGGTTTCGCCGACAACATTGTGGTTATCATCAAGAATTGTTGTTTCAACGGTGACCTTCTTGGAAATTGATGTGTCGTTATGCATTGTAACTTCTGCTTTCGCAGTGCCGTCGCCGCTTGCAATATTGGGAGTTGTTACCTGCGGGCCGTAGAGAGAAACGTGAACGGGTCCTTTGATTGTGAGTTTTACGTCTCTGTTGATACCTGAACCCGAATACCAACGGCTTGAGGGGATATCGTTAACAACTTTAACTGCGATAAGATTGAGGGCGGTGTTTGAACAGATAAGGTAATCTGAAATTTCGATAGAAAAGCTGTTGTAACCGTAATGGTTTTCGCCTACGTACTGTCCATTAACATAAACATAAGCGTGCTGATACGCACCGTCGAAGTCAATGGTGATGCAGTCGCCGGTGTAATATTCATAAAGATTGAACCATTTCCTGTACCAACCCGTACCGCCGGGAATGTTTCCGCTTTCAGCTTCGGTGCCGGTTGCGGAGAAACCCTGGCTGATGCTGAAATCGTGGGGAAGGTCAACATCCTCCCAGCCGGAATCGTCAAAGCCTTTCAGGTAGGATGCCGAATCTTCGCTGAAAGCGAATTTCCAGCCCTTGTTGAAATCGAGTTCAACTCTTGCGTCGTTATAGCTCTGCTCCTGACCTGCTACAGCAGATGCTCTGATTGACTGCAGAACCGATGACCATCCTTCGTTCATCATCGTTGAGGCAATCATCACCGTGCAGAGCACAACAGCCAGAACCTTTTTCGCAATCTTCATAAACAGACCTCCCAAAGTCTATATATTTCCTATAAAAATCATTTTTAATAGTAAAACAAAATATTTATCCTATTATAAAATAAAATTACATCATATTATAACAAAATCAAAAAGTAAAATCAAGCGAAATGTTACAAAATACGGGTTTCTTTAACTTTTTCCAAAACAGCGCACGGATTTTTGCACAAAAAAATGGGGACTGTAAAAACAGTCCCTTTGTTCATCTGTAATATATAATTGTCAGTTATAAAATTGAGCTTACCGTTACGGCTCCCTCAAGAGGGAGCTGGCGGTACGCCTGAGGGAGTTTGGGGTTTTGCGTGAAAAACCGTTGATATATCTGGCTTTCCGGCTATTACTCCCTCCGTCTTTTGCTTCGCAAAATCCACCTCCCTCAATGAGGGAGGCGATGCTTGTTGCCGATTTTTGTTAAAGCGCATCGGCAAAAATGATTTGCTTAGCAGCAGGAAATGTATGTTGAACCAATCAGAATGGGATTTGTATAATCACATCTGGTGCATACTTCTACGTTAAATGTTTCGCGAAGGCATCTGGGATCGGTTGAACTTGCTTTGTGTGTTATGGTTGTCATGACCGAGGACTCAAGCTTATGACCGAAAAGGGTACAGGTAAGACCGTAGGCGACACCGTCATTTTCGTGGTTGAAATAATGAGCAATTGCTTTACTTCTAAATTCTTCTGTGGTGTTTGCATTAAAAATAAAAACGGTTTCGTTTACGGTAACCGTAACGGTATTTTTATTTGTGTTTTCCGCATAAACGGAAATTGACATTGCGGAAAAGAGGGAAACTATAACAAGAACAAGAGCAATAATTTTTTTCATATCAGTTAATCTCCTTCAGATTTTCAATTATTCTGAAAAGATTATCTTCAGTATCTGACTGTATAGCATATCGATTATTCATATAAGTAAAATTAGCTTGTATATACTGAACTGTTTCTTTGTAGTGTATAGAGTGTCCAGCAATTTCTTTTTTATCGCAGTTTAATTTTTGGCTTTCTGACAAATCTGTATCTATATCAATTTCTATGCTGTGAAGCGGATTGTTGCTTTGTAACAAGTATCTTTCCGATTCATCTTCCACAATATACCAAACCTTGATAATCTTTTCATTTTCAGGTAACCACGTTGGGTACAATATATTAAGTTCTTCGCTTTCTTCAAGTTTTTCAAGCGATGAATATGTTCTGGTTCCGTCAGGTTTTATGACGGTTATATCGCCATAATCAACCGAGCCGCCCTCAAACCAGCTGTGGATGGTCTGACCGACCTGCCTCAGCAATTCCGAGGTGGTGCTGCCCGATGCAATGGCGAGAATACCAAAGAGTGCGATAATAAATGCAAGAACGGCGGCAACAACAGCAAGCCTCTTTGCCCTCATTTTCTTCTTGGCGTATGAGTTTATTGCGGTCACCTTGCCCTTGAACGGTATTGCGGCAACTCTTTGTTCAATTTCTTTCTTACTCAGTCCTTCTTCTCCGTCAAGCTCCATAAGAAAATCAACGCATTCTTTTATAAGCTCGCTGTCCATTTCTCTGTAATCCTTTTCGGATTCGAGCAGGATTATTGCCATAAGCTTGTCCTTAAGGCTCTGCTTTGCGGTCTTATCGCGGTTGTTTTCCATGGAATATTTCACCTCCGTGCATTTATGATTCGTTAAACTTTTTACCTCCTTCACCTATATATGAAGGAAATACGGTTTTGTTACAAAAAATTTTTGAAAAAATTTTAATTTTTTTAAATTCGCATAAGAAGAAGCAGAATTGCCATGAACAGATAGGATGTTTTTTCGCTGATTTTGGCTCTGAGTCTGCAAACTCTTACCCTTGCGTTGCTTTCGGTTATTTCAAGAGCTTTTGCAAGCTCTTTATATTCCAGATGCTTGTTATAAACCATTTCGAAAAGCTTCAGTTCCTTTTCGGTGAGGGATTCCATAACGGTTTTCTTCTTTTCTTCAAGCTCATCATCGGTTATTTTATAATCTTCTTCCATTTCATAAACAACATCAGCGCTTTTTTCATAACCCGGGAATAGCGAGAGAAGGCGTATTTTCTCCTGCTTTGCAATTTCTCTGTATTTCTCTTTGATTTTGTTATCGGCAACTTTATAGAGCCACGCTCTGATATTATCATCGTCAAGGTCTGTGTAGCGTTCCTGAAACAAAAGGAAAACATCCTGGGCAATATCCTCGGCATCATATTTGTTTTTGATTCGTTTTGAAATATAGTTGTTCAGGTCGTTATAGTATATGCGTGCAATTTCCGCCGATCTTTCAGCAGTTATCAACTTATATCACACCTTTTGCAAAGTTGTTTATATTCTCTGATGATTATAGCAACCAGGAAATATTTTGTCAAAAAATGTTGAACGGAATAAATTGTTTTTCAGATAATTGGCCGTCAGAGAAACGAGGTTACCCTCTGATTTGTGGCAATTATTCACAGAAATCGCCCCGCATTTTTGTGCAAAACACAGAAGATTGCTCTTTGAATGTTTTTTCGATGTAACAAACACAGATAAGGTTCATATACGGATACAGGCAATTTACTGCTTGTAAACCGTAAAAAACACCAAAATTTGTAAAAAACGGAAATGTGTTTCGTGGTAAAAATTATTGTCTGATGATAAGATACTGCGAGGTGATTTTAATGGAGTTAGATGCAAAATTAATCGGAAACAAAATCAAGGAAATAAGGAAGTCTGCGCATAAGTCTCAGGAGGGGTTTGCGGAAACAATCGATACCTCCGCAAGAACCGTATGCAATATAGAAAACGGAGTTGTTTTGCCGAGCCTGCAAACAGTTGTTAACATTGCGGAGCAATTCAAAAGCTCTGTTGACGATATCATCGGCAACCCGAAAAAAGATAAGAGTGATGAATGAAATATATTATTTCCTTGAAGAAAGCGGACTCGAAGACGAAGAGGGGATAATCCACGATGTTTTCGGCATTTCCGCCAAAGATTCGCTCGGAAATACGCAGGCATCATATCCGGATTTGTTCTTCGAAAGGCAGAGAGCTGTTGATTTTGTTGATATGTGCAATGAAGTTGAACTCGAGATTTGCCATTTGGACGATGTTGTTGAAGATGAGCTCGGATAACAGGGCGAAAGAAAAGCCGTAAAGCGGAGAGTGCGGATAAAGAGCAGCTCTATGCTTTACGGCAAATTAAAACTGAATATTGTTTTTTACGGAAACGGTGCAATCTGTGTTGCGCCGTTTTGGTGTTTTTTTGTGATAAAATCACTCAACCGTTATTCTCACTTCGCCGTTACAGATAACGGTTAAAGTAAGAGTCTGTGTTTCGGCATTCCATTCGGCTCTGCCTTTTGCACCGTTTGAACCCCATGCGTTGACGCTCGGAGCTGTTTCAAAGCCCGAAAGAGTGATGACCGAGGTTCTGAAATCGTTGGGATTATTCATCTTTCCGCCTGCGGCATAGGCTCTCATAAACTGGTCTTCATTTTCAAGTCCGTGGCAGACGGCATCAGTGTCAAGACGGAGATTGCATAAATCAATCTCAATCTTTTCTTCGGATTCATTGATTATCGCATAGGTGTGAGCAACAAAGGATGCGTTGATTTCTTTCTTGCTTTCGGGCAGGGTGTAGGTTACCGTCTGTTCGCTGTCGATTGTTTTGTTTTCGTTGCTGTTGAAAATATAAACATAGTCATTTATGTCAAACAGAACGCCGTCGCCCTTGTAGGTTTCTTCGTAATATTTATCAAAGAACTTTGTTTTGATGGGATTGATGAAAAGAAGATTGAAGAAATAACTGAAATCATTGAGAATTTCACTCTCGGGCAGCACTTCCTCGGGATTCGAATAAATAGGAAGAATCGGGATTATATGATATCTTCCCGTTGACGGAACCCAGGTTTTTGAGCAGTCGAAATACGGAGTAATATCAAATTTTTCCTGGATAAAGCTGAATGTATCGCAGTAAAGTCCCTGCAGAAGATGGGCATCGTTGCCGCTGAGTGCCCAGAATGCAGGCGAAGTCATTTTATAGGCAACCTTGATTTTTTCTTTTACCTGTTCTTTGCTTGGTACGGCACCGTTCAGAATCATCTGATAAATGGGATAAAGAACATCCCAGAACGTCGGAGTCATAATAACTTCACCGTCAACGAAATGATAAAGACCGCCTCTGCTGAATGTGCCCTCAATCGCATAAACCGTTGCACCGCCTACAAGGTCGGCAATCATATCAATGCCGAAAAGGGCGGGCGGATATTTTGCTGTGGTAATCGGGTCGGGTTCGTTCGGTTTTACTCCGATATCGTCATATTCTATGAATCCTTCTTCATACCAAAGGAAGTTTTCGAGATTTACACCCCAGTTGCCGCAAACATCATCGAGCCAGCAACCGAGAATGTTGGACTGGCTCGCAAAATGCCTGCCGTGGCCGTTGTGTTTATCCATTATAATAATGTTTTCTGTGTTTGCCTTGAGCAGGTCATAGAGCTCTCTGTCCCTGAGAATATGGTTAACATAATTGAGCTTTTTGCGGTAAATATATTCCATATCCTGCCAGATAAAAAGTCCGCCGTTTTCGGCACAGGCTTTTATGCAGGATTTGAGTCTTGCAAGGATATTTTTATTAACACCGTTATCTTCCGTTACTTCATCGTAAGCGAGCTTTTCGTTGGTAACACCGTTCGTTGAAAGCTCAACCTGAACAAACCCGATGAGTGACGGATGCTTTTTGAATACGGCTGAAAGCTCTTCCTGGGTAAAGGGGTCTCGGGTTTTGTTGGTGCAGAAGCATTCACTCTGACAAACAATCGGAACATTTGCCGCATCTGTAACAGTTAAAAGCTCGTCCCAGAATTCAAGCTGACGGGCGGGGGTCATATCCGTTGTGCCCTCGTCAATATAAATAACAGCAAAGTTTCTTATATCCTCGGGAAGTGCATAATATGTTTTTATTGCATATTCCGCAAATGATTCACCCGTTTGCGGACCGCCCCATATCGGGCAGTTTCTTATCATAAACAGCGGGTTTTCTTCGTCAACGTACATACGGAGTCCGTCAACCTTTTTACGGGTACGGGTTTCGGTTGAGGTGTTTGATTTCTGAGGCAAATCAACAATTCCCGTGTCATAAGAATCGCCCTGAGCGGAAACCTCAAACGGAATCATAAACAGCATTGATAAAATCAGAAGTAAGGATATTATTCTTTTCATTTTTCGGCTCCCTGTATATAAAATCGGTTTGATTATATCACACATATCAAACGCTATCAATAGCGTTTTTTATAATTTAATTGACGAAAAATTAATTATACGATATAATATAAAAGATTATGGATATCAACGGAGGAGCTCGAAATGACTGCTGCCCAAATGTTTGAACAGACATACAAGAAAACTGCTCAGTATACCGCATTCACACCGTACAGAATCTGCCCGATAGGTGCACACAGCGACCACCAGCTCGGCAAAATCACGGGTTTTGCCATCAATAAGGGTATACATATTGCATACGGTCCCAAGGAAAACGGTGTTATTGAAATCAAATCGATGCAGTTTGACAAGCGTGCTCAATGGCATGTTGCGGCAACTCCCGAAACGCCTCAGGATGACTGGGCAGACCACCTCCGAGGAGCAACGATTGCTTTGAACAAGCGTTATCCTCTGCGCAGAGGACTTTGCGCTGTTGTTGACGGTGAATTACCCATCGGCGGTCTTTCGTCATCCGCGGCGGTAATCATAACTTTTTTGTCAGCTCTCTGCACAATGAACCGCATTGAACTTGAACCTGCAGAGCTTATTGCCATTTCTCAGGAAGCCGAGAATGCTTATGTCGGTGTTTCCTGCGGAAAGCTTGACCAATCCTGCGAAGTTTACTGCAAAAAAGACCACCTTTTATATATGGATTTGCAGAACGATACATACGAGCTTATCCCACAGAATCCTGCAATGAAACCCTATAAAATAGCAATCTTTTTCAGCGGTCTCGAACGTTCTCTTGCAGGCTCGGCATTCAATATGCGAGTTGATGAATGCAGAAGTGCCGCTTATGCTTTGAAGGCTTATGCAGGTATGGATTACGGTAAGTTTGAAGAAACAAATCTCCGTGATGTTCCCTATGAAGTTTATCTTGAATACAAAGATAAGCTTCCCGAAAACTGGCGCAAACGTGCCGAGCATTGGTATACGGAATTCGACCGTGTTCAGAGAGGCGCGGAAGCATTCAGAAACGGCGATATCGAAGAATTCGGCAGACTTTCTTTTGAAAGCGGCAAATCTTCGATTTATAATTGGGAAACGGGTTCTCCCGAACTAAAAAAGCTCTATGAAATTATGACTCATACCGAAGGAATCTACGGCGGACGTTTCTCGGGTGCAGGCTTCAAGGGATGCTGTATGGCACTTATCAATCCCGATTATGAAGAACGTATTATTGAATCCGTAACCCGTGAATATCTCGAAGCATTCCCTCATCTTGAGGGCAAATATTCCGTTCACATCTGCGAAAGTGCAGACGGTGTGAATCTTGAGGTGTAACTATGAAGTGTCTTATATTAGCGGCGGGATATGCAACCCGTCTTTATCCTTTGACTAAAAATTTCCCAAAGCCTCTTCTTGAAGTGGGTGACAAAACAATTCTCGACTGGCTCATTGACGATATCGACGCATCGGGTGAAGTTAACGAATATGTTGTTATTTCCAACCATAAATTCGCTCATCATTTTGAAAAATGGGCAGCAACAAAATCGCAGAAAGTAACCGTTGTTGACGACGGCACGGATACCAACGAAACCCGATTGGGTGCGGTCAAAGACATTCAGTTTGCTATCGATATGCTTAATCTTGACGATGATATGCTTGTAATCGCAGGTGATAACGTTCTCGATTTCAGCCTTACAAAGTTTGTTTCATATGCAAAGGCTAAAGCGACCTCCTGCATAATGAGATATTTTGAACCCGAGTTCAACAAACTCCTCAAATGCGGAGTTGTAACTATTGATGGAAATGATAAAGTTCTCAATATGACCGAGAAATCACCGAATCCCGCAACAAACTGGTGCTGTCCGCCGTTCTATTACTACACAAAATCCGATGCAAGGCTTGTGCAGAAGGGGATAGACAGCGGATGCGGTACGGATGCACCGGGCAGTTTTATTGCCTGGCTCTGCACTCAGACTGAAGTTCATGCAATGGAGATGCCCGGCAGCCGTTATGATATCGGCAATCTCGAGAGCTATGAAAAAGTTAAAACAGAGTATAAAGGAATAGATAAATGAAATCGGAAGCTGTCTGAAAATGGCAGCTTCTTTTTTATGGTGTACCCTTGACATCAACACCTGCTGCATGCCGCACCATAAGCGATTTTCTGAGCGATACAAACACCAAACCTGATGACTATGATTTGATTCTGACCGGTGATTTGGGAGCTGTAGGTACGGAGCTTCTGTGCGAGCTTATGATAAAGCAGGAGAATACAGATATTTCCGCAGTACACAACGATTGCGGATTGATGATTTATGATACCGTGAAGCAAAACGATGTGGGATCAGGGGGGTCCGGATGCGGATGCAGTGCGGCGGTGTTGTGCTCTGACATACTGACAAAAATTGAGAACGGAGAACTGAAAAAGGTTCTTTTTGTTGGTACGGGCGCCCTTATGTCGGGAGTTTCCTCCTTGCAGAGCGAAAGTATACCGTCCGTAGCTCACGGTGTTCTGTTGACGGGAGGATAATCAATGAACGAAATATCTAATATAGCAAAAGTTGCGAATGCGGCATATAAAACTGTCCGTGTTATGGATGCTGCAAAGAAAACCGTTGCTGTTGCCGCTGTTATAGTGTGCGGAATAATGATATTAAAATTAAACCGCAGATAAAAAACAGATAAAATGTGTGTGTTTTTTGTCCGAACACATCCAATTGGAATGGTTAGATGATAAACGGGTTGTTTTGCTTAAAACAAAACGCTGTAAATGACTGTAAAGCAAAACCGTTTTACAAACACCGTTTTTTTGCTTCTTTCAGGCAGAAACGGTGTTTTTTATTTTGAAACTTGATAAAACACGGCGTTTTTTGTTTAAAAATTCAACATCAGCTGCTGTAATGTAAACGCAATCTTGTAAAGATAATCCACTTTACAAGAGATGATATAATTCAAATTAAGAAAATTTAAAGCAAGTCTATGAGGGATTATTTTGTATGATTTATTATACATTTTATATATTGTCTATTTTTTAAGAACAATCTTACACATAAACAAACTACAAAGTTTGTAATGGCAAACGCCTTTACACATATAACGGTATTATTAGATTGTCACATTGTCCAAAATTGTTCAAGGCGGCTTGTTGATTATTAACAAAATATGAAATCGGACTTGAAAATCGTTGACATCAGCAGAAATTTTAGGTATATTTAATATGACCATATAGTGGTTTTGTATCTGCGGATACTTCGACTTTCCGAAGTTCTGCTTTTGCAAGACCATCTGGATTAGTCGGATTTGCTCTTTTAGAAGTCGTTATTCCGGGTTATGCCGGGAATGTCAAGGAGGTCGGCTTTGAAAAGTTGCTTTTGGCTTGCAGCTGAAAGGCTGTTTGTTTCAAAGGCTGCAGCCAAATTGATTAATCCGAGTCCAATACTTTTTTGCAAATTTTTTTGGAGGTGTACAAATTTGAAAAAGTCAATCCGCATTCTCTCAATCCTTATGGCTTTTGTAATGCTCATCGGTAACTTCTCCGTAATGGGTAGTGCATACCATGCCTATAAGGGAACCGCTATTGCAGGCAGCTACAATGACGTTGACTCTCCCGAGTTCACTCTTGACCAGTATGCTTCAATGGCTCTCGACGAACTCGATCGTATGCTTGCTAAGGAACAGATGGTTCTTGACCTTCTCGGTCTTCTTACCCTCGACCTTACAAGTGTCGACGCAACAATCGCCAGTGTTCTCAGCTTCCTTGACACAGGCGCAGCTCTTATCCCTCTTCTCGGTGATGCAAAAACATTACCCAATATCTGTGAACCTCTCGAAGGTGTTTCAAGAGGCGCAAAGACAGACAGCAAGAAGGATATCGAAATCATCTATGCTCTTCTTGATTTCGTAGCTAACCTCAGAGACATCGCTCACAACTATGTTGCAGGTACTGTTTCCGTTGGTATTCTCGACGGTTTCATTGCTGACTACAAGTTCAACGTAAGAGAACTCGCTATCGGTCTCATTTTTGGTATGCTTGAAGAAGGCAAGGCAATCGATTTCGACTATATGGACGACGGCGCAGCTGCAATCCCTGCTAAGTACCTTGATAACAACAACGGTGCTATAACTCTTCTTCAGACTCTTCTCAATGAGCTCGTTCTCGGCGAGTGGAAGCTCCTCGACGACGAATTCAACAATCCCCAGAGCAACGTTGACTACTTCAACTACGGCTTTACTGAAAAGTATGGTGAAACATATTTTGATACTGATAAGTACAATTACTACGGTTATGTTCATCCCCAGTCATGGGTAACAGTCGGTCTCGGCGGTTGTGTAAGAGAGGACGCTTCTGACACAACAGTTCCCGCTGCTATCTATGATACAATTAATATCAATACTACAAAGAAAGGTTACGATTTCATCGAAAACCTTATGAGAACCGCTTACAACCATCTTCTTGTTCCCGTTCTCAACAGAGACACAATTGAGTGGGTTCTCGGTCTTTGCGGTTATACATTTGATGAAAAGTATAACAACAAAACTCTCTGGAGACCTCTCACAAACGAAGACGGTACTCCTATGGTTGACGAAAACGGCGAACCCGTTTACGGTTCAGTTGCTAACCTCGACTACGATCCCGACTATCACGGTGAAGCTCCTGCAGAACTTCCCGTCATTGCACAGCTCTTCAAGCACGAAGAAATGCATGCAGGTAACATCAAGGTTCAGACCGTAACAGTTCCCGACAACATGACCTTTGTTGAACATTTCAACACTGTTCTCGGTGATTTTGTTGCTAATATTGCTACAAATAACTATCCTATTCCCGGTACTGATGATGTAGCTACTTGGACATGGGACTACAGCCAGGGCAATGCAGCTCTCTTCGATAACATCGTTGATTTTGGTAAGTATGTTGTTATCGTAACAGGCGACCTCTTCTTCAGCGACAGAGCAGAACTTCCCTCAGCTGCTGATATCAAGGCGATGAGCGGTCAGGAAATTGTTTCTCTCATCCTCAGAGAAATCCTCAACAACTCAGTTGACTATATTTACGTTGAAGATACGTATAATACTCTCGTTGATGTTGGTTACAGAGCAACAGAACAGCTTGCATATCAGGATATTCCTCATATGACTTACACCAAGCCCGTTCTTTCTGATTTCGATACTCCTGAAGAATACTACGCAGCAGTTGTAGATAAGATGATTGACATCCTCTTCGATATTGCTGTTTACAACCTTAACCAGGGCTTCGATATGGATCCCAATGCAAACGGTACCAATCCTCTCACCAACACCGGTCTTCTTCAGTATCAGGGTGATAACGGCAGTTATGAAACAAACCTTGTTAAGATTGCAGAGTGGGGAATCGGCAACTACGGCGCACTTCTTAACACAAAGTATGTAGATTTCAGATGCGACAACCCCGGTACTCACACAGCTGACGATGTTTGGATGGATCTCGATACTCTTATTAACGCCATCATCCCCATCAAGGGCGGCGAAGGTGCAACTCCCTGGATTTCAGAAGTTATCGCAGGTGACGGCACTCAGATTGTTTCCAAGAATTTCATCTTCAACCATCTTCTCAAGCCTCTCTATACTCTTGATGCAACAAACCTTGTTGTTATCTTCGATAAGAACGAATCAGGTGCATTCGCAACAATGAACGGTGTTCAGATCATCGTTGACATTCTTGACAATGTATTTGATCTCATCTTCCCCGATGTATTCCAGCCTCAGGCAACAGTTGACGCTGTTCTCCAGAATGAACTTCTTGCAGATATGGTTTATGACCTTATCGGTTCACTCGGTTACAGCTCATTTACTAATGCCGGCGGTGCAACAATGGAAGGCCGCGGCGGATACATCGCAGCAACAGCACTTCCCCTTGCTTGTATGCTTCTCGGTCTTGCAGACGACCAGGAATTCGAAGAGATGGAAATCTATCTTCCCGAAACAATCGCTGCAGGCTCAACATCAGTTTCCTTTGAAGTAATCAACGGTTCAAGCGGTATCAACACCGGTTACACCGATGAAAACGGCAACTTCACTCAGGATCAGCTTTACACTTATAAAATCGTATCAAAGAACGTTTATACTTACAACTCAGCAGGCGTTAACACCAACGCTGTTGCTGATAACCTCGCTCGCGGCGCAACAATCGCCGGCGGTGACAGAGTTAACGTTACTCTCACAGGTACATTCGCAGAAAACACTCTTATTGAGTACGTTGTAAACTACGATGTTAACGGCGAATCTGGCGATGCTATCGCTTCCGGTCTCAGCAAGACTGTTTATGCTTACGTTGGTAAGACTGATAAGTCAGACGACGAAAGAGAAGAATTTGTAGACCTCGGTTCAGAACGTGAACTCTACTATGCACCCGCTATCTTCCTTGAAGGCGGCGACGATCTCGATGATATCGAATCATATGTTATCCGTGTTGAAGATACAGATAAGGGTTCAACAGGTGCTCTCAACGCAACAGCAGTCAGCGGCTTGAATGATTACGTTCAGCTCAGCACAGAACCCGGTGATATCAGTCACAATATGACCGGTGAAGGCGGTGTTTACTTCGTATATCCCTTCGAAGTTAAGACACACACCGTTACTGATGAAGAATCAAACGAAACATACGAAGAAAAGTGGAACAGAAAAGAACCCATCTACGCTGTTGATGAAGAAACAGGCGAAGTTATTCTTGATGAAAACGGCGATCCCGTTATCGAAGACTACACAGTAGGTATCGAAGACGGTGCTTATACTCTTACAACAGTTGTCAACGCTGCAGGCACAGAAAAGAACATAAACACAGCTCTCTTCCTTTATGATGATTATGGTCTTGAAGGTGCATTCGACAGAGCAGTTACATCTAACCGCCAGCTTTCAAACTACTATTCAGAAGATGGTTCTCACAACGAAGCTTATTCAAACTATGTTGCAGTTCTTAAGGATGTCGCAAGATTCGTTCTTAAGCCCAAGGCAGCATCTTCATTCTGGGCTGATATCCAGGCAACAAACAATCAGTATAAGAACAGATATGAAGAACTTGCAGAAGCTCTTGAACTTGCAATCGAAGCACTTGAAGTTTATGAAAAGAACTCAGGTATCACCGGCATCACAGATGTTATCAAAGTATACAGCGGTTTAAACTATTCAATCGTTGCAGGTCCCGATGCTGATTACAGAAAGGATCTCGAATATGATGATCCCGCATATGTATACTTCGGCATGCGCGACTACGTTCCTCACACCTACAACAGATATAAGGATGCTCTCAGAAGAGCAAACAGCCTTGTTGAGTCACAGGAAATCGTAGCTATGGCTCCCTTCACCGATGCAGATATCTACGGTGAAAACTATCAGCCTTCAGAAGAAGATCTCATAAGATACGGCGAATCAATCGCAGCATATCAGGAAGCTAAGGCTAACCAGGGTGTTGTTGGTTCAATCGAAGCTATCTATGCTATCCATATGCTCAACCTCACCGGCGAGCGTCTTATCAGAATTGAGGCAGACACCTCAAAGCTTCAGCTTATCTATAATGAATTTGCAGGCAAGCTTCCCGAATCAGAAGCTGCTAACTACACAAGAGGTTCAGTTGAACAGTACAGAAGAGCAGAAGCATTTGCTCTCAGAACTCTCAACACACCCATCACAGGCGCAACAGGTGAACCCGACCTTGCACCTTCACAGGTTAACAAGGCAACATCAGAGCTTGTTTATGCTTGGAAGCACCTTACAAAGGGCGCTGACTACTCAGTTCTTAACAGTGCAATCAATGCTTCAGCAGAAGCTATTGCAGCAGGCGATCCCGAAACTCAGACTGTTTACTCTCCCGAAACATATGATGTATTCTATGCAGCATATCAGGCAGCAGTAAACCTCGATAAGGATCTCGGCGACACAACCGATAACAACAACCTCATCGCAAAGCTTGCTGAAGAACTCAACGCAGCAAGAGATGCTCTTGAGTTTGCATCGTCAGGCGAACCCTATTTCGAACTCTCAACAGATCCTCTCTTCTTCGACCTTGAATGGGGTACTACAGTTGTTCCCACTCTTGATTACGACGGTCCCGCTTCTTGGGGTCTTGCTCTTGAAGACGGCACACCCGTTGATGCTTATCTCTTTGCAGGTATTGGTCTTTCCGATGCATCAGAAATCGAACCCGCATTTGCAACTCTTGAAAACTGCGAAGTTATTATTACAGAAGATAGCGAAACCTATATGCACGGTACAGGTACATCAGTTCAGGTTGTAGACCTCGATGGCAATGTTCTCGAAACATATTATGTAATCGTTAAAGGTGAAATCAACAACGACATGTCAATCGACGTTGCTGATGCCGACGAAATTAAGAGCTTTGCAGCTGGTGGATATAACGAACATTGGTATGAATCACCCAGAATCGGTGCAGGCGACATCAACAATGACTATTCAGTTGACACAGGTGACGCTGACCTTATCAAGGCATTTGCTAAGGCAAATATCCCCTATGATATGCTCACAGGTGAACAGATTATTTATTAATTTTTTAAATCCTGCTTAATTTATATTTTTGGTACAACTCACACTATCGTGTGGGTTGTACCCCAAGCTCTATAAATTATCCGATGAAAACTTTTATATGCGAAACAATGCATATTAAATATTAAAGGAGGAAAATGAGCTAATGACAAAATTCAAACGCTGCCTGAGCGCATTTCTTGCAGTAGCAATGATTTTTGGAATGTTCTCCGGCATTGGCAATGTCTTTGCTCCCGAAGTTTCGGCAGCAGAAGATCCCCAACCCGTAGTTCATACAGTTAAATCCTATGCAGATCTCTGCAAGGATAACGACCATTTCGTTTACTTTGCAACAGAAGTTTTCGAAGTTAATGATGGCCAGCTTACACCTACTGATGGTAAGGTTAAGGCGGGTCAATGGCTTGAATACCGCGGTTATGTCAAGTCAGACATGTGGGTATCAACCATCACAACCGGTATTCAGTACGACAACCGTTTCTTCGATGCGAAAGTTGTATCAAAGATGGAAAAAGGCGATTCATATGAAGTCAACGTTACAGGTACTTCTGAAACG
>JAZNRG010000154.1:0-13210 GCA_045590575.1 Acutalibacteraceae bacterium | reverse complement strand
CACATTCTATTGCGTGTTTAGATATTTTAAAATAAAGACCGTTTTCAAATAGAGTTTCAAACTGAATTCCGAGAAGTCTGCCTTTTGCAAGCAGACCGCATTTTTGTTTGATGAGATAACGGAAATCTTTTTTAAGATTTTTGTTGTTAATAACTAGTGCTTCTCCAAAGAGCGCACCTACTTTGGTTCCGCCGATATAGAAAGCATCGCAGTTTGAAGCGATATCGGCAAGTGTCATATCGCAATCGTCAGAAGCGAGAGCATAGCCCAGTCTTGCACCGTCAACATAAAGTATAACCCTGTGATTTTTGCAAACATTGTATATTTCTTCAAACTCTGTTTTTGTGTATACAGTGCCTTGTTCCGTTGACTGTGAAATATAAACCATTGCAGGCTGAACCATATGCTCTCGGCATTCATCGTTCCAATGCGAATTGATGAATTCATCAATTTGTGATGCGGTGAGCTTGCCGTTCTCAGCCGGAAGTGAAAGCACTTTATGACCGGTTGCTTCAATTGCACCGCTTTCGTGAACATTGATATGACCGGTATTGGCACATATGACACCCTGATGCGGTCGGAGAACAGCGGAGATTACGGTTGTGTTAGTCTGTGTGCCGCCGACAAGAAAATGAACGTCACAGTCGTTTCTGCCGCAGGCATTTTTTATCAGAGCGCCAGCTCTTTCACAGTATGGGTCACAGCCGTAGCCTACGGTTTGCTCCATATTGGTCTGTAATAGTTTTTCAAGAATAAGCGGATGAGCGCCTTCAAGATAGTCGCAGTCAAATCTTATCATTTTTATTTCTCCTCTATTTTCTTTTCTGTCACGATACCGACAAAACACACCGTTGCCGCAACAACACAGAACGCAAGCATGATGATGAAAACTGCATTCCACCCCTTTGCCTGAGAAACTGCACCGAGGGTATATGATGTTGCAGTGCTTCCTATGTAGCAGAAAGTGTTGAGCAATCCCGCCGCAAAGCCTGCGTTAAGAAATCTGCGGTGGTCGAGAGCAAACATACTTGTAATAACATTATTTATCATTGCCATTCCGCACGCAACGCCAATGAAACAAAGCATAATCGTTACTATACTGTGGATTTTAAGCGATAAGAGAATACCGCCGCAGAGCAAAGCGGATATGCAATAGAATATCATATTCATTGCCGAGTGAGATGCGATTTTTTCGTGAACCTTTTTAGCGATTGCCGCACCCATTGTTGAAACAAGGGGCAAAAGCAAGGTGAGGAAGATTGATATTGACTGAGAAACTCCGAATTCCTCATAAAGCACCGAAGGTACCCAGGTGTTGATGCCGTCTTTTATAAATCCGTTTGCCATTCCCGCAAAAGCGGCAATTATAAGAGCAAGCAAAATTGCTTTACCCATTCTGACTTTTTCGCCTTTGGTTTCGACGGTGATTTCCGTTCTCTTTTCGGGTTTACCAAAGAGGATCAACCAAACGAATGCACTGATTATAAGCATAACCGAGGCAACATAAAATGTTATCTGCCACATACCGGCATTAACACAGAGTGATGATATTCCGTATGCAACGAAAGTGCCGATGGCAACGGTTGTGCTCATTGCAAGAATGGCCTTGGCAAGCTTTTTGTCGGAGAGATAATCCGAAAGAGTTTTAATAAGTGTGCTCCAGAGTACAGATTGAACTATACCGTTACCCATCCAGATGAATTTCATCAACGATATATCTCCGCACAGAGGCATCAACATGTTGAATACCGATGAAAATGCGAGTGAGAGAAATATCATAATTTTTGCATTGTATTTCTTAGACAGAATGCCGTTTATCAGCTGACCTGCACCGTAAGCAAAGAAAAAGAATGAGCTGACAAGACCTGCGTCGGCTTTTGTAACGCCAAGGTCTGATATGATTGCAACAATCGATGCATTGAAATTGAGTCTGCCGACATATGCCGCCGTGTAGGCAAGCCAGCAGATAAATATTATTTTATTTTCATTACGATTTGAAATCTTTGCAACTGTTTCCATAATTTTATACCTTCTTCCAAACGGATAGTGTATCACTAACCGGCTTTTTGGTCAAGGTTTACATTGACATTTTAACATAAAAAAATTATAATTTAATTGTTCCTGACACAAGGATATTATCCGACTGAAAGGTGCTTTATAATGTAAATAAATCTTACACTATAACTGCGCCTTTCGTAAGGTGCAGTTTTTGTTTTGGAGTGAAAAATTATGGAAAAACGGATTGCCGTTATCGGCATTATAGTTGAAAATAAAGATTCCGTTGAAGAACTCAACTCGCTTCTTCATGAATACGGAGATTTTATTATCGGCAGAATGGGGCTGCCGTATAAAGAACGGAATCTCAGTATCGTAAGCGTTGCAATGGATGCATCGCAGGATGTTATATCATCCCTCACAGGCAAAATAGGCAAACTGGACGGAATAAGCGTCAAGGCGGCTTATTCAAATAAAATATTCAATGATTGATTTAATTAATAAACTGGAAAATGACCGTTCGTTATCTCTTGAAGAATACAGATTTCTGATAGATAACAGGAACGAAGAATATGCAAAAATCCTTGCCGAAAAGGCAGTTGAAGCCCGCAAGAGAATCTACGGTAATGATGTCTATATCAGAGGTCTTATAGAGATAAGTAATATTTGTAAAAACGACTGTTATTACTGTGGAATAAGAGCGGGAAATAAAAGCTGCGAACGATACCGCTTAACAAAAGAGCAGATATTGTCCTGCTGTGAAAACGGTTATTCTCTCGGCTTCCGTACCTTTGTTATGCAGGGCGGTGAGGACGGATATTTTTGTGATGAGGTTATGTGCGATATCATCACCGAAATCAAAAGCAGATATTCCGATTGTGCAGTTACTCTCTCGCTTGGTGAACGTTCACGAGAAAGCTATCAAAAGCTTTATGATGCGGGTGCAGACAGATATCTCCTCCGCCACGAAACAGCCGATAAGGAGCATTATCAACGGCTCCATCCAGAAAATCTGTCTTTTGAAAACCGAATGAATTGTCTGAAGAAACTTAAAGAAATCGGTTTTCAGACGGGATGCGGTTTTATGGTCGGTTCTCCGTTTCAGACTTCTGCGCATCTTGCAAAAGACCTCAAATTCATTGAGGAATTCAAACCCGAAATGTGCGGAATCGGTCCGTTTATTCCGCATAAAGATACTGTATTCCGTGATTACCCCGCAGGTACGCTTGAACTGACTTGCTATCTGCTGTCAATAATAAGGCTCATATCTCCGAATATTCTTCTGCCTGCAACAACCGCTCTCGGTTCAATAGACCCGCAGGGCAGGGAAAAAGGAATTCTTGCAGGTGCAAATGTTGTTATGCCCAACCTTTCACCGCTTGACACAAGAAGCAAATATGAGCTATATAACAACAAACTCTCAATCGGTGCCGAGTCTGCACAAGGCAAGAGAGAACTTGAAGAAAAAATGGAAGCAATAGGATATAAAATAGTTACCGCCAGAGGCGATATAAAGAAAGGAAGATGATTATGGCTGTATATAATCCCAAATCACTCAAAGCAGAGGAATTCATAAATGACGGCGAAATTCTTGCAACTCTTGAATATGCCGAACAGAATAAAAACAATGTTGAGCTTATCGACAGTATTCTCGAAAAGGCTCGTCCCAGAAAGACGGAAGAAGGTACCGTTTGCAGCGGACTCAGCCACAGAGAAGCTGCTGTGCTTCTTGCTTGCGATATTCCCGAAAAGATTGAGGCAATGTATAAGCTTGCTGAAGAAATCAAGCTTGCATTTTACGGCAACAGAATAGTAATGTTTGCTCCTCTTTATCTTTCAAACTATTGTGTTAACGGTTGCGTTTATTGTCCGTATCACCTCAAGAACAAGCATATTGCACGCAAAAAGCTTACTCAGGAAGAAATTGCAAAAGAGGTTATTGCCCTTCAGGATATGGGCCATAAGCGTCTTGCAATCGAAGCGGGTGAGGACCCCGTCAATAACCCCATTGAATACATTCTCGAGAGTATCAAAACAATCTACAGCATCAATCATAAAAACGGTGCAATCCGCCGTGTAAACGTCAATATTGCCGCAACAACCGTTGAAAACTACAGAAAGCTTAAGGATGCTGGTATCGGTACTTATATTCTTTTCCAGGAAACTTATCATAAGGAGAGCTATCTCAAGCTCCATCCCACAGGTCCCAAGCACGATTATGATTATCATACGGAGGCTATGGACAGAGCAATGGAGGGCGGCATTGACGATGTCGGTCTCGGTGTTCTTTTCGGTCTTGAGCTTTATAAATATGAATTCGTTGGTCTTATGATGCACGCAGAACATCTTGAAGCTGTTCACGGTGTAGGACCTCATACAATCAGTGTACCCCGACTTAAGAGAGCGGACGATATTGATCCCGATCAGTTCGATAACGGCATCTCAGATGAGCTCTTTGAAAAGCTCATTGCCTGCATCAGAATTGCTGTTCCTTACACGGGTATGATTATTTCAACCCGTGAGTCTGAAGCAGTCAGAGGCAGAGCACTCAATTTGGGTATTTCTCAGATAAGCGGCGCTTCAAGAACATCTGTCGGCGGATATACCGAAGAGGAAAGACCTCACGATTCAGAGCAGTTTGACGTTTCCGACCAGAGAACTCTTGATGAGGTTGTCCGTTGGCTTATGGAGCTCAAGCATATTCCTTCGTTCTGCACGGCTTGTTACCGTGAAGGCAGAACGGGTGACAGATTTATGATGCTTTGCAAAAACGGTCAGATTCTCAATTGCTGCCACCCCAATGCTCTTATGACACTTACCGAATACCTTGTTGACTATGCAAGTCCTCTCACCAAGAAAATCGGCTTTGAGCTTATCGAAAATGAGCTTAAGAAAATACCGGGTGAAAAGGTCAGAGCCATTGCAATGAAAAATATTGAGGATATCAAAGCCTCAAACCGCCGTGATTTCAGATTCTAATGTAGGGCGAACTGTGTTCGCCTGCAAAATATAGGAGGTTTCTCATGAGCCTTAACGATACACCTTCTGCTGAAAGAGTCCACATAGGTTTTTTCGGCTTGAGAAACGCAGGTAAATCAAGTCTTGTTAATGCAGTTACGGGTCAGAATCTTTCTCTCGTATCCGATGTCAAAGGCACAACAACCGATCCTGTTAAAAAAGCTATGGAGCTTTTACCGCTCGGTCCCGTTGTTATTGTTGATACTCCTGGTGTTGACGATGAGGGTGAGCTGGGTGTAATGCGAGTTAAAAGAGCGAAACAGATGCTCAATATCGTTGATATTTCGGTTCTTGTTGTTGATGCATCAAAAGGTCTGCAGACTGCAGATAAAGAGCTGATTGACCTGTTTAAAGCCAAGAAAACAGAATATGTGATTGCATATAACAAAAGCGATTTGCTCGACAGTATTCCAAAATCCAATGATAACGAAATATATGTCAGTGCGGTTGATAATACAAATATCAAAGAACTCAAAGAAATGCTTGCAAAAAGTGTGAAGAGTTTTGAAAGCGAAAAGAGAATCGTTAGCGATTTGATTAATGCCAACGACCTTGTTGTACTTGTTGTTCCGATTGATGAGTCAGCACCTAAAGGAAGACTTATTCTTCCGCAGCAGCAGGTTATCCGCGATGTGCTTGATAGCGGCGCAACCGCTGTTGTCTGCCGAGATACTGAGCTTAAAAGTACTCTTGCATCAATCAGCAGAAAACCGAAGCTTGTTATAACCGATTCTCAGGCGTTCGGCAGAGTTTCAAAAGATACTCCTGCAGATATTCCGTTAACATCATTTTCAATCCTCTTTGTTCGATACAAGGGTGACCTTACCACTGCCGTGCACGGCGCGGCACAGCTTGATAAACTCAAAGACGGAGATAAAGTTCTGATTTCAGAGGGTTGCACTCATCACAGACAGTGCAATGATATCGGAACCGTAAAAATGCCGAACTGGGTAAGAAATTATACCAATAAGAGTATATCATTCGATTTTACATCGGGCAGAGATTTTCCTGAAGATTTATCAGAATATTCGCTTGTTATCCATTGCGGCGGCTGTACGCTTAACGCAAAGGAAATGCAGTCGAGAACGGGTCAGGCAAAAGATGAC
Organism: Acutalibacteraceae bacterium; assembly: GCA_045590575.1. GTDB lineage: Bacteria > Bacillota > Clostridia > Oscillospirales > Acutalibacteraceae > CAG-177. The sequence continues at coordinate 7,091 of JAZNRG010000154.1, read as the reverse complement.
GGAGTTCCGATAACAAATTACGGCATCGCAATCGCTCATATGCATGGAATTCTCAGACGCAGCGTCGAGCTGTTTCCCGAAGCGTTGAAAGAGCTTGATGATTAATTCATATATTGTTTACAGTTCAGCCATTGGAATGAAATGATTTCCAATGGCTTTTTATGTTACCATCAATATAAAAGGAGGAGTTACAAGTGAAAAAGATTATTTCGGTTATTCTTATATTGGTTATAGTCGTTATCGGAGCATATTTCATAAATCCTGAATTAAGAGTTAAATGTTTTGTTGAAAAGTATTCAGATGAATATGCGCAATGGGACGGTTATCCCTCAAACATCGGAATCAATTACAGCAATGTCTGGACAAATGATAAAGGTCAGGCGATGCACGAAATGATTCTTTTCACCATCGGAGATACCTTTTACGGATGCTATTATTCATACGAAGATGTTCCCATGCCGTTTCAATGCCTTGAATATGAGCTTGTTCCCAAAGACAAAAACACTTGGATTTATGACGGTAAATCTTCGGGCGAAACTTCTAAAATAAAGGATAATTGGTATTATTTTAGAGTGCGTTATAATGGTTAAAGCCGACTCATCAGAGCCGGCTTTAATCTTTTATAAAATTATGCAGATAAGACCGCTGCAGCCTTCGTTGATAACTCTTTCCAAAGTTTCTCGGAGCTTGAGTCTTGCATCTCCGGGCATACGGTACAATTTATTATGCAGCCCTTCGTTAACGAGATTGTGAAGTGAAGTGCCGAAAATGTTGGACTGCCATATCATTGAAGGGTTTTCTTCGAATTCTTTCAGAAGATACTTGATAAGTTCTTCACTTTGAGATTCGGAGCCGACTATGGGGGCAACCTCAGTCTGGATATCCGCTCTCATAATGTGAAGCGAAGGTGCGCTCGCTCTGAGTCTGACTCCGTATCTTCCGCCCTGCTTCATTATTTCGGGTTCTTCGAGCGTGAGGTCCTCAATGCCCGGCAAAACAATTCCGTAACCCGTTGCTTCAACCTCGTCAAGGGCGTTCTGAATACGTTTATAGCTGCTTTGAGAAGCAGAAAGCTCTTTCATTTTTGCCATCAAACCCTGTTCATTTTCAACGCTTATTCCTGTTTCTTCTTCAAGAATTTTAAAGAAAAGACCCGGGTGGAGAGTAACGGTTAATCTTGCACTGCCGTCTGACAGATTAGTGCTTGAAACGGAGGATGATTGAATGTATTCGCAGTCCGATATTTTTCTTGAAAAACCGTTAACATCATTGATTTTCTTTATTCCGTGTGCAAGTTCGCTTATCTTTCCGAAAACGCCCGAACGAAGCCAATGATTTTTATCAAGCATTGTTATCCAGCCGGGCATATCAACTTTGATTTCCTTAATCGGGAACTCTGCAAGAATCTGTGAAAGAATATCGGTAATGTTGCTTTGACTGAGTTCAAGGCAGTTGACAGGAATTACAGGTACTCCGTAATCTTTAGACAATCTTGATGCGAGTGATGTGGCTGATGCCGTATTAGGCTCTTTGCAGTTGAGTACAACCGCAAACGGTTTATTAAGGTCGCGGAGTTCGTGAATAACTCTTCTTTCAGCCTCTGCATATTCTTCTCTGGGAATATCGCTTATTGAGCCGTCGGTAGTTATAACAAGACCTATGGTTGAATGCTCGGTTATTACTTTCTGTGTGCCGATTTCCGCTGCCATATTGAATGGAATTTCATCATCGAACCATGGAGTCTTAACCATTCTGGGTGCTTCTCCCTCTATGTATCCGAGAGCAGAGGGCACAATATATCCAACACAGTCTATCATTCTGATTTTAAGTTTTGAATTTGAAGGCATTGTGATTTCAACTGCATCCTCAGGAATGAATTTAGGCTCGGTTGTCATTATTGTTCTGCCGCCTGCAGATTGCGGAAGCTCATCGTTTGCCCGTTCTTTTCTGAGAGGGTCATCGATATTCGGGAGAACCATCGTTTCCATAAATTTCTTTATAAAAGTTGATTTGCCCGTTCTTACGGGACCTACCACTCCGAGATAAATATCGCCGCCTGTTCTTGCCGCAATATCGCGATAAATATTGTTTTCCATTATTATTCCTCCGAAATATTTGTTGTCTGTAAACCATATGCTGAAATCGGACAATGTATGACGAAGGAATTTATGATAAAGAAAAAGCCTTCGGAGCAAGAAATCCGAAGGCTTGATTATTAACCGTTTGCTATAGAATCTTTTATGAGATGAATTAATGAATCAAAGATTATTCTGAAATTGCTTCTTGTTTCATTTTCATCAGGCGAATCAATAACTTTAAGTTCATTACCGCTTACCGCAATAAACTGAGGATATTTTTCGCTTGAGTGAACGGTAGGCTGACCGTCAAAAAGAATTGCCCAGGTAATAAATTCGCGGTAGGTTTCATTGAATTCATTGTGCGGGTTACCTTTAATTAACCAGGTTTGTTCGGGATAATAGCAGGTTGATGCATCAATTTTATTATCTGAAGAAACGTGATTGTGACCGCATTCTGTTTTTTTCTGTTTGTATCCGTCACCGAGAGTGTCGCTGATGGGGGAGCAGGTTGCGCCGATTGTCATAAATTTTGTGTCAATTAGAAAATCGGAATGTGATGGAGCTTCTTCACTTACGGGAATACTTGAAATATCATAGCCTGCGGTAATTATAATTGCGGTTCCGTTTGCTTTTGCGGCATCAAGAATTTCTGTTGTTTTGGTTTTTACATTGTAGTGATAATAGTCTGTCTTTCTTTCGAGTTCGGCATATTTTTCGAGTCCTCTGAAGCTTTTGACTTTTGCTTCTTCATACTGTTGAGCAGGAACAAACGACCACACGCCGGGCATTGTGCCCATAACATCAATTAGGAATTCGTCATAAACTCTGTCAAGCTGACTGTCAAGTATATCCTGAACACTACCGAGCAGACAGTCGAGAATACCGATTTTATTGAGTGATGAAACAATGGCGATTATAAGCTGATTTGTGGGGTCGCTGTAATCCATAATGCCCTTGATGAATTCAACAACCTCATCTCCCTTCTTTTCAACAGTTGCCGTTCTTGTCAGAAGTGAACCGACAAGTGAAAGGCCCTGATAAGCGGGGGAGAGAAGAACAATTTTTGCAATGCCTTCGCTACCGTAAAGATGAAGATAGGAAGTAACAACCGTGTTACCCTGACTGTGGCTTGAAAGCACGATTTCGTTATGACCGGTTACAGCTTTGACTTTATCGATAAAAATCTTAAGCTTTTTGGCGTTTTCAATAGGATCAAGCCGCCAGTCATATCCGAAATAATATTCACCGGGATTTTCAACATCATCAACTGTGGAAAATTCATATTTTGTGTTCTGATGAGTATCGTAATATGTAGGGTCGGAAAGTCTTACTCCGATATTTTCCGGGCTTGTGCCGTCGGGGTTACAGGCTATACCGCCGATAAGAGGGGTTGCAGCCTTAATTGCGAGCGTTCCGAATTTATCGTACTGCTTAAAAATCAGACCGTATATAACTGCTTTGATAATATCGGGCAGAGCGGCATCGATTGCTTCCTGCTGGGGAGGAAAAATAGTATCGTAATCATCCGAATCGGGATTGAGATGAATGCCCGCACCGAAGCCCGGAACATAAACAACCGGCAGAATATCGCAATTGCATTCTTCAGCCGCAAAGGCGGGGATTGCAAGAGATAAAATGATTGATAACGAAAGAATTATACAGATGAGTTTTTTCATTTTGAGTTCTCCTTATTGAAATAATATGCTCAAAGCGAATAATGCCTGCGCGGGGAAATATGTGATAAGAACAAGCTTGTCGTTACATCTGAACTTTGGCTTTCCGTAAAGCGAAGCGGCAAGGAAGGTATCCGAAAGCAGAAACAGACCTCCTGCGGAAATAAGGCATATACCGAAATATGTGTTGCCGTTAATGATTGATACAACGCCTCTTGAAACGGCAAAGATGAATGAAAACATAAGCAGAAATGAATATGCAATCATTATCCGTTGACCTTTCGGAAAACGGATTTTATCCGATATAACTTCAATTATGGCCGCAATGCAAAGAGCAAGGAATCCAAGAAGAATTTGTTTGCCGTAAGGTATCAGAGACGGTTCACAGTTGAAAATGAAAGTGTACAGATAAATCAGATGTCCGATTGAAAAAAACGTAACACCCGCAAAAAAGTATTTGCGCTTTTTATAATCGAGCCAGAAATCTCCGAGCATACCGAAAAACAAAGCTGACAGTATTAAAATTAAATAAATATTCTTTTCTTCACGGCTTAAGACTGCAAATAAACCTGTCAGAAGAAAGAGAAAAGAGCAGGTCATTTTTGATTTAAGATAGTTTTTAAGAAAAATCGGTATTGTCTGAGATAGTATTGCACCGATTATTGTCAATGAAAATAAGATTGTTGATAAAACTCCGAATGTATTCATATTAAATGATCCTTTCAGATGTTTGAATATTTGTTAGCCTGTGTTGTTGCAAGAACATCGCATCTTTCGTTTTCGGGATGCCCCGCATGCCCTTTTACCCAAACAATATTGTATTCGTGTTTGCTGATCTCGGTAAACAGCTCTTTCCAGAGCTCGGGATTAAGAACAGGTTTCCCGTCAGATTTCTTCCATCCCTTTTTCATCCAGTTCCATATCCAGCCCTGCAGAAATGCATCTGCAACATATTTTGAATCCGTGCAGATTGTAACATCGCATTTCTGATTGAGCTTTTTCAACGCTTCGATAACAGCGGTCAGCTCCATTCGGTTGTTTGTTGTTGAAGCCTCGCCTCCGCTGAGTTCAAGCTCTTTTGTGCCGTAGCGGAGAATTGCTCCCCAACCGCCCGGTCCGGGGTTGCCTGAGCAGGCACCGTCGGTAAATATTTCAACTTTTTTCAGATCAGCCATGATTTCTCCTTAAATGTACATTTTGTTCTTTGTATTATATCATTTATTCATTCTTATCACAATAGATTTTTGTTTATTTGTGATATTTTTGCCAATACTTTTATTATTCGGATAATAAATTTTTTGGGATAATTAATATGAGATTTCCGAGTTGAAAAGTATAGAGAATGAATCACAGAAAACATAAATACAGACTTGACATTATATAAATTAAAATATATTATATAATGGGATAAGTTACAGTACCCAGTTAACATAAACCGATTTACTTTTTGAAGATAAATATTGAAATTATCAGAACAGGAGATTCTATGCAAAAAAAGAATAATTCGAATAAAGAATCGAATCAGAAAATCAAGAACCAGACCAAGAACAAAAAATCATATAACGGTTATCAGAAACAGGGCAAAAAATCTTTTTCGAAATCAAGAAACGGTTCTGCAAAGAAATACAGAAAAACCGCAAACGAGCTTCCCGTAAAGATAGCGTTTCTCGGCGGTCTTAATGAAGTCGGCAAGAATATGACTCTTTATGAATACAAGGAAGACATGTTCCTTGTTGACTGCGGACTTGCTTTCCCCGATCCCGAAATGCTTGGTGTTGACCTCGTAATCCCCGACTTTTCTTATGTTGAGAAGAACAAGGAAAAAATAAAGGGTATTGTAATTACACACGGTCACGAAGACCATATAGGCGGTCTTGCTTACTTGCTTAAAACAGTTAATATTCCTGTTTACGGTACGAAACTCACCATAGGTCTTATTCAGGGTAAGCTCAAAGAACACGGACTTCTCAGCAGCGTCAAACTTCACGAAATCAAACCCGGAGATAAAGTGAATCTCGGACAATTCGAGGTTGAAGCAATTCATGTCAATCATTCAATTCCCGATGCGATTGCACTTGCAATCAAGTGTGAGTGCGGCACTGTTATTCAGACCGGAGATTTTAAGGTGGACAGCACTCCCATTGACGGGGGAATGATTGACCTTTCACGCCTTGCTCAGCTCGGTAACGAAGGGGTGCTTGCTTTACTTTCGGATTCAACCAACGCCGAAAGACCCGGTTATACAGAAAGCGAGCGTAAGGTCGGTGAGTCTTTTGATGTTCTGTTCAGAAGAGCAGGCAAGAGCAGAATTATCGTTGCTACCTTTGCATCAAATATCCACAGAGTACAGCAGATTATCAACGTTGCTCATTCTCTGGGCAGAAAGGTTGCCATTATCGGCAGAAGCCTTGAAAATGTTGTAAATATCAGCGCACAGCTCGGATATCTCAATATTCCCGAAAATGTTCTCATCAATCAGGATCTTATCAACAAATATCCTGCGGAAAGTATGGTTATCATTACCACGGGCAGCCAGGGTGAACCGATGTCGGCTCTTTCGAGAATGGCTTTTTCAGACCATAGAAAGGTTGAAATTTGTCCCGGCGATTATGTTATTATTTCCGCAACTCCGATTCCCGGCAATGAAAAAACGGTCGGAAAGGTTGTTAATGAGCTTCTTAAACTCGGTGCACACGTTATTTACGAGAAAATGTATGATGTTCACGTTTCGGGTCATGCGTGTCAGGAAGAACTGAAGCTGATTATGGGTCTTGTAAAGCCAAGATATTTCATTCCCGTTCACGGTGAGCAGAAGCATCTTCGCAAGCACGCTGCTCTTGCCGAAGGAATGGGAATTCCCATAGAAAATATATTTATTGCGGATAACGGCTATGTAGCCGAAATAAACAGCAAATCAATCAAGAGCGGTGCTGCAGTACCTGCAGGCAAGGTCTTTGTTGACGGCTACGGTGTAGGCGATGTCGGAAGCGTAGTTCTCCGTGACAGAAGGCATCTTGCTCAGGACGGCATAATTGTTGTAACGGCATCAATTGATTATGAAACGGGTCAGCTTATTGCGGGTCCGGAGGTTGTTTCAAGAGGCTTTGTCTATGTCAAAGAAGCCGAGGAGCTTATTGCTCAGGCAAGAAAGGTTGCCGAGAAATCTCTTGAGAATTCTTATTACAGCAATATCAGCGATATCGGTGCTATAAAGAGCAAACTCAGGGATGCGGTTTCGCATTTTGTTTACGAACAAACCAAGAGAAGTCCGATGATTCTTCCGATTATTATGGAGGTATAAATGAAATTCAAAGGTTTTTGGTATGACGGTCTGCTGATA
>JAZNRG010000153.1:0-2138 GCA_045590575.1 Acutalibacteraceae bacterium | reverse complement strand
TAAGATATCCCATGGCGTAAGCCAGTAAGACCCCTCATGGACTATGAGGTTGATAGGTTGCATGTGTAAGCGTGGTGACACGTTCAGCTTGGCAATACTAATAGGTCGAGGGCTTGACCATATTTAATCTAGTTCCTTTTTCCTTACTTCGATTTCCCCACCTTTGTTCAGTTTTCAGGGTGTATATAACACCGATAAATAACCGTCTCAAATGAGGCGGTTTTTGTTTTTGTTGACTTTTGTTTTTGTTATTGATAAAATTAGTTATTATTTATTTCAGGGTGATTCTTATGAAAAAAATCGGCAGAGAAGTTAATTTTCTCGGCACTTCCGATAATAATCCCCGCAACGGTGAGGGCTCTTTTATAAGACTTTCTGACGGTAGAATTATGTTTGCTTTTACCGAGTTTGCAGGTGACGATTGGGAAGACGATTGTATTGCTCGTATTACTGCCATATATTCCGATGATGAAGGAGAAACCTGGTCAGAAAGAAAAATTCTTTTTGAGAAACCTGCTGATGCCAAAAATATTATGAGTTTGTCTTTTCTTCGTATGAATAACGGAGATATCGGCGCTTTTTATATCATTAAAAACGCTGACGGAACGGATCAGATTGTTATTTCCCGTTCATCAGATGACGGTGAGAGTTGGAGTGAGCCTGCAAACTGTCTTGATTGTCTTGATGTTGCAGATTATTATGTTATAAACAATGACCGAGTATTGAGACTTCGGAACGGCAGAATAATTTTTGCGGTTGCAAGGCATACAATTCTTAATACCGAGCTTGATTTTACTCCCGGAGTAATATGTTTCTTTATTTCCGATGATGACGGTAAAACCTGGTATAAAACCGAAACAGAGTTTCCTTGTCCCGTTAAGAACTCTGACGGTTATGAAGAACCCGGACTTTATGAATTCCCTGACGGCAGACTCTGGTGTTATATCCGCACGAGTATCGGTTTTCAGTTTGAATGTTTTTCAGAGGACAGCGGTATAACCTGGACTACACCTTATCCCAATATGTTTTTTTCTTCTGCTTGTTCACCAATGTTGGTTAAGGATTGCGGATCGTATACAGTTGCCGTTTTCAATCCTGTGCCCGAGCATATTTTAAGGACCGATTCGGAGCCTTGGGGCAGAACACCTTATGTTATTGCAGTCAGCAAAGATAAGGGCAAAACATTCAAAAAGGAAAATATATATTATCTTGAAGATGACCTTGATAACGGTTATTGTTACCCGGCAATTTTTGACGGTGACGGATATTTTCTTGTTGCATATTATCACAGCAACGGCACGGGAATTTGTCTTAACAGCACCAAAATCATCAAGGTTATGCATGATGAAATCAGTTGATTTATATTCTTGACCTTTTACATTTTTTATCCTATAATTTTATTTGACATCATTTCTAAAAGGAGATTTTTGATGAAATACGAAAATAATTGGGAATCACTCAATCAGAGAGAGGTTCCATCATGGTTTGAAGATGCAAAATTCGGTATTTTTATTCATTGGGGTCTTTACAGTGTGCCTGCATATGCACCCAAGGGAAAGTATGCCGAATGGTACGGTTATCATTGCGATGAAATTGTTGAAAGAAGCCCCGATGATAAGGACTATTTTGACTATCATCAGAAAACATACGGACATGATTTTAAATACGCAGATTTTGTTGGCCAGTTCAAGGCTGAGAATTTTGATGCCGAACAGTGGGTTAAGCTTTTTGAGGATGCAGGTGCTAAATATATGAACCTCGTTTCCAAGCATCATGACGGCTTCTGTCTTTTCAAAACAAAGCACGCATGGAATTGGAACAGCGTTGATGTCGGTCCTCACCGTGACTTCTGCCGAGAACTCAAGGATGCCTGCGACAAGAGCGATGTAAGATTCGGTGTTTACCATTCGGTTTATGAGTGGTTCCATCCTCTTTATCTCAAGGACCCCGAGGAATATGCGGTAAAACACCTTATTCCTCTGCTTAAAGAACTTATCGAAGAATATCAGCCTGCAACTCTTTACACAGACGGCGAATGGGAGCTTCCCAGCTCGGTATGGCACAGCACAGAATTCCTTCAGTGGCTTTACAATGAATCCAGCGTTAAGGATTTCATTGTTCCCAATGACCGTTGGGGC
>JAZNRG010000152.1:0-4053 GCA_045590575.1 Acutalibacteraceae bacterium | reverse complement strand
TAAACGGTATCGTTGATGAATCCGATCAGATTATCGAAGCTGGTGAAGCAAAAGAGCTGCGCTCATTCAACGGTGCGGAATGCCCCGACGTTATAACGGCAGATGAATACAGAAAAGAAGTTCTGGCCCTTGCCGAAACTCTCGATATTCCCGAGGGCATTGAAAAGTTTACCTATGCAGGTATGGTATGGGTATTCAACCATATCAAAAAGGCAGGCGGTCTCGGCATATTCTGCCATCCCTATTGGATTTCAAACGTTAACCACGTGCCCGAAAATATTGTTGAATATCTTATGGAAAAACAGCCGTTTGATGCGTTTGAGGTTCTCGGCGGCGAGAATTATTATGAGCAGAACGGCTTCCAGACTCATAAATACTATGATGACAGAGCAATGGGCAGGAAATATCCCATCGTCGGCAGCACCGACAGCCACAGCTCAGTCAACAACGAAAACGCTTATGTTGCTTCAACTATGGTGTTTTCTCCCGCAAATGAGAGAACCGCAATCATCGACTCAATCAAGAATTTCTATTCAATAGCAATCGACGGTATCAGCAAGGAGTTCCGCCTTGTAGGTGATTTCCGACTTGCCCGATACGCAACATTCCTTCTTCAGGATTATTTCCCGCTTCACGATGACCTTTGCTACGAAGAGGGCAGAGCAATGAAGGATTATGCCTGCGGAATCGAGGGCGCAAAAGAAACTCTTGAATTCATCAGCGGCAGAATCCAGAAACAGAGAGAAAAATATTTTGCATTTTAATCAGAAGGGCGGTTCTTCCGCCCTTTTATTTTTATATTTCCCCTTGATTTAAAAGAATTAGTGTTATATAATAATAAATAGTTTTGATTTGCTCCGTAAAAGCAATTACGGATGAAAGGGTGTTGAAATTGAAGAAAATCGGTTTTGACAATGCTGCTTATATCAGCCGTCAGTCAGAACAGCTCAGCAAACGAATCAATGAGTTCGGCGGAAAGCTGTATCTTGAATTTGGCGGAAAGCTCTTTGATGACTTCCATGCATCAAGAGTTCTGCCCGGCTTTGCTCCCGACAGTAAGCTGCAGATGCTCAAAAGCATTGCCGACGATGTGGAAATTGTTATCGTTATCAACTCGAGCGATATCGAGAGCAATAAAATCCGCCGTGACCTCGGCATAACCTATGATGCCGATGTTCTTCGCCTTATCGATGCATACAGAGCCTCGGGGCTTTATGTGAGCAGTGTTGTGCTTGCTCAGTATAAAGACCAGCCTTCCGCAGGTGCGTTCAAAGCAAAGCTTGAGCAGCTCGGAATCAAGGTTTATATCAACCGCATCATCGAAGGCTATCCCTATAATGTTTCCCATATTGTAAGCGATGAAGGCTTCGGCAAGAATGAGTTTATCGAAACCGAAAGACCTCTTGTTGTTATTACCGCACCGGGTCCCGGAAGCGGCAAGATGGCAACCTGCCTTTCTCAGCTTTACCACGAAAATCAGAGGGGCAACAAAGCGGGTTATGCGAAGTTTGAAACCTTCCCCATCTGGAATCTTCCTCTCAAGCATCCCGTTAACCTTGCCTATGAGGCGGCAACCGCTGACCTCAACGATGTCAATATGATTGACCCTTATCATCTTGATGCCTATGGTGTAACAACCGTTAACTATAACCGTGACGTTGAAATTTTTCCCGTTCTTAATGCGATATTTGAAAAAATCGAGGGTGTAAGTCCCTATAAGTCACCCACCGATATGGGTGTTAATATGGCAGGCTATGCAATCTGCGACGATGCCGCAACAAGAGAGGCTTCAAAGCAGGAAATTGTGCGCCGCTATTTCAACGCTATGTGTGACCTCAAAATGGGCAGAGGCAAGCAGGAAGCCGTTGATAAGATAGTCAGCCTTATGAATCAGGCCGGTGTCAGCGTAGAGGACAGAAAGGTTATCAAAGCCGCAATGGACAGAAGCGCAGAAACCGAAAATCAGCCTGCTGTTGCCATTGAATTGCCCGACGGAAGAATCGTTACGGGCAAAACCTCGAATTTGCTCGGCTCATCAAGTGCGGCTCTTCTCAATGCGGCAAAGCATCTTGCGGGTCTTCCCGATGACCTGCTGATGATTGCTCCTTCAATTATTGAACCCATTCAGGAGCTTAAAACAGGTATTCTCAAGGGTCATAATCCCAGACTTCATTCCGATGAAACACTCATTGCTCTTTCAATGAGCGCAAATACCAACCCCGTTGCAAAGAAAGCTCTTGATGCAATCGAAGGCCTTAAAGGCTGTGAAGCGCATTCAACCGTTATTCTTTCTCAGGTTGATATGGATGTATACAGAAAGCTCGGCATCAATCTCACCTGCGAGCCGAGATATCAGACAAAGAAACTCTATCACAAGTAATTCAGAAGGACAGCCCCTCAAGGTTGTCCTTTTACTGTTACAATTGTTACATTGATAAATATTTTATGATATGCTACTATGAGTTTATAAATCCGTAAAAGGAGGATACATATGGGTAAAAAGATTATTGTTGCAGGTCTCGGTCACGGCGGTATTGCCGCAGCTGCCCTTATTGCAAAGGCTGGCTTTGACGTAACCGTTTATGAGCAGAAATCGGAGGGAACTCTCGGCTATGACTGGACCGATATCTTCGCTCCCGCAGCACTCGGCGTTGCAGGTATGGATATGCCCGATGCGGATAAATATGAATATAAAGAGGACATGACCTTCTTCAATCCTTCTTTAACAACAGCTTTGCGTCAGCATGTTCCTCAGGATCAGCTTGAAATCAAGATGGAGCGCAGGGATATCTATGATCATTTTATAAAGAATGCCCTTAAGCACGGGGTTAAGATAGTTTATGACTGCAAGGTTGAAGGCCCCATTGTTCTCGGCAACAGAGTTGTAGGCATCAAAACCGAAAAAGGCGATGTTTACGGCGACCTTGTTATTGACTCATGCGGTATGAATTCTCCCGTGCGCCGCAATCTTCCCGAGTCATTCGGCATTGAAAAGGATGTTGCAAGAAACGAAAAGATTTCTATCTACAGAGCATTCTTCAACAAAGCCTGCGACGATGCTGTTGAAGCAAAATTCAAGGTTATGCTTTTTGCTAAGGGCATCAAAGGCATAAGCTGGGTTGCCTCCGAGGATGATTATACTGACGTTCTTATCGGCAGATTTGAGGACTTTACCAAAGAAGAGGTTGACGAATTCCTTGCATTCCTGAGAGAAAACAATCCCAGGCTCGGAGAAGATATTTACAGAGGCGGTCAGTTTGTTGAGATTCCCGTTCGCCAGCCGCTTTCGGTTATGGTTGCCGACGGCTATGCCGCAATCGGTGACAGCGCATTTATGACAATGCCGCTTATCGGATCGGGAATTGCGAATGCTCTCAAGGCATCAAAAATTCTTGCCGATACGGTTATTTCCGATAAAAACGGTGAGTTTACCGCAAAAACTCTTTGGGGATATCAAGAGGAGTATTACAAGAAAATCGGTGCGAAACTCGCACCCATTGCTTGCTGCAAGAAACTTCTTCTCACACTCAAGCCCGAAGAAATCGACTATTGCTTCAGCAGCGGTATGATTACCGAGGGCGATATCACTATAGGAGCGGATTTCAGCAATATGAGTGCTGCTCTTGAGGGCGATATGAGTGATATGGTCAATAAAATCAAGACCTTATGCAAGGATCCCAATCTGCTCAAAAAGCTCCTTCCCGTTGTCGGCAAGATAAGCAAGGCGGTCACAGCCTGCGCAATGATGCCCAAGAAATGGAACAGAGACAGAGTTCTCGCTTGGTCCAAGGTATACATTTACTCTTTTAAATAATAATCAAGGTCGGCTCCTTTTTCGGGAGCCGACCTTTTTGCTTTTTATATAACTCTGAACGTCTTGACCTCGAAGGGCTTGATTGTGAATTCGAATCCGCTTGCATCGCAGGGAATCTCGTTCTTGTCCTCTTCAATCATATTGCACTCGATAACCCTTTCAAAGCCGAAACCGAGGTCGATTCTGCATTTTCCTCTGTTTTGTTCTTCTTCAACAACTCGGATGATGTATCCGTTGCC
>JAZNRG010000151.1:0-7198 GCA_045590575.1 Acutalibacteraceae bacterium | reverse complement strand
TCCTTACCGCAGAAATCGCATTTTGCCATGTGTCACACCTCCTTTTTAGTCATTAACAGATGATATATTAACAGATATCTTTGCAAATTGCAAGCATTTTTTTATATTTTTTTTGTCAGATTTAAAATTTATAATTTTTTTTAATTTGCCTATTGCATTTTGGAAATAATTGATATATAATGCATACAGAACATTTGTTTGATTGCAGATTTGGAGGTAATAAATATGGCTGATAAAAAGAAAGCTCTTGAAACCGCTCTTGCCCAGATTGAGAAGGCATACGGCAAAGGTACCATAATGAGATTAGGTGAAAACTCGGGTATGAGCGTTGAAGCTATTTCAACCGGCTCAATTGCTCTTGATGCTGCAACAGGTATCGGCGGTTTACCCAAGGCAAGAATAATTGAGATTTACGGCCCCGAATCTTCAGGTAAAACAACTCTTGCCCTTACGGTTGTTGCTCAGGCTCAGAAGGCGGGCGGTGAAGCTGCGTTTATTGATGCAGAGCACGCTCTTGACCCCGCATATGCCGAGAATCTCGGTGTTGATGTTGATTCACTCCTTGTTTCACAGCCCGATAACGGCGAGCAGGCTCTTGAAATTGCTGAGGCTCTTGTTCGCTCGGGTGCCCTCGATGTTGTTGTTATTGACTCAGTTGCTGCTCTTGTTCCCCGCTCTGAAATCGAAGGCGAAATGGGCGATTCCCACGTTGGTGCTCATGCAAGACTTATGTCGCAGGCACTCCGTAAGATTGCAGGTGCCGTTGCAAAAACAAATACTATTATTATATTTATTAACCAGCTTCGTGAAAAGGTCGGTGTTGTTTACGGTAATCCCGAAGTAACAACCGGCGGCCGTGCACTCAAGTTCTACTCAACAATGCGTATTGATGTCAGAAGAGTTGAGGCTCTCAAGGGTGCAGGCAGTGAAATTATCGGTAACAGAACCAAGTGTAAGATTGTTAAGAATAAGGTTGCTCCTCCATTTAAAGATGCGGAGTTTGATATTCTTTACGGCAGAGGTATCTCCAAGGAAGGCGAAATGGTTGATCTCGGCGTAAAATACGGCGTTGTTCAGAAGAGCGGCGCATGGTTCTCCTATGGCGATATGCGTCTCGGTCAGGGCAGAGACAATGTGCGTGAACTTTTTGCGAACAGTCCCGAACTTGCAAATGAAATTGAGCAGAAAATTAATTCCGCAATGCGTGAACAGGCTGAAGCCGCAAAGGTTAAAAAGCCTGCAAAGACTGCTGTGCCCGTTGCTCCCGCTCCTGAACCCACAACAAAAGCAAATGCAAGAGCAAAGCTTGATATTGTTGTTGACGATGACGAATAATCCATGAAAATTTCCGTTAATGTTGGAAAACAGAATAAAATTCATATTTTCTGTGACGGCGAATATAAGTTTACAGTTGATGCCGAATATTGGTTCAGCTGTCCTTATCACGGAATAAATAACATTGATAACGAAGAGGAGTTGGCGGTTTTTTATGAAGCCGTCGGCTCCCGCTGTGCTTTCATTGCAGGTTTACGCTTTCTTTCATATCGCGACCATTCCGAAAAAGAACTTATCAATAAGCTTGTTCAGAAGGGACATAAATACGATTATGCTCTTTCGGCTTGTGAAAAGCTTAAAGAATACCGTTATATCGATGATGAAAGATTTGCCGAGAACTACTCTAAAAATCTTATTGACCGAAAAGGAATGAGCATCAGAGGAATAAAAAATGAGCTTTCCCGTAAGGGAATCAGCCGTGAAATTGCGGATAATGTTTGCGAAAACCTTGACAATGACCCGATTTCGGTTATTATAGATTTGTTGAACAAAAAATATAGCAGATATCTTTCCGATGAAAAAGGTGTCCGAAAAACCGTTGCCTCACTTCAAAGGCTCGGTTACAGATGGTCGGATATCAACAGCGCAATGAGACGACTGGAAGTTGAAACGGAGGAAATTGATGATGTATAAAATCGGTATGATTTCTCTCGGCTGTCCCAAAAATCAGGTTGATGCCGAAAGAATGCTTGCTCAGTTTGATAAATGCGGATTTACCATTGCCGATTGCTATGAGGGTGTTGATGCGGTTATTATCAACACCTGCGGTTTTATCGATGCCGCAAAGCAGGAGGCTATTGAAAATATTCTTGAAATGGCTGAACTGAAAGAAGAAGGGACAGTCGGTAAGATTATTGTTACCGGTTGCCTTGCTCAGAGATATAAGGATGAGATACTTACCGAAATTCCCGAGGTTGATGCAATAGTCGGCATCGGTGCAAACGGCGATATTGCCGATATCGTTAAGAGGGTAATTGACGGCGAAAGCGTTTATGCGATGCCTGATAATTCCTGCCTTCCTCTTGTCGGCGAAAGACTTCTCACCACGCCCGAGCATTGGGCATATCTCAAAATTGCCGACGGCTGTTCAAACAGATGCACTTATTGTTCTATTCCTTCTATCCGCGGCGATTTCAGAAGTGTTGAATTCGAAACACTTGTTGATGAAGCAAAGGCACTCGCTGCATCCGGCGTTAAGGAACTGATTCTTATAGCTCAGGATACAACAAATTACGGTGCAGATCTCTACGGAAAGCTTCGTCTGCCCGAGCTTCTTGATGCACTCTGCGAAATCGACGGCATTGAATGGATAAGAATGCTCTATTGTTATCCCGATAAAATTACCGATGAACTTATTGAAACTATGGCTCGTCAGCCCAAGGTTCTCCATTATATCGATCTTCCTCTTCAGCACGCAGATGATAATATTCTCAAGGCTATGAACAGAAGGGGAGACAGCGCATATCTCCGTGAGGTTATTGCTAAAATCAGAAATGCAATGCCCGATGCCGTTATCAGAACAACATTTATTGTCGGCTTTCCGGGCGAAGGCGAAGAAGAGTTTGAGAACCTTGCTGTTTTTGTTAATGAAATCGAGTTTGACAGACTCGGCTGCTTTGCTTTTTCTCCTCAGGAGGGTACTCCTGCTTTTGATTTTGACGATCAGATTGAAGAAGATGTAAAGCTTCGCAGAGGCGAAATTATTATGCAGGATCAGCTTGAAATTGTTACCGTTAAAAATCAGGAGAGAATCGGCAAAACATTCCGTGTTATCGTCGAAGATTATGACGGTTATACAGACAGTTATTCAGGCAGAACATATATGGATGCCCCTGAAATCGACGGTCAGATTTCTTTCACAACAACGAAGAATTATGAGGTCGGTGATTTTGCCGATGTTGTTGTTATCGGCGTTAATGATTATGATTTGATTGGCAGAGATGTCAATTCATAAGGAGATAAAATGAATTTACCAAACAAATTAACTTTAATCAGAATAATTCTGACACCGTTTTATCTTGCGGCAATGCTGCTTGATTTTGAATATCATTTCATTGCTGCGGCGATAATATTTATTGTTGCTTCCGTTACTGATTTTCTCGACGGTAACATTGCAAGAAAACGTAATCTTATAACGACTTTCGGTAAGCTGTGTGATCCCCTTGCAGATAAAATGCTCACCACTGCCGCTCTTCTTGCATTTATGAATATCGGAATTTGCAACATATGGATAGTTATGATTGTTCTCACCAGAGAATTCCTTGTAACTTCATTCAGACTTGTTGCTTCTGCTCAGGGTGTTGTTATTCCTGCCGGCATATGGGGTAAAGTCAAAACGGTGTCACAGATGGTTTTTTCAATTATTATAATGATTGGATTGCATTTTGCTGATACTTCTGCGATTGATTTTGATAAATTTGCACTTGTTTCAAATATTCTTCTCGGAATCACCGCTGTTCTTACGGTGCTCTCGGGAGTTAAATATATTGTTGACGGTAAAAAAGTCATTGACTTTTCGATGTAAAACACATATAATACAATAAATACGATAAATGCAAACTTCGGGTAGAGTAACCGCTTACTTGCATATCAGAGAGGAAGCAGGCAGCTGAAAATGCTTCTTATGCGGATTCGGTGAAGTGCGCCCGTCGGCACGCGGGGGGAAATAACAGTATCTCTGTGCGTATGGCTGCGTTAAAGCCTCGGTTTAACCTTTTGAGTGATAAACAGGAGTGGAACCGCGTATCAACGCCTCCGTAGTCTTTTCTGACTGCGGGGCTTTTTTATATTTAAGGTGTGATTTAATGTATTTCAAGCAGCTGAAAGAGGATATTGCCTGCGTTAAAGACCGCGACCCTGCGGCACGTTCAGCGTTGGAAATCCTTCTGCTTTATCCGGGATTAAAAGCGATAAGGCTTCACAGAATTGCAAATAGTTTTTATAAGAAAAAGATGTTTTTTGCAGCCCGTTGGGTTTCGCAAAGAGCCTCGAAAAAAACAGGAATTGAGATTCATCCTGCTGTTCAGATCGGCAAGAGATTCTTTATTGACCACGGTACGGGTGTTGTTATCGGTGAAACTGCGGTTATCGGCGATGATGTAACAATTTATCAGGGTGTTACCCTCGGCGGTACGGGCAAAGATACGGGCAAGCGTCATCCCACAATCGGCAACAATGTTATGATCGGTGCCGGTGCCAAGGTGCTCGGACCTCTCAATATCGGCGATAACACAAAGATTGCTTCGGGCGCCGTTGTTCTCAATGATATTCCCGCAAATTCAACCGCTGTCGGTGTTCCGGCAAGAGTTGTTAAACGTGACGGCATAAAGCTTGACGACCTTGATCAGATTCATATTCCTGACCCCGTTGCAAATGAAATTGCAAGACTTGAAAATGAAATTATTGAGCTGAAAAAGCTGATTAAATAGGAGGAAATTATGAGAATTTTCAACACTCTCACAAGAGAAAAGGAAGAATTTATCCCTCTCGTTGAAGGCGAGGCAAAAATTTATGCCTGCGGCCCTACCGTTTATAATTTTATTCATATCGGTAATGCAAGACCTATCTGTGTTTTTGATGTTCTGAGAAGATATCTCGAATACAGAGGTTATAAAGTTACTTTTGTTCAGAATTTCACTGATATTGATGATAAAATTATCAAGAG
Organism: Acutalibacteraceae bacterium; assembly: GCA_045590575.1. Classification (GTDB taxonomy): domain Bacteria; phylum Bacillota; class Clostridia; order Oscillospirales; family Acutalibacteraceae; genus CAG-177. The sequence goes on along the minus strand of JAZNRG010000151.1, from coordinate 2,199 downwards.
AGCTAATGAAGAAGGCTCCACTTTCACCGAAGTTTCGGAGAAATATATTGAAGAATTCTGGACCGATGCAAAGGGACTTAATTTCAGACCCGCAACAATTCAACCCAAGGCAACCGAAAACATTGATAAGATTATCGAAATCGTTCAGGGTCTTATCGATAAGGGTTACGCATACGATGTTGACGGTGATGTTTATTTCAGCCCCAAGGCATTTGACGAATATGGCAAGCTTTCACACCAGCCTCTTGAAGAACTTGAAGCAGGCGCAAGAATAATGGTCGGCGATATCAAGAAAGAACCTATGGATTTTGCTTTGTGGAAATCCGCTAAACCAGGCGAACCCTATTGGGAATCACCCTGGGGTAAGGGTAGACCCGGCTGGCATATTGAATGCTCAGCAATGGTTTGCAGATATCTCGGCGAAAGCATCGATATTCATTGCGGCGGTCAGGATCTTATTTTCCCGCACCATGAAAATGAGATTGCACAGAGCGAATGCTTTACTGGCAAGCCTTTTGCAAAATACTGGATGCACAACGGCTATATCAACGTTGATAACGTTAAGATGTCGAAGTCACTCGGTAACTTCAAGACAGTTCGTGATGTTGCAGCTGTTTACGGTTATGAACCCATCCGTTATCTTATGATTTCTTCGTCATACAGAAGTCCGATCAATTACAGCATTGATATCATTGAACAGTGCAAGGCTTCACTTTCAAGACTTTATACCTGCCGTGACAGCATTGATTTTGAAATCAAGAATGCACGTGAGGGTGAACTCAATGCTGATATCAAGGCTCAGCTTGATAAGAGAGTTGCTCAGTTTATTGATGCAATGGATGATGATCTCAACACTGCAGACGGCATTGCCGCTGTATTTGAACTCGTAAGAGATATCAACACTCTTGTTGTCGGAAAGGGCGAATCAAAGGCAACAGCTGAATATGCCGCAAAGATTTTTGATGAACTTACGGGTGTTCTCGGTCTTGTTTATAATCGCAAAACCGAAACTCTTGATGCCGATATCGATGCTATGATTGAAGCAAGAACTCAGGCAAGAAAAGATAAGAATTGGGCTGAGGCGGACAGAATCCGCGATGAGCTTAAGGCAATGGGTATCGTGCTTGAAGATACAGCTCAGGGCGTTAAGTGGCACAGAAAATAATATTTTAAAGCATATTGCCGCATCGGAATCCTTTCGATGCGGCTTTTTTGTATGATTTCATAAATTTTCCTTTATTATAAAATTATTTTAAATAATGCTTGCAATCTGTGGAATATTATGATATAATTCTCGAGCAAATCACACGCAAAGCTATTCTTATTATTAGTGCGGAGGTCAAAATCCGTTGTAATACCAGGCTTTGCGGCGGTTCGTATCTGACATGATACAAAATTTAACTTAGGAGGAAAATCAAATGTCAGTAGTATCAATGAAGCAGTTGCTTGAAGCAGGTGTTCATTTCGGACACCAGACCAGAAGATGGAACCCCAAAATGGCTGAGTACATCTTCACAGAACGTAACGGCATCTACATTATCGACCTTCAGAAGACAGTTAAGAAGCTCGAAGAAGCCAACATGTTCATCCGTGAAATCGCTGCAGACGGCGGTGAAGTTCTTTTCGTAGGCACAAAGAAGCAGGCTCAGGATTCCGTTAAGGAAGAGGCTCTTCGCTGCGGAATGCCCTTCGTAAACGCACGTTGGCTCGGCGGTATGCTTACTAACTTCAACACAATCCAGAAGAGAATCAAGAGACTCGCTCAGCTCAAGGCTATGGAAGCTGACGGTACTTTCGATCTTCTCCCCAAGAAGGAAGTTACAAAGCTCAATCTTGAAATTGAAAAGCTCGAAAAGTTCATGGGCGGCATCACAGAAATGAAGAAGCAGCCCGCAGCTATGTTTATCGTTGACCCCCGCAAGGAAAGAATTGCTGTTCTCGAAGCTAAGAAGCTCGGTATCCCCATCGTTGCTATCGTAGATACAAACTGCGATCCCGATGAAGTTGACTACGTTATCCCCGGTAACGATGACGCTATCCGCGCTGTCAAGCTGATCGCCGGTGCTGTTGCTGATGCAGTCATCGAAGGCAGACAGGGTGAATCTACCTCTGCAGCTGCTGAAGAAGCTGTTGAAGAAACCGCTGATTTCGCTGAATAAGACTCGGTAACATTGCAGACGCCTGTACCCGCGGTGCGGG
>JAZNRG010000150.1:0-7743 GCA_045590575.1 Acutalibacteraceae bacterium | reverse complement strand
GCATATCGCCGCTTCTTGCATTGGGGTCAAGGCTCGAATAGCCGTCTCTTGCGCTGGCATAAACAACGGGGAATTCAAGCTGATCCTCATCTGCACCAAGGTCGATGAAGAGATCGAGCACCTCATCAACAACCTCGTAGGGGCGTGCGTTGGGACGGTCAATCTTGTTGATAACAACAAGCACCTTTTTCTTGAGGTTGAGTGCTTTTTTAAGAACAAATCTCGTCTGGGGCATACAGCCTTCAAATGCGTCAACGAGCAGAAGTACGCCGTCAACCATCATAAGAATTCGCTCAACCTCGCCGCCGAAATCGGCGTGGCCCGGGGTATCAACAACATTAATTTTAGTACCTTTGTAATGAACGGATGTATTTTTGGAGAGGATTGTTATTCCTCTTTCACGCTCAAGGTCGTTGGAGTCCATAACTCGGTCCTGAACCTGCTCATTCTCGCGGAAGGTTCCGCTCTGCTTGAGCATTTCGTCAACCATGGTTGTTTTACCGTGGTCAACGTGAGCGATGATAGCAATATTTCTTAAATCTTTTTTATTGGACAATGGGGTCACCTTTTCTTTTAGTTTGCAAATGAAAAATTTAATAATGAAGAATGAAGAATTTCGGAAGGGCTTTGCCCTTACCCGTTTAAAAACGTCGCAGACCCTTAATTATTCATTTTTCACTATTCATTATTCACTTTTATACTTCAATCTTAAATCCTTCTTTTTCACGCTTTGCTGCGAGGTCGGCAAGCATCTTCTCTTTATTCTTGCCCGAAATCTTATAGAAGAACATCGGAAGCGAGCAAAGAAGCATGCTGATGCCGGGGATAAGCGAAACGAGAGTAAACATTGCAAATCTCTGACCGAAATCAATATCAAATGCGAATCTGATTGTTTCGGATGAAAGCATATCCTGAGGATTCATACCGATTACCATATAGAGCACGATGATGCCGCAGGTTGCAAATGCGTTGCCGATTTTGTTGATAAAGCCCTGGCAAGCCGAACCGAGACCGTTTTCACGAACACCCGTTGTAAGCTCCATATAGTCAAGGCTGTCGCAAATCATTGCGTATGAAACAACGTTGATAACGCCGAGGGGGATTGACTGGATGATGATGAACGGAGCAAGGATATAAAGGCTTGAAAGGCTTGTTGCAAAGCCGATAACCGTTGTCAGAACACTCGCGGCAAAGCCTGCAAGGCAGGTTGTGATAACGATCTTCTTATAGTCAAACTTCTTCATAAGCATAGGCATGAGAAGAGTTGTGCCGAACATACCCACAACCGTGCAGATGAGGAAAAGAGTATTAACAGCTGAAACGCTCTTGTCATATGCAACTGTCTTTTCCGCAAGAGTCATTGCATCGGTGATTTCGGGGCCGATGTAGAAAGAATATCTTGCAACGTGGATTGCCGCCGCCTGAACAAGATATCTGCCGCTTGAAAGCACACCCATAATAACAACAAGCATAAGAGGCTTGCACTTGAAGATTCTTGAAAGGCTGCCCTGCTGACCGGGAACCTTCTTCTTATCGGGGAGGGTAACTCTTTCTCTTATATGGAAATAGCTGTTGACATACATAACACCGCCGATAACAACGGTTGCGATTGCGATAACAAGATACTTCATCTTGCCGAATGCGATGGGATTTGTATCCTCATTAATGAACATACCCACAACAAGAGGAATAATGAAGAAGAACACTTCGGGAATTGCCGAACCGATGCTGTTGATAATCTTCGTGAAAGAAATAACATCGCTTCTCTCCTTTGAGTTGGGGGTGAGAACGTTGGGCAGGGTCCAGAAAGGAACGTCCGCCAATGTGTAAGCCATACCCCAGAGAACATATACGATTGCCGTATATACCATAAGGGGAACGGGTTCAAGATTTGGGCTGAGGAACATAAGAACCGTAAGCACGGAAATAATGGGGGTTGCGATGATGATATATGGTCTCATTCTTCCGGTCTTGAGAGTCTTTCTGTCAACAATCATACCCATCATCGGGTCATTGATTGCGTCCCATACTCTTGCAAAAAGCATAAGAGCAAGAACAAACATAAGGGGAAGCTGGAGCACGTTAACATAATAGTCGCTGATTTTGCCCGACATTGTGGCGTAAATCATACCTTGACCGCCTGCACCGAGAGCATACATCCACAGCTCTTTTTTGCTGACATATCTTTTGTCTTGCATGGAATCTTCCTTTCTGTTTTAGGGTTATGATTGATGAGAAATTATTTTTTTGCCATTTCTTCACGATATTTTTCCTGAAGTTTCAGGTATGTTTCTTCGGGGATATCGGGATTGCCCTTGGAATAACCGGGAATGAACATATCGCCCGCAACCTTGGGGTCCGTGCAACGGGTATCGTTTCTCCACTTTTCTCTTTCTTCAGGGTTTCTCATATTGGGAATATCCATAGGAATTCCGCCCTCGAGAGCCGAGAAATAAGCAAACATACCCGGCAGGAACATATCCATTGCCTCGTAAACATCAATAACATCTGCATTTTCGTTACCGCGGAGCGATTCAATAATGTGGTGCATCAGATAATAGTCTGCACCGCCGTGACCCGATTTCCACGCAATTCGTGAAAGTGAATCCCATGTTGAAACCTCTCTGGGCTTTGAGTTATTGTCGCCCTCGTTTTCGTCGCAGTTGACATAAAGGGTCTGAACATCATCGTTTTCGGCATCTTCTCTTGCGGTTTCCATTCTGCCCTTGGAGCCGTTGATGGAGAACCAGATTGAGTGGCCCGCACAGCCGATGCCGTGAACACTCTTAAGAAGAGCGCCGTTTTCGAGAGTAATTATTTCAAGACCGATGGGAGCGGCCTTTGCGCCCATACGGTACATTCTGTCGTTATAAGCAACCTCAAAACCGCTGACTTTAACGGGTCTTAAACCCGAAATATGGATAAGCGGACCGATTGAGTGAGTGCAATAATAGAAAGCGTGCATAAGGGTTCTCCAATGGTCGGGTCTGCCCTGGGTATGCATATGCCAGTCTGCTTCAAGATTGTGCATATATTCGCCTTCGCCGTATTCAAAGTTGCCGAGCATACCTGCGTCACAAAGCTCTTTCATCTTTTTGGGGGCAGGCATATAGCAGCAGTTTTCGGCAAAGAAATATTTCTTGCCCGACTTTTCAACTGCTTCAACAAGCTCAACGGCTTCCTTCATTGTCTGAACGGGAAGAACCTCGCTAATAACATTGAAGCCCTTTTCGAGAGCCTTAATGGCAAAGGGAGCGTGCTCCGTTGCGTAGTTTGCAAGCACAACGACATCCATTTCGTGATTAAGGAAATCTTCGTAGTTATCGTAGAAAGTGATACCCTCTCCCTCATAGTCTCTCTTTGCGAGGTTGAGCTGAGGAATATAATTATCGCAGATTGCAACGGTTTTTGCTCCCTTTACACCTCGGCAATATTCAATCATGCTTCTGCCTCTGCCAACGCCGAGAACGCCAACCTTGATTGTGGGAGCTTTTTCGAGCCTTCTGCAGAAAGTTCTGTCTTCATAAACCATATCAACGCTGTCAACGCCGAGCTCGCAGAGCTCCCATTCCCAGCGTTCCTTCATACCCTCGTCATATTCAACGGGAATGAAGCCTGCGGTAAGATAGCTCTTGACCGCACCGAATCTCCACTCATCGGTGGTAAGATAAATATATTCAGCACCCTGAGCGGCAAGCTTTTTAACGGCAACATTGTTGAGATATTTACCGAGACCCTTGCCTCTGTAATCGGTCACGATGCCAACCATATGCACCTGACCTTCTTTTTCTTCGGGGTGATAGATTGCAGCGATAGTGCCTATATGCCTGCCTTCGTGGTCAATGAAGAAAACGTCCTTTTCGGGCACGCAATCATCAACGTCGGCAACGCATTCGTCAAAGAATTCGGGTGCAGTGTCGTCGCCGACAAGCCCGTTTTTGCAGCATTCAACCCAGGCTGCCTTATCTTCGATGCATTCTTTGTAGTTTACAATTGAGTAGCCTTCGGGAAGCTCCAAATCTGCGATGGGAGTGCCCTTGAGCCAATACATTTTAAGCTGTGCCATAGTTTTCACCTTGTTAATTCTCAATTCGTAATGCGCAATTCGCAATTAATGACGGGTTTCACCCGTACCCATTGATAATAAGCATTACAAATCTTGATTTTATTGCTTAATCTAAAAAGGGGCTGTTAAAAACAACCCCTCATGTTTGATAAGTTTTGTGTAATTCATTGCGAATTACGAATTACGCATTGCGAATTAAATTATTCGCCCTTCATTTCAAGGAGCTTAACAGTGCCGTCATAGGATGCCTGGCTTACCTTGATTGAATCTGTGATAGCTGCCTTGATATCGTCTTCGGTTGCGCCGAGTTCAACCGAATACTTTCTGTCGATGAAAAGGTTGATATCCATAATATCTGCAAGTCCGTCAACGTCAATACCGCTTTCGATGCCCTTTGCGGCATATTCCTTCTTAACCTTGCCGAGACCCATTCTCATCATCCAGGGAGGAACGCTGATAATCTTTCTGTTTTCGCCCATACCTCTTGCAGCATAAACTATCTTGAGGAATTCCTTCCAGGTCTGATTATACATACTGATGGGCCATGCCTTTGCACCCTTTGACTTTTCAGCTGCGCCAACGATAACTTCGCCAACCTGACGAACTGTAAGCATTGCTGTGCCGCCGCCGGGATACATTGTAAGGGGAAGCTTATCCATCATCTTGATCTGCTCAATGAGAATAACCCAAACGGGCTTTCTGCCGGGCTGTGTGCCGAAGATGTAGGGAAGCTCAAGAACTGCCACGTCAAAGTTTTCATCTGCATATGAGAATGCAACTTCTTCCTGGTCGATACGGCTTCTGATGTACGGATGCTTCTCTGTGAGCTTCATGTCGGGTCTTTCCTTTGCAAGATAAGCAAAGTATGAACCGAGGATAACGGCATTCTTCATGCCGATCTCTTTACAGAGAGGAAGAATTCTCTTGAGAGGAGCTATGTTGTACTTGTAGTATGCATCATAAACGGGTGCGGGGAATTCAACTCTTTCGTCGATACCTGCTGCGAAAACAAAGCAGTCGCAACCCTTCATAATTTCCTTGATTTCATCGTCGGATTTCTCATAAATGTTGCAAAGTTCGATTTCCATTTCCTTGGGAATGGGTGCGCCTTCGGGAAGAGGGGGAAGAGCAACGCTCTTTACTTCGTGGCCTCTTTCGATGAAGATTCTTGCAGCTTCACAGCCGAGGAGACCGGTACCGCCAATCATAAATACTTTCATTGTATTATTCCTCCTTGAATAAATATACATATATAATATAAACTTATTTTATAAAATAGTCAAGTAAATACGAAAAAACATACAGAATTAAATTGTAACATCCGTTTTTCAGCTCCGTACAAAGAAAAAACCGAGGCCTGAAGCCTCGGGTTTTTCTCGTATAAAACGGGGGGGACAAAAGATGGTAGTTGTCAAATTAATTAATCATTTCTCCGCCTGCTTGGAATATTTGAGAGTATAAACAATTCTCATAAGCCAAGCCTCAACGGGATTGATTGCCTTTGCCTTGCCGAAAATCTTTGATGTGAGCAAGGTGAGGCTGCTTTTGCTCATAATCATATCTACTGCCTGAGCATCGCCTTCGTTGGCACCGCAGCAGAGAGCACCCATATCCTTGATAAGAACGGCATTTTTGCCCTTTATCTTCTTTGAAGCGTATTCGGGTGCTTTTGCGCACTTGACTGTAGGTCCGCAAATCTGAGCAAAGTCATCAAGAAGAGGCTTCATTGTTTTGCCGATTCTGGAAACGGCAACAACCTCGTCTGATGCGTTATGAATTATATTATTGAAATTGGGGCAGGTATCATAAATATCCTTGTGAGCAAGCATAATATCTGCACTGTTGCCGATAACCGATACTGCACCGCTGATGGGCATTGTAACCTCGGAGCCGTCGGCTTTGTTTGTAAAAACGATTTCGCCGCTCTCTCTGTTGCAGGTACTATTATACAACATTGAATTATCAATTTCAACAGTTTTTTCAGATTTTGCAAACTTCTCGCCCATTTCTGCACAGAAAGCATCAAGATTGTCAACCTTTATTCCGAGCTTTTCCTTTGCGGAATCAAGGATATAATCTGTGCACACTTTTTCAAGAGAATTTGCAACCTGGAAAGCCTCTTCGCTGTCCTTGCCGAAGCAAAGAGCGCCGTGATGAGCCATTATAACAGCCTTTGAGGGGCTGAGTCTGAGAGCATTGGTAACGCCCTTCCTGAGCTTCTTTGTGCCGGGAAGACCGTAGCCGCCGAGATGGATTACGCTGCCGATGAGGTTTGCCGCCTCGCCTGCAACCTTCTCGATACCGTTTGAAAGAGCGCTCACTGCGGATGCAACCTTCTGGTGGGTATGGATAACGAAGTTTGCTTCGGGATACTGCTTATAAACCTCTGCGTGAATGCCCTTTTCCGATGAGGGCTTGACATTGCCGCCCCACTCAAGAGTGTTGATGGCAACCTCGACAATATCATCGGGAGTAAGACCGATATAGGGCTTGCCGCTGGGTGTTATAACAAAAGTCTTATCGTCAACACGGCAGCTTACGTTGCCCCATGTTCTCGCAATAAGACCGGTTTCAACAAGTCTTTCGCCTGCTGCAATAACAAGCTGTTTAGCGGTTAAAACGTCCATAGTATTTTTCCTTTCATTAATGAAGAATGAAAAGTGAAGAATGAAAAATTAAGGATAGGCTTCGCCTATGACCAAATATAAATGGGTGTGGGCAACGCCCACCCGAAATTATTCATTATTCATTATTAACTGTTCATTTAAAATAAGGCGGGATATCGGATATCCCGCCGCATTTATCTCAATTATTTGCTCTCAAGGCAAACGATGTTTTCAAATACCTTGTCGAATCTTGCAACTGCATCATCAATCATTTCTTCTGTGTAAGCAGCGCTGGTGTAGAGACGGCTGCCTGCAAGAGTTACAAGACCTTCTGCCATGTAAGCAGCACCCATGTGGGTCATTTCCTTCTTGCGTGCCGATGTTGCGCTGAGCACGCCGGGGATACCCCAAGGCTTCTTCCAGTTGATGGAGAAGTTAAGAGTACCTACTGTTTCAAGATGGCAGATTGAGCCCTGGTTGAATGCAACGAAGGGAAGGTTTCTCTTCTTGATGATTTCCTGAAGACCTGCTGTGAGTCTGTCACCCATAAGAGCTGCCTTGTAGCAAGCATCAGCCTTTTCCATTTCTTCAAGCATTGTGTAACCTGCGATACAGCTGAGGGGGTTAGCACTCATTGTGCCGCCGCAGAATGCCTTCTTGATCTTCTTGCCTGTGTCGTCAAGACCTGCGCCGAGATACTTCATGTATTCCTTCTTACCGCCGAGACCGCCCGCACCGGGATAGCCGCCTGCCATAACCTTGCCGAATACGGTGAGGTCGGGTGAAACGCCGAAGTAACCCTGAGCACCGCTCATGCTTACACGGAACGCTGTAACAACTTCGTCAAAGATGAGGAGTGCGCCGTACTTGCGGCAGAGCTGCTCAACGCCCTTGCAGAAGTTCTTGTCAGCGGGTCGTGTGCCGCTTTCGGGACCAACGGGCTCAAGCATAACAGCAGCTGTGCCGCCCTTGAGTCTGTTTGCCTTGAGCTTTCTTTCAAGGTCATTGAGGTCGCCGGGGAAGAATTCTTCTGAAGTCGGATCGTAGCCATGTCGTTCTGTGAGCCAAGGA
>JAZNRG010000149.1:0-6219 GCA_045590575.1 Acutalibacteraceae bacterium | reverse complement strand
CACCTTATTCAGGATGTTGAAGAAATCTTCGATTCAATCCTGATGATTGGCAGAGGCTCGCTTCTGATGAAGGATACCGTTGCGAATATCACTCAGAGCGGAAAAACAATTAATGATATTTTCAAGGAGGTGTTCAGCGTTGACTGGCAATTCTAAACCCAAAAACAAATTTCTGATGCTCCTCAAAAACGATTTTCTTGCAAGTGCAAGAGTTATCAGCCTTTTTTACATCGCATTGGTTATTCTTGTCGGATTTTTCCTTGTTTGCGCATTCCTTCAGAGTGGCGGTTCAATCAGCGGTGAGTTTGCGGAAAAAGTAACGCTTGCAAGAAACATTTCAATTGCTATTTCGATTGTTGTGTCATTCCTGCTGATTTTCGTAACCTTCTTCTTTGTTGTTTACGATTTCTTCAAATCGCTTTTCAGCCCTCAGGGTTATCTGAGCTTCACGCTGCCCGTATCAAGCAATCAGCTTCTTGCATCAAAGGTTATTGTTTACGGCGGATGGATGATTCTCAGCTATGCCGCATTCATGCTCATCAGCGTATTTCTTCTTAATTACACAGCAGATGAAGTTATCGGCAGGGAAAAGATTTCGTTCATCGAAGGACTTCTCGGTATGCTCGGAGATCTCCCGTCAACAACTCAGATTATTGCTTACATCGTTTATATCGTAGCGATGTTCTTTGTTATTTTCTTAAGCTTTGTATCAATAGTTTATTTCTCGATAACCGTTTCTCATGTAAGACTTCTTCAGAAGCATTCCATTATTGCGTCAATCCTGATATTCTTCGCAACTGCGGTTATATTCCTTATTCTTGCATTCAAAACAACGGAAATCGTCAATTTTGTTATGGTATTCAATGAGGATAAAACCCTCAGCTTCGGCATTCTTCAGCCGGGTGAATATCTCTCAGGCAACAGACTTGCAATGGAAGTGACTCCCGGATTTGCATTCCTCATTCTGGATATCGTTATGTTCTTTGCAACATCCTATGTGATGCATAAGAAGGTCAATCTAAAATAAGGAGAGATTCCTATTAAAATCGGTGTTTTCGGAGGAACATTCAATCCTCCTCATGCAGGTCATACGCGGCTTGCTAAGGCGGCTGCGGATGCCGTGGGAATGGACAGGGTGATTGTTGTTCCTTCCTGCATACCTCCCCACAAATCCACGTGCAAGCTTGCCGACGGAGAAGACAGAATGCAGATGTGCCGCATGGCTTTCTGCGATGACAGCCGCTTTGAGGTTTCGTCAATCGAACTTGACAGGGGCAACAAAAGCTATACCGTTGAAACTCTGCGTGAGCTCAGGAAGCTCTATCCCGATGATGAGCTTTATTTCATAATCGGTTCGGATATGCTGGGAACATTCCGTCAGTGGTATCTCTGGGAAGAAATTCTGGAGCTTGCGGTTATCTGTGCGGCATCCCGTGAAGAAGGCTATGAGGCGGATTTATCGGATTATACCGATGCTCAGAAAAAAAGAATAATTTTTCTCGAAATCGAGCCGCTGGAATTAAGCTCAACGCAAATCAGAGGAATAATTGCCTGTGATGAAAAAGAAACGGATATGATTAATCCCGAGGTGCTTGAATTCATAAAAGAAAACGGTCTGTATGATGACGGTCTTTCGCATTACCGTAAGCTGCTTCTCGGAAAGCTTGACGGCTACAGAATGCATCACAGCGAGTGCGTGAGCGAATGTGCGGCACAGCTTGCCGAAAAATACGGCGCGGATGCCGGGAAAGCAAGGCTTGCGGGTCTGCTTCACGATGTAATGAAGAATGCGCCTGCCGCAGAGCAGATTAACGAGATATCCGATGCGGGCGAAAACCTGACAAAGGTTGAATTTGCTAATCCCAAGGTATGGCATCAGATTTCCGGTGCCGCATTCCTCAGAAACAAGAAAATCACCGATGATGAGGAAATTCTCGGTGCCGTAAGGTGGCACACAACAGGCAGGGCGGGAATGACACTGCTCGAAAAAATCGTTTACACGGCGGATTTTATCTCCGCAGACAGAAACTATAAAGATGTTGATGCTGTGAGGAAGCTTGCGGATATCAGCCTTGAGCACGCAATTCTTTATACCTCACGCTATACAATAGAAAAACTCGTTTCGGATGATAAGCTTATTCATCCCGCAACGGTTGAATGCTTTAATGATATGCTGCTTCATTTTGCAGGGAAAGGATAACAATGGACTCAAATAAACTTGTAACGGAAATAGTAAAAGTGCTTGACGAAAAGAAAGCGATTGATATAACCGCTATCAAAACCGAAGAAGTGACAATAGTTTCGGACTATTTTGTTATTGCATCGGGTACTTCAAACACTCATGTAAAGTCGCTTGCCGATGATGTTGAATACGAAATCAAAGAGCGTTTCGGTATTGACCCTCAGCACATTGAAGGAAGAGCAACAGGTTGGATTCTTCTTGACTACGGCTCAATCATCGTTCACATTTTCGGGCATGAAGACAGAGAATATTATAACCTTGAACGCTTGTGGGCGGACGCAAGCATCATGGATTTAAGTGATATTATTACAGAAGATTAATTTTTAAAAGAGGTTGAATTAAATGGCTCATTATGATTACGCTAATATAGAAAAAAAGTGGCAGAAATATTGGGAGGAACACGAAACCTTCAAAACGGATGTATGGGATTTCTCAAAGCCCAAATACTATGTTCTTGATATGTTCCCTTATCCATCAGGCGTAGGTCTTCACGCAGGTCATCCCGAAGGCTATACCGCTACGGATATCGTTTCAAGAATGAAGAGAATGCAGGGATATAATGTTCTTCATCCCATGGGATACGATTCATTCGGTCTCCCCGCAGAGCAGTATGCCGTTAAAACAGGCCATCATCCCAACGGCTTCACTCAGGATAACATTCAGACCTTCTCAAAGCAGCTCAAGGAGCTTGGCTTTGACTATGACTGGTCAAAGATGATTGCCACCTCAGACCCCTCATACTATAAGTGGACACAGTGGATTTTCAAGCAGCTTTATCTCAAAGGCTATGCAAAGCTTGTCGATATTCCCGTTAACTGGTGCGAGGAGCTTGGCACGGTTCTTGCCAACGATGAGGTTATTGACGGCAAGAGTGAACGCGGCGGCTACCCCGTAGTCCGTAAGAACATGAAGCAGTGGGTTATTGATCAGGTTGCATTTGCCGAGGAGCTTCTTGACGGCCTCAATGAAATAGACTGGCCTGAGTCAACAAAGGATATGCAGCGCCACTGGATAGGAAAGAGCACGGGTGTTGAAGTGGAATTCCAGCTTGTCGGCGGCGGCAAGTTCTCAATTTTCACAACCTGCATCGAAACTATCTACGGTATAACATTTATGGTTATGGCTCCCGACGGCGACCTTGTCAAGGAGCTTATGCCGAGAATCGAAAACCAAGATGAAGTTAATGCCTATATTCAGGAAACCATCAAAAAGTCCGATATGGACCGCACCGATCTCAACAAAACAAAATCGGGCTGCCCTCTTAAGGGTATATATGCAATAAACCCCGTAAACGGCAAGGAGGTTCCCGTTTATATCGGCGATTTTGTTCTTGCAAGTTATGGTACGGGTGCTGTTATGGCGGTTCCCAGCCACGACCAGCGTGACTTTGAATATGCTGTTGTACATAATATTCCCATGATTCAGGTTATTGACGGCGCAGATGTTTCCGAATGCGCTTTCGAAAAGGGCGGTTATCTCGGCAAGGGATGCAAGCTCATCAATTCCGAGGAATTCACGGGTCTTACCGTTGAGGAAGCAAAGGAAGCAATCACTCAGAAACTTGAGAAGATGGGTGTTGCAAAGAGAAAGGTTAACTATCATTTCCGTGAGTGGATTTTCGCAAGACAGCGTTATTGGGGCGAGCCCGTTCCCGTTTACTATTCAGATGACGGCGAAATCCATGTTCTTGAAGACGATGAGCTTCCGCTTGTTCTTCCCGAGCTTGAGGAGTACAAAGGCAAGAACGGTCAGGCACCTCTTGAAAATGCCGAGGAATGGAAATACGTTGAAAGAAACGGCGTCAAGGGTAAGCGCGAAACATCAACAATGCCCGGCTCGGCAGGTTCAAGCTGGTATTTCATGAGATATATCGACCCGAATAACGATAAAGAAATCTGCGACCCCGAACTTCTTAAGCATTGGCTTCCCGTTGACCTTTATGTCGGCGGTCCCGAACACGCTGTAGGTCACCTTATGTATTCAAGAATCTGGAACAGATTCTTATATAACGAGGGCGTTTCACCCGTTAAGGAGCCGTTCAAGAAGCTTGTTCATCAGGGTATGATTCTTGGCTCAAACGGTATCAAGATGGGTAAGCGTTTTCCCGAATTTGTAGTAAACCCGTCGGATATCGTCCGTGATTACGGTGCAGATACTCTTCGCCTTTATGAAATGTTTATGGGTCCCCTTGAGGCATCAAAGCCCTGGAGCAATCAGGGAGTTGAAGGCGCAAAGAGATTCCTTTCAAGAGTATGGAACTTCTTCACAGATGAATCAAAGATAAATGACAGCAAATATGCCGAGCTTGAAAAAATCTATCACGTCACAATCCGTAAGGTTTCAAATGACTTTGAAAATCTGGCTTTCAATACAGCAATCAGCCAGATGATGATTTTTGTTAATGCGTGCTATAAGGCAGACAGCTGTCCCAAGGAATTTGCAGAGGGCTTCATCAGAGCACTCAGCCCCATCGCACCCCATATCTGCGAAGAAATCTGGGAAATTTTCGGTCATACAGAAACAATCGCATTTGAAAGCTGGCCCACATATGACGAAGCAAAATGCGTTGATAACGAAGTTGAAATTGCTGTTCAGATTAACGGCAAGGTCAGAGAAAAGCTTGTTATAGCTGCGGAAGCAACCCAGGAAGAGGCTCTTGCAGCTGCAAAGTCACTCGATAAGATTGCCGAAGCAATAAGCGGTATGACAATTGTTAAGGAGCTTTATGTTAAGGGCAGGCTTGTTAACATAGTTGTTCGCCCCTGATTGTCTTAAAAAATTCATATATTTAAGGTTGACAACCGGGGTGAACTTATAGTATAATAACTTTCAAGCTATGAAAATTAGTCCCTGTATTTAGACGAGGGGAGGGAATACATTGAGTCAGGTAAAAGTTAAGGAAGGCGAGTCACTCGAGAACGCACTCAGAAGATTTAAGAGACAGACTTCAAGAGACGGCGTTATTCAGGAGGTTCGCAAAAGAGAACACTACGAGAAGCCTTCAGTTAAGAGAAAGAAGAAGTCAGAGGCTGCTCGTAAGAGAAAGTTTAAATAATTAAACTTAAAGCAAAACCGCAGGAGTTAATCCTGCGGTTTTTTGTTTAAAAAAATAAAGGGTCGATGAAAACATCGACCCCTGATAAATTATTAATCAAGTTCAAACTGACCTGTATAGAGCTGATAGTATTTACCTTTTTGCTCTATAAGGTCATCGTGATTGCCGCGCTCGATGATTTCTCCGTGTTCGAGCACCATAATCGCATCGGAATTGCGCACGGTTGAAAGTCTGTGAGCGATAACAAATACCGTTCTGCCCTCCATAAGACTGTCCATACCCTTTTCGATAAGGCGTTCTGTTCGGGTATCAATCGAGCTTGTTGCCTCGTCAAGAATAAGAACGGGAGGGTCTGCAACCGCTGCTCTTGCGATTGCAAGAAGCTGCCTCTGACCCTGCGAGAGGTTTGCGCCGTCGCCCGTAATCATTGTGTCGAAGCCGTCGGGCAGGCGGGTGATGAATGAATGGGCATTTGCAAGCTTTGCCGCCGCAACGATTTCTTCGTCTGTTGCGTCAAGTCTGCCGTAAGCGATGTTATCCCTTACTGTGCCCGTGAAAAGATGCGTATCCTGAAGAACCATTCCCATTGAGCGGCGAAGCTCGGATTTCTTGATTTTCTTGATGTTGATGCCGTCGTAGGTGATTTTGCCTTCGTCAACATCGTAGAATCTGTTGATAAGATTTGTAATAGTTGTTTTGCCTGCGCCCGTTGAACCAACGAAAGCGATTTTCTGACCCAAGTCGGATCGTAGCCATGTCGTTCTGTGAGCCAAGGAGTTGTACAAAAGGATTGTCTTCCTAAGACCGCTTGGCCTCCGACTTGGTGATTTTGCCTTCGTCAACATCGTAGAATCTGTTGATAAGATTTGTAATAGTTGTTTTGCCTGCGCCCGTTGAACCAACGAAAGCGATTTTCTGACCC
>JAZNRG010000148.1:0-4017 GCA_045590575.1 Acutalibacteraceae bacterium | reverse complement strand
GTTGAAATATGCTTTTTAAGTGCTTCCTTTGCCGCCTTTTTATCGAGCTTAAAGGGAATAACGAGGTCGGGTCTGAGTGCACCCGAAAACTGACCCTTCATAACAACCTGATTTCCGCAATACGGACAGGTTGTTGCGCCCGTTGTTGAATCGGCAACAATCTCGCCGCCGCAGGAATTGCAGGCATAAACGCTCATACCGTCTGTTTCGCCTGCGCCCCACTGTGAGCCCTGCGAATTCCAGTTGATCTGCTCAACCTGATTTGATGTGTCCTCAGGCGTGGCGGTAATATCAAACTCGGTGTCGCAGTAAGGGCATTTCAGCCTTTGCGCACCCGTGTCAAATTCAACCGCACCACCGCAGCACGGACATTTCTGTTCAAGAATTGTTGACAAGGTTAATCATCTCCTTGCTTATACTGTTTAATGATTTCTAAAATTTCATCAAAAATTTTTTCGCCACCGTCGGGTAATTCAAGGCCTGTGTTGAAGCTGTAGTATTCTTTTTCTGAAAAAGTCAAAGCAATTTTATCTGTTGCGCCGTCAAGAATAACTGTTTTGCTGCGTTTGAGCTTGCCCCAACGGAGAACGCCGTACTCGTTACAGATTTCACGGATATCCTCAATCGCTTTGGCATCTATCTGATATTCCGTTGTTACATCCTCTTTATCTGTTCCGACAGGATAACGGTAATGATATTTCAGCCAAACCTCGCCGTTATCTTTTAGAAAGATTTGCGCCTGTGTCAATTCACCGTTCATACCGCCGCCTGATTCATAGCGGCAAGAGGTTATTGTATCGGTCAGAGAAAACATCATACCGTTTTTATCCGGTACATAGAACTTGGTTTTGTAATACCAAACGCCTGCCGCAATGACGGCAACCAATGCTACAATCACAATAATAATGACTGCGATTTTTATCCTGCTCATCTCTGCTTGGGGGTTCCGCAACAAGTGCAGAATGCACCGCTTTCGTTTGTTGCATTACAGTTGGGACATACCCAAGCCTGTGATACGGGCTGCTGACCGTAAGCAGTCTGCTGATTGTAACCCTGATTCATAGGCTGGTTATAACCGTTATTCATCGGTTGGTTGTAGCCGTTATTCATTGGCTGATTATATCCGTTAGCAGGAGCATATCCGTTGTTCATCGGCTGATTATATGCATTCTGCTGAGCATAGGGATTAGGCTGACCGTAAGCACCTGCAGGAGCATAGCCCTGATTCATAGGCATACCATTATTCATAGGTTGGTTATAGCCGTTGTTCATAGTCATACCTGCATTACCGTTTTGTGTGAGGTTGTTTATAACCTGTTGTGCCATCTGCTGATAGCGGTTATATTCCATAGTGCCTATACCCTCAACGTCGTTGTCATTGAGTTTTGCAGTTATTTCATCGAAGTAAGGATTGTTTACCTTGATGTCGATATAGAAATCATAAGTAAACTTGTATCTCGGCGGATTGTAGCTGACTCTCTCGCCGTCCTTACCTTGTGTATATATTTCTTCACGGTCTTCATCTACCCTGAGATTACAACCCGTAACACTTGAAAGCGGAATAACATCGGGGTTTTCATCGCTCCAGCTACCGGGATTTCGGCGTGAAACAACAAAACTCTGCTTCATCGGGTCAATATAAATCTTGTCATCCTCGCCGAAAGTGAACATAGCGGAAAAGCCTGCAAGTGTCTGCTTGTTCTGCTCTCTGTAAGCAAGCTGCTGTTTGATTTCATTAACGGTTGAGCTTCTTCTTTCACTGAAGAAGGGCGAAAGCTTCTTTGCACAATCCTTGCACATATTACCGTCTTCAAGCTTTCTGTTACCGAGCAGTCCGATTTTGTCGCCGCAGATATCGCAATATTTTTTATCAAAAAGTCCCATAATTAAATCTCCTTTATAGTATTTTATTGAATATCGTTTGAATCGAAAGTGTCGCCGCATTCGGGGCAGAACTTCGGGGGATTGTGGGGATTTTCGGGCTTCCAGCCGCATTTGTCGCACTGATAGAGCGGTGCGCCTTCAGGCTTCTTCTGTCCGCAATTTGGGCAGAACTTGCCTTTGTTTACCGCACCGCAGGAACAAGTCCAACCCTCAGCCTCTGGTTTCTTTGCTCCGCATTCTGTGCAGAATTTACCGCTTACTGTTGCTCCGCAGGCACATTTCCACACGTTTGCAGGAGCAGCCGGTACAGGAGTGGGAGCAGGCTGTTGCTGTGCCATTTGCTGCTGTTGCTGTACGCCTGCCTGATACATCTGTGCCGCGTTGAATCCGCCGTTGGCGCCCATAGCCATATTCATGCCCATAAAGCCCATCATAGCACCGTTTTCGTTGGCTGCTGCCGCTTCCATAGCGTTTGCCTGAGCATCGGTCATTCTGCCTGCCATCATAAACGGATTGGAGCCCATTGTTGCGGCATCTTCCATTTGTGTAATCTTCTTCATATCCTCGTCTGTGAGGGTAATCGGATTAAGTGCAATAGATTCAACAGAAATGCCTCTGCGGTCTGTCCACTCAGCTTTAAGAGCCGCATTCATAGCATCCTTGAGCTCCGTTGTGTGAGCAGGAATCTGTGCAGGACGAAGCTCAAGCTCTGTCAGCCTTGCAAATGCAGGTTGAAGTGCAGAAATAAACTCTGTCTTGAGTTGCATATCAATTTCATCGCGTCTGTATTCATCGTCAACGTTACCTGCAATCTTTGTATAGAAAAGAAGCGGGTCTGTGATTTTGTAGGAATAAACACCGTTGCATCTTACCTGAACGGTTCTTGCCATACCGATTCGCTTGTTGACAACCTCAAACATAAACGGATTGGCTGTACCGAACTTGTTGTCCAGAATTTCTTTGGTGTTGAAATAGTAAACTCTCTGGTCTTTACCGGTGTCACCGCCGTAAGTAAAACGCTTACCTACAGTCTTGAAGGTTTCCTTAATTGTGTCACCGAGCTTACCCGAGAAAATTGAAGGTTCCGTTGAAGAGTCGTATGTAAATTCGCCCGGCTCTGCACAAAACTCGACTACCTTTCCTTGCTCAACAATAATCATACACTGACCATCAGCAACAGCAATACCCGAGCCGTTTGAAATGATATTGTCGTTACCTTTGGTATTCGAGCTTCTACCGCCGACTCTTTTTGAACCTTTGACCATAAGCACATCGTTTTCCAGCGAATCGCAGTAGAAAAATTCCTTCCACTGGTCTGCCAGGGTTCCGCCGAGTGCACCTATGCCTGCTTTAATAAGTCCCATATTACATTTCTCCTTTCGGAATTTGTTTATAAATTTTTATTATTTTACAATAAGTCTGCCGGTAATTTCACGGTCAAGATTCTGATGAGTTGAAAGATATTCATCAAAAATACTTGTGCATGAGGTTGAAACTACAAGAGGCTTACCGTTTTGAGAAACTTCTTCAAATGAAATCGAAAAGAATTCTTCAAAGTTATTGATATGGAATTGCTGAAGACCGATTTTATATACTTTTTGATCATCAACAGGTTCACCGTTAAAATCAAAACGGCTGAATGTATGTGTTGCTCTGTCGTATTCAACCCTCACACCTGTTGAAAGCTGATAAAATTCACAATGAGCACCTTCCCATACTTCATCACGAATCATATATTCAATCATTCGCTTTAATTGTACACCTGTAACTTTGAGCATATAAACAGAATCATCATACGGAAAACATTCGCAAAGGTCAGAGAAAAGAACAATCGGACCTAACTGAGTGCTTCTGACACTGCCTGAACCTAAAAGCATTATATCAAGTCCAAGAGATTCACGCATAATATCAGCGAACAAGCCACCGAGAGCTGTTTCCTGAGTTCTGCACGGATGTGTAAGGGTTTTTCTGAATCTCGTAACAAGTCTGCTGTACTTTTTATCCGTTTGCTCTTTATAGTGTCTGAGTATATTTTCGAGATCTTCATCCCTCGGGCAATGCTCTGAATTAATCGGAACAGTCTGCCATTTAAAGCTGTCAATACAGTTATTATCCGTATCAACCATAATGTCA
>JAZNRG010000147.1:0-27023 GCA_045590575.1 Acutalibacteraceae bacterium | reverse complement strand
TGTTTTCAAAGCTTACCGTCCTGCCTTGTGCATCGGTTATTCTGCCTTCATCAAGAATCTGAAGAAGAATGTTCATTACATCGGGGTGAGCCTTTTCGATTTCATCAAAAAGAACAACGGAATACGGCTTGCGGCGCACCTTTTCGGTAAGCTGACCCGCTTCGTCATAGCCGACATATCCCGGAGGAGAACCGATAATTCTTGAAACGGAGTGCTTCTCCATAAACTCGCTCATATCAAGCCTGATAAGAGTTTCGGGAGTTTCAAAAAGCTCCTTTGCAAGGAGTTTGACAAGCTCCGTTTTGCCGACACCTGTTGGGCCCACAAAGATAAATGATGCGGGTCTTCTTCGGGGGCTTATCTGCACTCTGCCTCGTCTTACCGCGGCGGCAACAAGCGAAATTGCTTCATCCTGACCGATAATTCCTGCCTTGAGATTATCCTCAAGCATTGAAAGGCGGCGAAGGTCGCTCTCGATAACCTTGCTTGCGGGAATGCCCGTCCAGAGCTGTATTACTCTTGCAAGGTCATCCTCGGTTACGGCACAATCCTTTGCAAGCTCTTCGAGTTTTGCAACTTCTTCTCTCTTCTGGAGAAGCTCCGCCTTAACCTTGGCGATTTCTTCGTAATCCTTCTCTTCGGTTGTTTCCATAAGCTCGGTTTCGCGGACTTCAAGCTCGGAAAGTTCTTCCGATGCGATTTCAAAATCGCTGATAGCCTTGTTGCGTAAGTTTGCGCAGGTGCAGGCTTCGTCGAGCAGGTCTATCGCCTTATCGGGCAAAAATCTGTCGTTGATATATCTCTCGGAAAGCTTGACTGCCTTTTCGATAAGAGTGTCCGTTACCTTAACACGGTGGAAATCTTCATAATAATCCTTAACTCCGATGAGCATTTCGGTTGTCTGCTCAATTGAGGGTTCTTCAACCTTGATGGGCTGAAGTCTGCGCTCAAGAGCGGCATCTTTTTCGATATATTTTCTGTATTCGGTAAAGGTTGTGGCACCGATAATCTGAATTTCTCCTCTTGAAAGCGAGGGCTTGAGGATGTTTGCGGCGTTCATCGAACCCTCTGCATCACCCGTGCCGACAAGCGAATGAACCTCATCGATAAAGAGAATGATGTTGCCTTCACTGCGCACCTCTTCAACAAGACCCTTGATTCTGCTCTCAAACTGACCTCTGAACTGAGTGCCCGCAACGAGAGCTGCAAGGTCGAGCATATGAATTTCTTTGTCTCTGAGCTTTGCAGGAACGTTACCTGCGGCTATTCTGAGAGCAAGACCTTCTGCGATTGCAGTTTTACCTACACCGGGTTCACCGATAAAGCAGGGGTTATTCTTGGTTCTTCTGCAAAGAATCTGAATTGCTCTGTAAATCTCGTTGTCTCTGCCGATAATGCGGTCAACCGCACCCGACTTTGCCTTTGCGGTAAGGTCGGTGCAGAACTGTGAAAGATACTTGCGCTTCTTCTCCTCTGCCTTATCCTTTTTGCCCCACTTCTTTTTCTTTTCTTCGGGAGCGGATTTTGATTCGGACGAAGTGCGTTCTTCGTCGTTCTTTGCGCCGCCGAATGCCGCACCGAGATTCTGAAGGAACGGCATTGTTCCGGCGCCGCCCGGCTCAAAGCCTCCATCTTCGCCGAACATTGCTTCAAACTGCTCGCTTACATCGTCAAGCTCATCCTCGGAGATACCCATGCTCTCCATAATCTGCTTGACAGGACCTATATTCATTTCCATTGCACATTTGATGCAAAGACCTTCCTGCGTTGTTTTTTCGCCTTCAACCTTGGTGACAAAAAACATAGCGGGGCGTTTTTTGCATCTTGCACATAAAACCTGTTTCATTTTGCTGTATTCCTTTTTGATTTATTTTGCGTTTTTCTTTTCCTTAATCTGCTGAAGAACTCCGGGCACATAGCTGAAGAATGCCACAAGAGTGAGCACCACACTTACACCTACAAGAATAAGCATAACCGCTGCAGGCAGAGTAAATACATTGCCGAGAATACCTACATCGGGGCCAAAAGCCATAATCACGCACATAATGGTATAGAATGCGAAGGTTGCGACTTTACCGGGCATTTCAGCGGCACCAGGTTTGATTCCGAACATAATCATAATTGCGCCGCCGACTACCATAACCGCTTCCTTGATGAGGAAGATGAGGAAAATCCAGCTGAAAGCCTTAACGGTTTCGTCGGTGCTGTTGCTGAACGCAAGATAAAACATAATTGCAATTGTTATCTGACTGAGTTTATCGGCAATAGGGTCAAGAAGCTTGCCGAGAGCACTTATCTGATTGAACTTGCGGGCGATTTTGCCGTCAAAGAAATCGGTAAGACCCGAAATTGCAAGAACGATAACCGCCCACAGATAGTTGCCGTCATTGAAAAGAACGGCAAATACGGGGATAAGAAGAATTCGGATAACCGAAAGAAGATTGGGGACAGTAAGGCATCCCGTGAAATATTCCTTTAATAAAGATTTCATAATAATCCTCCTATTTCAGAAAATTGAGTATTGTTTCCCAGAGTCCGCTGTGAAGAGTCGCCTTCTGCACAGCCTCGGTAAACTCTGCAACGGGTATGAGCATAGATAAAAACCCGATCAGGGCACTGATAACATACATCTCAAAAACGCCCTTTACGCCGCCGACAATCATACCGAGAATGCGGTTAAGTCCGTTGAGAATCGGGAGCCTGAAAATGTTGTTGACAAGCGATATGACAATTGAAAACAGCACATTGGCTATTGCATAGATAAGAACGAATGCAACAACCTTTGCGGCGGGGATAATTGCAAATTCGCTGAGCGACGAATAAATTGATTGGCTTACGTTTCCGATGGATTCGGTTGTTATTGCACCTGAAACAAAAGATTCGATTTCAACTCCTGCAAATTCAGCGGCATTCTTTATGTAAGCAGGCAATGCGTTTATAACATCCTGAACCGTGCCGCCGATATGATTCGAGAGCACCTCGGTAATGGAATTCGTTGCCGCATTTCTGATAAAATGCTCTTCAATCCAGAGGGCAACAGGCTCGCAATATTCTTTTGCGATAAGAATGCCCACAATCGCTGCAACAATTGAAAGAGCGGTTTTTACAAAGCCGTTATTGCGGCCTTTTATTATTCCGCCTATAAAAACGGATACAAGCAAAAGATCAATTACAATCGGTAAAATTCTCATTCCGTGACCTCCTTAGCTGTATTTACAGATTGTTCCGCCCTCAACGGTATAAACCGTACCTGAGCAGAAGAGAATCGAGTTCGGAGCAATTTCGGTTTCGATTTTCTTGGTTTCTTTACCCTTTGCTGAATAAAGAGTTATTTCGTTGCCGATTGCAACGGCGGTTCTGTTACCCTGAGCGGAAACGCAATCGGGAATTCCGTCTATCGAAACAGAGCAGGTTCGTTTGCCGCTTTTTGAAAAACGGACTATGCCCGTTTTTGCTCCGCCGAATTCTTTATAGCAAACAACGGTATTTCCGCTGTCATCCGAACAAACAGCAAGAATGCTGTCCTCGGGATAAATAAGCTCATCAACCGCCTCGCCTTTTTTATTGAGCACAACCGTGCGGTTATCTCCTGCGGCGATAATTCTGTTATCGGCGGTGTAAACAACCTTCATTATGAAAGTTCCGTTATATCTGACGTCCGCAACGGGCTCTGAAGATCTGACGTTAAAAACGATGATGCGGGTGTATATTTCAGCGTTATCGGCGCCTATTGCCGCAACCGCAACCCTTTTGCCGTCAGCCGAAAGAGATATATCAGCAATACGTTCCTTTGAACAATTCCATTGAAAAACTTTTTTGAAGCGGCTGTTATAAATGCTCAACACGCTCTGGTGCTCCGCCGAAGAACAGGACACCGCAGTGCTGCCGTTTTCTGAAAGGTCTGCAGCAACTATCGGTGAATCTGCGGTAATTCTTCCGAGTTCCTCGGTCTTACTCTGCAAAACAGCTTCGTTTGACGAATTGCTGTAAATCAGAGCTCTGCCGTTTTTGGTTATCACCTTTGAATCGGCATATGAAAGCTGAGTTCTGAAAATCTCGTCGCCCGATGCGTTGAGCACAAGGCTGGAATCGTTGTAAACAATAAGCGGTCCGCCGCCTATGGGTTCAACCTTGCGAAGATTGAATGCTTCAAGCGAATACGGATATCCCTCGGATTTTGAAAAAACCGTTTTTGCCTGCCTGATACTGTCGGTTATGTTTGAAACGGCAACGTTACCCATAAGCCTTGCGCTGAGAAACAAAGCCGCAATAACCACAAGCACAACAACGGGTATTCTTGCAATTTTAAAAATCTTTTTCAGCATCTTTGTGTTGCGGATTTTCTTAAGACTTATTATTTTTTTGTCTGCCATACTTCCTCCTTCCGCTTTAATAAAAAATCTTGTTAAGATAAAGACCGTGCGCAGGAGCTGTGTGGCCTGCGGCAAAGCGGTTTTTAGCATCTATTATTCCGCCTATTGAATCGGCAGGAAGTTTCCCCCTTGAGATATCAATCAGAGTTCCGAGCATTATTCTGACCATGTTGTAAAGGAAGCCGTCAGCCTCAACCCTGAAGATAACCATATCTCCTTCTCGCTCAACAGCAGCGTTAACAACCGTTCTTTCGGTATCTGCAACGCTGCTGCCTGCAGCACAGAACGAATCAAAATGATGAGTACCGATAAACGCTTTTGCCTGAGCGTCAAGAAACTTCTCGTCAAGCGGATATTTATAATGTAATGAATAATTATAAAGGAACGGATTTTTGTTTGGGGAGTTCCATATTTTATAGATATATTCCTTTGACTTGCAATCATACCTTGCGTGGAAATCAAAGTCAACCTCTTTGCAGTCAACCGCCGCAATATCACGGGGAAGAATTGCATTAAGTGCACCTATGAGTTTTTGGCACTCAATTGAACTTTCGGTGCGGATGTTGCAGCAATACATATTTGCGTGCACTCCGGCATCGGTTCTTGAACAGCCGACTATGTTATCACGCCTTTGGCAGATATGCTCGAGTGCATCCTGCAAGGTCTGCTGAACGGTGACAGCATTTTCCTGCACCTGCCAACCATGATAAGCCGAGCCGTCAAATGAAATTGTAAGAAGTAAATTTCTCATTAAATCACCGCATCGAAAAAGTGGTTAAGAACAATAACGCCCGCAGTAAGGACAATGCAGAAGAAAACGGCAACAATATCTCTGAATGCAATTTTCATCTGCTTCATTCTTGTTCTGCCCTCGCCGCCCGTATAACAGCGGCAGGTCATTGCAAATGCAAGTTCATAGGCTCTTCTGAACGAAGAAACCATAAGGGGAATAAAGATGGGCACAAGCGCCTTTGCTCTCTGGATAATGCCGCCCGATTCAAGGTCGGCACCTCTTGCTTTCTGAGCGTTCATAATTCTGTCGATTTCCTCTATGAGGGTCGGAATGAATCTCAGAGCAAGAGTCATCATCATTGCAAGGGTGTGCACCTTGATTTTGAACACCTTGAGCGGAGAGAGAATTCTCTCAAGCGCATCGGTGAGCATTGTGGGGGTTGTGGTATAAGTCAGAAGAGAGCTGATAACAACAAGGCTGACGATTCTTATCATAGTGAATATCGCCGTGTTGACACCTTTTTCTGTTATTTCGATTGACTTCCACGCAAAATAGGTTTCGCCGCCCGTTGTGTAGAAAATATTGAGAACGGCGGTGAAGATAAGGATGATAACAATCGGTTTCAAGCTCCTGAGTATCATCTTTGCGGGCACTCTCGAAAGTGCCGCTGCAACAACCGCCGTAAGGGCGATAAGACCGAGCGAGAAGAAGCTTTTGCACATAAAGATAACAACTATCAGCCAGAAGGTTGCGATAAGCTTTACTCTCGGGTCAAGGTTATGAAGAACGGATTTGCCCGGATAATACTGACCTATGGTTATGTCTCTTATCATTCTGCACTCCCCCTCTCAAAAAGATTGCGGAGGATAGCCGCACCCTGCTCAACGGTATAAACATTGGCGGGCACATCAATTCCTTTCAGACGGAGCTTTGCAAAAATCTCTGTTATTTCGGGCACGTTAAGACCCATCGCACGAAGCTCTTCACCTCTTGAATAAACCTCGTCAACCGTGCCGTTCATTGCAACGGATGAGTTATTCATAACAATAACTCTGTCTGCTATTTCGGCAATGTCTTCCATACTGTGGGAAACTATGATAACGGTGCTGCCCGTCTGTTTTCTGTAATTTTTAATAAGATTAATGAGGTCTTTTCTGCCTCTCGGGTCAAGGCCGGCAGCAGGCTCGTCAAAAATCAGAACCTCGGGTTCCATTGACATAACTCCTGCAATGGCTACTCTTCTTTTTTCGCCGCCCGAAAGGTCAAACGGCGATTTTTCCATATGCTCAGGTTTTACGCCGACAAACGCAGCGGCACGGAAGACTCTTTCTTTTATCTCAGCTTCGGACAATTTCATATTCTTGGGACCGAAGGCTATATCTCTGTAAACCGTTTCTTCGAAAAGCTGATATTCGGGATACTGAAAGCAAAGACCTACTTTGAAACGGGATTTTCTTAAAGTTTCCTTATCTTTCCAGATATCAACGCCATCAACAAGAACCTTGCCGCTGTCGGGCTTTAAAAGTCCGTTGAAATGGGAGATAAGTGTGCTCTTGCCTGAACCCGTGTGACCGATAATACCGACAAGCTCGCCTTTTTCAATTTTTATATTAACATCGTTTATTGCCGCCACCTGCGAAACGGTACCTTTTGAATAATAATGGGTAAGACCTACGGTTTCAATTGCGTAACTCATAAGGCACCTCCCAGCACTCGGGCAATTTCATCAACGCATTCGTCAACGTTGAGAATGCCCTCTTTGATTCCGAGAACGTGGCAAAGCTCAGTTGACTGCGGCACATCGAGGCCGTAGGAACGAAGTTTCTCAACATTGCGGAAAACCTCTTTGGGAGTGCCCTGCATAACTACTCTGCCGCCGTCCATAACAACAACTCTGTCCGCCTGCACGGCCTCATCCATAAAGTGAGTAACAAGCACAACGGTTATGCCCATTTCTTCGTTTAGGCGTTTTACCGTCTGCATAACTTCTTCTCTCCCCTTGGGGTCGAGCATTGCGGTGGGTTCATCAAGAACGATGCACTCGGTCTGCATTGCGATAACACCCGCAATGGCAACTCTCTGCTTCTGACCGCCCGAAAGCTTATGAGGTTCTCTGTGGCGGAATTCATACATATTGACGCACTGGAGAGCATCGTCAACCCTTCTGCGGATTTCGGAAGGCTCAATGCCGAGATTTTCGGGACCGAAAGCAACGTCATCCTCAACAATAGTTGCAACAATCTGATTGTCGGGATTCTGGAATACCATTCCCACGATTCTGCGGATTTCGTCTGCCTTTTCTTCGGTGTCGGGCACAATGCCTTTAACTATAACTCTGCCCTTTGAGGGCTCGAGAATGGCATTGCTGAGCTTTGCAAGGGTGCTCTTACCCGAGCCGTTGTGACCGAGAACAGCTACGAATTCACCTTTATTTATCGTTAAGTTCACGTCGGTGAGTGCGGGATAAGCCTGAACGGCAGTTTCCTCGTCCTCAGCATCGTAAACATACGTCACATTTTCAAATTCAATAATTTTTTCGCTCATAACAATTATCCTAAAATAAATTTATCACGGCAATTCTCTGCCGCAAGATGAACAGAACCTATAATCCTCTTCATTCTTTGTTCCGCAATAGGGGCAGTATCTGCCCTTAACAGACGGCTGTACATTATCGTTTTTATATTTTTCTCCGAACTGTTCATTCCACGGGTCGGGTTCTTCGTTTCCGTCTGTTATGTCATATTCGGAATAGCGGTTTTTACCCGTTGCGTTTTTGAAATTGTAAATCGCCTGCACAACCGCAACGCCTATAAATATTAACCCGAACGGAGCCATAAACCACGCACCGCCGGCAATTGCCATAACAGTCCAGAACACGCCAAAAAGCGCACCTGCAATCCCCATAACTCCGCCCATAAACGACGGGCCTCTGCCGGGTTTTATGCTTTTCATTAACAGTCACCTCCGACATACTGATTTATTAAACAACTTTTTCTCCGCAGGATTCACATCTGCCCTCTTTTACGGAATAATTTCCGCAAAGTGAACAATATTCAAGACCGCTGTCAACATCATATTTTTGAAGTTCTTTAACTTTTTTTCTCTTTTCGGCAGCTTCTTTTTCTTTACGTTTTTCTCGGGGTGATTTCAGAAGACCTTTATCTTTTAACAAAATCAATGTTAAAATCACGCCTGCGGCAATAAACAAAAAGCCTATGGCAAAATTATCGAGTTTAATAATTAAAAAAACTCCGATGATGCAAAGCACTGCAATGTCTAAAATAAGTTTCATGAATAAGCTCCTTATTTAACTCCCTTGCCAAGCCATATTGCACTTGCGCCGCAAGGCAATACTCTGCCGGGCTTTGATGAAACGGGGATGCCGATTTCGTCGCTCGTTGTTGAGCCGCCAAACTGCTTCTGAACAGTTTCGCCGAGAATATATTCCATAACGCTGGGTGAAAGACCCGTTGTGTAAGAATTTATCAGCACCATAAGAGAATCTTCATAAAGAAGCTGTGAACAAAGGTCAACAAAATCATAAACCTCATTCTCAAGTTTCCATACTTCTCCGCCGGGGCCTCTGCCGTATGAAGGCGGGTCCATAATAATTATGTCGTATTTATTGCCTCTTCTGATTTCACGCTGAACAAATTTGATGCAGTCATCAACAAGCCAGCGCACGGGAGCATCGGAAAGGCGGCTTGCTGCGGCATTCTCCTTTGCCCAGAGGGTCATACCCTTTGATGCATCAACGTGGGTAACGCTTGCGCCCGCATTGAGAGCCGCAACGGTTGCACCGCCCGTATAAGCAAAGAGGTTGAGCACCTTGTCGGGTCTGCCCGCATTTCTGATTATATCTGCGGTCATCTTCCAGTTGACCGCCTGCTCGGGGAAAAGACCCGTATGCTTGAAGCCCATTGTTTTAATATTGAAGCGAAGGTCATCAAGACCTATCTGCCACACATCGGGCATCTTCTTGCATACTCTCCAGCTTCCGCCGCCCGTGTTTGAGCGGTTATAAATTGCGTGGGGATTGAACCAAAGCGGATTCTCCTTGGGAGTTTTCCAGATTACTTGGGGGTCGGGACGGACAAGAATAATATCTCCCCAACGTTCAAGTCTTTCACCGTCGGAGCAATCTATAAGCTCGTAATCAATCCAATTATCTGCTTTTCTCATTATTACACATCCATTCTCTGTTGACCTGGCATCGCTATTCCGAGATGAGCATAGCCCGCGGGAGTTACCATTCTGCCTCTCGGGGTGCGGCTTAAAAATCCGACCTGCATAAGATAAGGCTCGTAAACATCCTCTATTGTTACGGCTTCCTCGCCGATTGCCGCCGCAATCGTTTCAAGACCTACAGGGCCGCCGTTATAATTCTTTATCATAGTTGTGAGAATCAGTCTGTCGATTGAATCAAGACCGAGCTCGTCGATT
This sequence comes from Acutalibacteraceae bacterium, assembly GCA_045590575.1. Taxonomy (GTDB): domain Bacteria; phylum Bacillota; class Clostridia; order Oscillospirales; family Acutalibacteraceae; genus CAG-177. The sequence goes on along the minus strand of JAZNRG010000147.1, from coordinate 17,474 downwards.
TCCATTCTGTCAAGTGCAAGCGACGATGCTTCTTTGGTAATGCTCCCTTCGCACATAACCTGCGCAAAGTCTCTTGCTCTTTTGAGAAGTCTGTTGGCAATTCTCGGAGTACCTCTCGAGCGGGATGCAATTTCCATTGCACCCTTCGGGTCGATATCGATATCGAGAATGCCTGCGCTTCTTGTTACAATCTGTGAAAGCTGCTCGGGAGTGTAAAGCTCAAGGCGGAGAATAACTCCGAAACGGTCACGAAGAGGTGCGCTGAGCTGACCCGCTCTTGTGGTTGCGCCTACGAGGGTGAACTTATGCAAATCAAGACGGATAGACCTTGCCGAAGGACCTTTGCCGATGATGATATCGAGCACGTTATCCTCCATTGCGGGATAGAGCACTTCTTCAACCGCTCTTGAAAGGCGGTGGATTTCGTCAATGAAAAGCACGTCGCCTTCGTTGAGATTGGTGAGCAAAGCCGCAAGGTCGCCGGGTTTCTCAATAGCGGGACCGCTCGTTACTCTGAAGTTAACACCCATTTCATTGGCAATGATGCCTGCGAGAGTTGTTTTGCCGAGACCCGGAGGGCCGTAGAGCAAAACGTGGTCGAGAGGCTCGCCTCTCTGCCTTGCCGCTTCTATATATATTGAAAGATTTTCTTTAACTTTATCCTGACCGATATATTCTCCGAGAACCTTGGGTCTCAGAGAAAGCTCTATATCGTTATCCTCTGCGGAGGAAAATTCGGGAGCCACAATTCTGTTTTCAAAATCAAAATCCATAATAATCCTCCTGCATTATAAATTCTTTGCAAGCTGTTTGAGAGCCTGCTTTATCATATCCTCGGTTGAGAGATTACCGTCCAGCTTGCCGACGGCAATGCTTGCCTCGGAGCGGGAATATCCGAGCATAACAAGAGCGTTGACCGCATCCTCGCCCGCATAGCTGACCGTTGCCTTCTGAGCCGCGGCGATGTTACCCATGGCCTCTGAAGAAGATGCAAACATATCAAGCTTGCCTTTAAGCTCGAGCACGATTCTCTGCGCAATCTTGGGACCTACACCCTGAGCGGCGGTTATTGCCTTCACATCTCCGCCCGCAACGCTGACTGCAAGCATATCGGGGTTAAGCTGCGAAAGAATCGCAAGACCCGCTTTGGGTCCCACGCCCGAAACACCCGTGAGCATCTTGAAGCAGTCAAGCTCACTTTTATCGGCAAAACCGAAAAGGTCAAGAGCATCCTCACGCACATTGAGGTGGGTGAAAAGAGTCTGCTCCTTGCCGAGTGATGCACATTTCTTCAATGTGTTGAGAGTGGTATAAAGACGGAAAGCAACGCCGTTGCAATCAAGTGCAACACTGCTTTCATCGGTATAAACAACTTTACCTGTTATGCTGTAAAACATATTTTAAATCTCCTTTTTGGGGACATCATCTTCTTTGAAGCTGCCCGATCAGCGAACCTGCGCTGTGGCAATGGCAGATTGCCATTGCGAGGGCATCGGCGGCATCGTCGGGTTTCGGAATTTTCTCGAGGTTGAGCATAACCCTCGTCATTTCCTGCACCTGCTTTTTCTCTGCCCTGCCGTAGCCGACAACGCTCTGCTTCACCTGAAGCGGTGTGTATTCGAATATCGGCATCTTTGCCTGCTGAGCCGCAAGCACAAGCACGCCCCTTGCCTGGGCAACGTCAATCGCTGTTTTCTGGTTGGTGTTGAAAAACAGCTTTTCAATTGCCAGCGCATCGGGATGGTATCTGTCGATAAGCATACACATGCAGTTATATATTCTTTCGAGTCTTTCGTTAAACGGAGTGTGAGCCTCGGTTGTTATTGCGCCGAAGTCGAGCATTCTGAAATGATTGTTATTATACTCAACAACGCCGTAGCCGACTATTGCATAGCCGGGGTCTATTCCCAGAACTATCATTTTTTGTTTGACTCTCTTTCACGGATTACCATTCTTGTGGGGGTACCCTCAAGGCCGAAAACTTCTCTTATCTGATTGTCAAGATAACGCTGATAGCTGTAGTGGAAAAGCTCTGCGTTATTGACAAAGCATACGAATGTCGGCGGTCTTGTTGAAGCCTGAGTCATATAGTAAATCTTGAGGCGCTTGCCCTTATCTGTGGGCGGCTGAACTCTTGCCGTTGCATCCGCAAGCACGTCGTTGAGTTTACCCGTTGAAATACGCATCGCATTCTGGGTATCAACAAACTTTATAAGCTCAAACAGACGATCCAGTCTGATTTTTTCTTTTGCGGAAATGAATATGATAGGTGCGTAGGACATAAATGAGAAATCCTTCATAAGTTGCTTTCTCATGCTGTCCATAGTCTTGCCGTCTTTTTCAACGGCATCCCATTTGTTGACTGCGATGATGCAAGCCTTACCCATTTCGTGAGCAATACCCGCAACCTTGGAATCCTGCTCGGTGAAGCCTTCGGTTGCATCAATCATAATAACGCAGACGTGAGCTCTTTCAACCGCCATCCTTGCACGGATGACCGAATATTTTTCTATCTGGTCATAAACCCTGCTCTTGCGGCGGAGACCCGCAGTATCGATAAACACAAACTTGCCGTGCTGATTCTCAACAATTGAGTCAGTTGCATCACGGGTTGTGCCTGCGATGTTGGAAACAATCATTCTGTTTTCGCCGAGAACGGCATTTACGAGCGATGATTTGCCTACGTTGGGTTTACCGATAACGGCAACTCTTATTGAATCGTCATCATCCTCTTCCTCATTTGAACCGGGAAGATATTTGAGTACCTCGTCGAGAAGGTCGCCCGTACCCATACCGTGAACAGATGAAACGGGCATCGGGTCGCCGAGACCGAGATTGTAAAATTCATAGAAATCGGGGGGCAGCTCACCCGGGGTATCGACCTTGTTGACGCAGAGAATAACGGGTTTACCGCTCTTCTGGAGCATAGCCGCAACCTCGCTGTCCGTTGCAACAACGCCGCTTCTGATATCCGTAACAAGAATAATTACATCTGCACTGTCGATAGCAAGCTCTGCCTGCATTCTCATCTGCTTGAGAATGATATCGTCCGAATACGGCTCTATACCGCCCGTATCGATGAGCATAAACCTTCTGTTGAGCCATTCGCACTCGCCGTAGATTCTGTCACGGGTAACACCCGGGGTATCGTCTACTATTGAAAGACGCTCACCCACAAGCTTATTGAAAAGGGTCGATTTGCCGACATTGGGTCTGCCGACTATCGCCACAACATTTCGTGCCATTTATATACCTCCTGTCAATGCGCTCAGCAGTTCTTCACCGCTTGCACCGTTCTGAGCAACCTTTATTTTAAGTCTTTCCGAAAGCTCCTCAACGGTCATATCGTCAAGGAACATATCCCCTTCGCTGCGCAGGCAGTTCGGCGGGATTATAAGCTCATCGCCAAGCTCGATTCCGTCGAGAGCAGAAACAATATCCGCTCCGCACAGCAGACCCGAAACGGTTATCATGCTGCCGAGAAGTTTATTCTCCGCCGCAACAACCTGAACCGATAATCCTTTTATTTTGCCTTCTGCCTTTTCGGCAAGGGATTCTATCAGCGGATACGCCGCCTTACCCGTAACAACCGTCACCTTACGGTCAAGCTCCGTGACTTTGCATTCGTCAAGGGCTTCGTTGAATTCGGATTCGAGAAGCGCCCACATTCCAACGCCGTTTTCAAGCTGAGGAAAACCGTTATAGTAATCTGCATCGGGCATATCAAGTTCCGCTTTAAGATAGAATTCATCCGCCGCATATGCGATTATTTCGCCGTGTTCTGCCTTGAATTTTTCATTAAAACGGTCGATTGTTTCAATAACCTCCCGTGCCGTATCTCTGTTATACGGTTCGAGCTTGTAAAGACCCTCGCGGTGGTCGGAAAGACCGACGGGCACCGCGGCAATGCTCTGCACCGAGGGATACATCTCTGAAAGCTCCTCAAGGCTTCTTTCAAGCTCCGCTCCGTCATTAATTGACGGGCAAAGCACAAGCTGAGTGTTTATCGCAATCCCCGCATCGGCAAATTTTCTGAGATACTTCAATGATTCGCCAGCTTTGGGATTTGCCATCATTTTAACTCTCAATTCGGGATTCATAGTCTGCACCGAAACATTGACGGGGCTGATATGCATCTTTATGATTCGGTCTGCCTCGGAATCAGTCAGATTGGTGAGAGTTATATAGTTACCGAAAAGGAATGATAATCTTGAATCGTCATCTTTGAAATAAAGACTTTTGCGCAGCCCTTCAGGAAGCTGGTCGATGAAACAGAAAATGCATTTGTTTTTGCAGCTTCTCTGCTTATCCATAAGATAGGTTTCGAATTCAAGACCGATATCCTCAAATTCATCCTTGCGTATCATAACAAGCTTTGATTTGCCTCCGGCAGTTTTCAGCGAAAGCAAAAGCTTTGTGTCGTTGATATAAAATCTGTAGTCAAGCACATCGTTTATTTCGTTGCCGTTGATGCTCAGAAGAACATCTCCTGCGTTGATTCTTTTCTTTGCGGCAATGCTTTTTGCATCAACTCCGCTTACGGTTACTGCCATGGTTTCACCTGCCGATACTACTCCAATTTTAGATTATCGTTTATTATATCATACTTTTATTAAAAATAATAGTAAAATATTTGTAAATTATAAAGTTTTTATTTTAATAAAATGTCTATTGTAAATTCATAAATCTTGGGATATAATATATTCTGTATAAAAATGTGAAAAAGGAACAGGAATCACAAAATGTTTGTAGATATTGCGAAAATAAAAATCAAGGCGGGCAACGGCGGTAACGGTGCCGTCAGCTTCCACAGAGAAAAATATGTTGCTGCGGGCGGTCCTGACGGCGGCGACGGCGGCAAAGGCGGAAACATCGTTTTCAAGGTCGACGATAACCTTTCAACTCTTGCCGACTTCCGCTACAAAAGAAAATACACTGCACCCAACGGTGAAAACGGCTCAAGCGGCAGAAAAAAAGGCAGAAGCGGAGAAGATCTCATAATCAAGGTGCCCAGGGGTACAATAATCAGAGAGGTTGAAAGCGGCGCCATTATGGCAGACATGTCAGATAACGACGAATTCATTGCTGCAAAGGGCGGCAGAGGCGGGTGGGGTAACCCCCATTTCGCAACTCCCACAAGGCAGGTGCCCCGTTTTGCAAAAAACGGCACTCCCGGCGAAGAATGGGAAGTCAATCTAGAGCTCAAGCTCCTTGCCGATGTAGGTCTGCTCGGCTTCCCCAACGTTGGCAAATCAACACTTGTTTCCGTTGTGAGCCAGGCAAAGCCCATCATTGCAAACTATCATTTCACAACCCTCACCCCCGTGCTCGGCGTTGTTTCTCTCGGCGAAGGCAGTTCATTTGTTATGGCTGACATTCCCGGTCTTATCGAAGGTGCGGGCGACGGCGTAGGTCTCGGTCACGAATTCCTCCGTCACGTTGACAGATGCAGACTTCTCGTTCACATTGTTGATGCCGCAGGCAGCGAGGGCAGAGACCCGATTGAGGATTTTGAAATCATCAACAAAGAGCTCGAGAAATTCGACCCCGAGCTTGCAAAGAGGCCTCAGATTGTTGCGGCAAACAAAATCGACCTTGCAACCGATGAACAGCTTGAAAGACTTGAAAAGTATTTCACTGAAAGAGGATATGAGTATCATACCCTCTGTGCTCCGATAACAGAAGGTACGGAAGCCCTTATCAGTTCGGTATGGAACAAACTTCAGACTCTTCCTCCCATCAAAAAATATGAGGCCGAAGCGATTCCCCTTGAAATGTTTGAAAAGCAGAACGATAAAGGCTTCAGAATCCACGTTGAAGACGATGTTTATTTTGTTGAAGCTGAATGGCTTCTCAAAATTCTTCAGCGCACAGACCTTGACGACTACGAATCTCTCCAGTATTTTCAGAGAGTCCTCATTTCAAGCGGCATCATTGATGCCTTGAGAGAAAGAGGCATAAATGAAGGCGATACTGTTTCGATTTATGACCTTGAATTTGATTTTGTTAACTGATACGGGTGAATCACTTTGAATATATTACTTGAAAAACCTGCTGATGTTGCGGGTATGAGCCCGCTGACTCTTGCTTTTATCGGCGACACGGTTTTTGACCTTTTAACAAGAACCGAACTTGTGTGCGAAGCAAACCGACCCGTCAACGCACTTCACACAGCGGCAAGCAAGCGCGTATGCGCCGCCGCACAGGCAGAGGGTATAAGAAAGATTATGCCGATTCTTACCGAAGACGAACTTGCCGTTTTCAAAAGAGGCAGAAATGCTCACACGGGCGGAATCCCTAAAAATGCATCAAGCGCGGATTATCACCACGCAACCGGTCTTGAAAGTCTTTTCGGCTGGCTTTATCTCAAAGGAGAAACCGAAAGAATAATTTATCTCTACAAAGAAATCTGCAACAACGAAACGGGAGCTGACAATGAATAAAGCAAAAGTTCAGGAAATCCTGAAAAACAACGCAATATGGATTCTCGGCTGCTCTCTTTACGCAATAGGCGTCAACAGCTTCACGATTCCCAACAACATTGCACAGAGCGGCATAACAGGTCTTGCGGTTGTTTTCAATTATCTTTTTCAGGTGCCTGTCGGCACGGTGAACCTTGTTATGAACATTCCCCTGCTCATCCTTATGTGGATATACCTCGGCAAAAAGCTTGTTGCAAGCACCCTCTGGGTTACCGTTCTTCTTTCAACGGCACTCGATGTTTTCTCATTTTTTATGCCCGAATACACGGGCGACAAAATTCTCGCATCACTTTTCTGCGGACTTCTGCAGGGTGCAGGTCTCGGTCTGATAATGATAACGGGTGCCACAAGCGGCGGCACGGATATAGTCGGCAGACTTGTTCATAAAAGATGGCCTCATATCACCGTCGGCACGATTGTTATGATTGCCGATGCCCTTGTTGTAGGTCTCGGAATGCTCGTTTTCCGAAGCATCGAAAGCGGTCTTTATGCAATCATTATGATTTTCGTGAGCACCAAGGTAATTGATGCTCTTATCTACGGCACAGGCAACGGCAAGATGCTTATGATTGTTACCGAAAAAGCAGACGAGGTTTCTCAGGCTATTGTTCACTCGTCTCCCAGAGGCGTTTCGATTCTTCCCGCAAAGGGTGCTTACACAGGCAACGATAAAAACGTCCTTCTCTGCGTTGCAAGAAAGCACGAAATCTCGGGCATTCTCAAAACGGTCCGTTCCGTTGACGACAAAACTTTCATTATCGTAAGCGAAGCCAACGAAATTCTCGGTGAAGGCTTTAATAAATCAATCTAAGGAGATATCATTATGAAAAAAATATTAGCAGTCGTCCTTTCAGTTTTAACTCTTATGCTTTGTCTTTGCTCTTGCGGCGGCAAGTTGAAAACAGGTGTATACAGCGCCGAAGAAAACCCCGAAACAGGTGCACAACCTGTTGTTGCACTTCTTGAAGACGGCGTTGCAACTTACTCAAGCAACAGAGCAACGAACGGAAACAACAGAGCTACTTACACGGTAGATGAAGAAAACGGCCTTGTTACCGTTTCGGTAAAAAGACTTAATTCAGAGCTTGTTTTTGCCATCAAAAATAAATCTATCGTTTTCATTGCCGATAAATCAACGGAAATCGAAGAGTATAACGGTCAGCCCGCACTCAAGGACGGCGATGTGCTTAAACTCCGCTGATAAAGCAGATAAACTTGACAAGCAAATATCATTGTTATATAATACATAAGTTAATTTTATTAAAGAGAGGTTTTCCAAATGTCAGGCCATTCAAAATGGAGTACGATTAAGAGAAAGAAAGAAAAAACCGATAATCAGAGAGCCAAGATTTTCACCAAAATCGGCAGAGAGATTGCGGTTGTTGTTCGTGAAGGCGGTCCCGATCCCGCATCAAACTCAAAGCTCAAGGATGTTATTGCAAAGGCTAAGGCAAACAACGTTCCCAACGATAACATCGAAAGAATCATAAAGAAGGCTGCAGGCGAAACAGGCGGCGCAGACTACGAAGAAATCGTTTACGAAGGCTACGGCCCCTCAGGTGTTGCAGTTATCGTTGAAGCACTTACAGATAACCGCAACAGAACAGCAGGCGATGTTCGCCACTATTTCGACAAATACGGCGGAAATATGGGTCAGAGCGGCTGCGTTTCCTTTATGTTCTCAAAGCAGGGCGTTCTTGTTGTTGAAGCTGAAGGCGTTGACGAAGACAAGCTTATGGAAGACGCACTCGAAGCAGGCGCAAGCGATTTTATCACCGATGATGAAGGCGTTTTCGAGATCAGAACCGAGCCTAACGACTGCGGCGCAGTAAGAGAAGACCTTGAAGCAAAGGGTTACACCTTCGTTTCTGCAGAGGTTGAATATGTTCCCTCAACATACACAGCACTCACAAATCCCGATGATATCAAGATGATGGCAAAAATGCTTGAAATGTTTGAAGATAACGACGACGTTCAGGCTGTATGGCACAACTGGGAAAACGCAGACGACGCAGAATAATTCCACATACAAAAAGACCACGGCGATTGCCGTGGTCTTTATTATTTATCTGCTGTTTGCCGTGTTTACCATTCCGAAATAGAAGCCTTCGAATCCGTCGGGATAGTCTTTTGTTCCGCAGAAATCGAAGTGGTCCATACCCGTCATAGGCTCGAAATAATACCATCTGCCGGGTCTGATTTTGTTGCCTTTTTCGGTTTCAGCTTCATAATTGAGTGCTGTTTCAGCATCGCACGAAGGATATTTTGCCGATGCAAGAGGAACAATTCCGTCATTGAGCGCCCAATCACCTTCAATCTTTATTCCGTCAACGGTTTTTCCGTTTTGCGAAGCAAGCATTATTGATGAGATATAGAAAATGATACTGAGCCCCTTGTCGGGAAGCTCAAATTTTGTTATATCCCAGGTGTTCTCGGTTGTATATGAATAGTAATAAGTATTAGGCGCAAGCTTGATTCTTTCGTTAAGCTCCGCAGCACCCCTGAGAGTCATATCATATCCGCAATTATCATTTGTGCCGCAATAACTCTTTATACCGTCGGGACTGATGAATGCACGGAAGTCATCCTGCTTCGGAGTAAGTCCCATATGACCGAGCTGGAACGCAAAAACAAGAAAATCGTTGCCAAAAATCATACCGATAAAATTCAGCACGGTTGCCATAAGAATCATAGTAACCTCAGGGTCAACAAGCAGGTTTGCAACCTGCGAGCCGTTATGAGGTGCAGAAAGTGTTATGCAGGAATGAATGCAATCGTGACCGCCTTTAAAAAGAGGGCTTGTTTCCTTGCCCGTTGCGGCAATCTCATCGGCATCGCCGAATGCAAGAAGCGATGTAAAAAGTCTTACCGTTGCTCCACCGAAGGAGTGACCCACAAGATTGATTTTATCCTTCAGATTCCAGGGTTCGCCCATTGTTGCCTTGCCCTCATAGCTGAAGCCGTATCGGTCGTGACCGTGTGCCTTTGAATGTGCTTCTCCGTAGTCAACAACAGTACCCGTAAGCTGGGCATAAAGCTCGCACGCTCTGTCCCACGCACTGCTCAGGGGACCGACCGCAGGTGCATAGGCTTCAATTCCGTTATCGTTCAATATTTCAATGATATCCGTTTCCGAGCCGGGCAAAAGTCCGCCGCCCCAGTACGGAGAAAGTGAATAATACGGGGTTTCGCTGCCCCATCCGCCCATGCCATGAACAAAGATATAGGGATAAGAGGTTTTACTGTTTTTGTCGATTTCTGCGGCACTTGCAGGAATGGCAAAAACACCGAAAATCATAGCCAGAACAAGTATAATCGCAACTGTTTTTTTCATGATAGGCTCCTTTCAGTCTTTACAAAACAGACATTTGGATTTATTAATATTTTAACTTATACAGATTTCAGTGTCAATTATACAATTCTGAGATTTGTTGAAATTAATTTATATCATTCTCTTGAAATATTATAAAAAAAATTGTAGAATTAACAATGTATGAAAAAATCTCTCTTAACGGAGGTATAAAAAATGGCAAAATTCTTATTTTCAGCATTTGCAGATGAAGCATCGCCCGACATTCTCGAGCAGATAGCTGCCTGCAAAGAAAACAAAATCGAGTATATCGAGCTTCGCAACGTCAACGGCAAAAACATCTCAAACTTCACCGTTGAGGAAGCAAAGGAACTCAAAAAGCTCCTTGACGACAACGGTATGAAGGTTTCTTCAATCGGCTCACACTACGGCAAGATCGAAATTGATGAAGATTTTGAGCCCCATTTTGAAGCTTTCAAGCAGACAGTTGAGGTTGCAAAGGTTCTTGAAACAAAATATATCAGAATGTTCAGCTTCTTCTTCACAAAGGGTCAGAGCATCGAAGAATATAAAGACGAGGTTTATCGCAGACTTACCGCTATGGTTGATTACTCAAACGAGCACGGCATTCTCTGCTGCCACGAAAATGAAAAGGGTATCTACGGCGATATCCACGAAAGATGCATTGAGCTCGCTGAATATTTCGGCGACAGAATGGGCGTTATCTTCGACCCCTCAAACTACATTCAGTGCGGCTGCGACACCGCAAAAGGCTTTGAGCTCCTCAAAGACCGCATTACATATATGCACATCAAAGACTGCATCGCAGAAATCGATACGGTTGTTCCCGCAGGTGAAGGCGACGGTCACCTTGAAGATATAATTAAGGCTCTTGACGTTGAAGACAAGGTATATTTTCTCTCTGTTGAACCTCACCTGAGAGTCTTTGAGGGTCTTGATAATCTTGAGCCCGACGATTCAACCGCATCAAAGATGAACAGCAAGTTTGTTTATCCCGACAACAAGACTTCATTTGCCGCCGCTTGCTCGGCAATCCATAAGATTGTCGAAAAGGTGCAGCCCGTCAGATTCGGCATCATCGGCGTCGGCAATATGGGTAAATCCCACATCACAATGAACCTCAAGGGTGCTCACAAGGAGCTTCGCATTACTGCTGTTGCAGACATTGACCCTGCAAGACTTGAGGATGCAAAGAAGCTTATGCCCTATGTTAAAACATTTGACAGCGCAGAAGCTCTTATTGACAGCGGCGAGGTTGACGTTGTTCTTATTGCAACTCCCCACTATGACCACTCACCCATCGCTCAGTATGCATTCTCAAAGAATCTTCACGTGCTCACAGAAAAGCCCGCAGGTGTTTACACAAAGCAGGTTCGTGAGATGAACGAAGCAGCCGCAAAGACCGACCGTGTTTTCGGTATTATGTATAACCAGAGAACAAACTGCGTTTACAGAAAAATGCGTGAACTTGTTCAGAGCGGTGAGCTCGGCGAAATTAAGAGAGTAAGCTGGATTATCACAGACTGGTACCGCACTCAGGCTTATTATAACTCAGGCGGTTGGCGTGCAACCTGGAAGGGTGAAGGCGGCGGCGTGCTCCTCAATCAGTGCCCCCACAACCTCGACCTCTGGCAGTGGATATGCGGCCTTCCCGTTAAGGTTAACGCATTTGTTCACGAAGGCAAATGGCACGATATCGAAGTTGAAGACGACGTTACCATCTATGCAGAATATGCAAACGGTGCAACAGGCACGTTCATCACAACAACAGGCGACTGCCCCGGCACAAACCGTTTTGAAATCACTCTTGACGGCGGTAAGCTCGTTTGCGAAAACAACAAGCTTATGCTCTATAAACTCCAGGGTATGACTTCAGAGCATTGCGCAACAGCTGAAGAAGGCTTCGGCTGGGTTGAAGGCGAATGGATCGAAGTTGAAACTGACGGCAGAAACAAGCAGCATTCAGAAGTATGCAACAAATTTGCTGCCGCAGTGCTCAGAGGAGAAGAACTCGTTGCAAAGGGTGAAGAAGGCATCAGAGGGCTTTCAATCTCCAATGCCGCCCATCTTTCCGCATGGCTCGGCAAGGAAATCGAGCTTCCCGTTGATGAGGATGTTTACTACGCAGAGCTTCAGAAGAAGATTGCCGCAGGCAAGGCAGACAAAAAGGTTGTTGTTGCCCGCATTGAAAGCGATATGTCATCAACATTCTGAGGAAGTGTATCAACATGAAAGTTGCGGTTATAGGATGCGGCAGCGTTGCGAAGGTTCATTTTATGGCACTTGCCGAAAATCCCGATACAGAAATTGTTGCCGTTGCGGATATAAAACCCGAAAGGGCAGATGAAGCTGCTCTCAAGTACGGCGCAAAGGCATATTACGATTTTGACAAACTCATAGAAAACGAACAGCTTGATTCCATACATATATGCACTCCCCATTACCTTCACACACCCATGGCTGTCAAGGCTCTTTCAAAAGGCATAAACGTGCTTCTTGAAAAACCGTGCTCCGTTTCGCTTGATGAAATTGACATTCTGCGCAAGGCTCAGGAAAACAGCGGCAAACAGCTTGCCGTCTGCTTCCAGAACCGCTATAACCCTTGCGTTCAGCAGGCAAAAGAAATAATACTTTCGGGAGAAATGGGTAAGGTGAAAGCCGCAAGAGCGTTTGTTACCTGGTTCAGAGATAAGGCTTATTACAGCGACGACTGGCACGGCACTCTCGACAAGGAATGCGGCGGCGTGCTGATAAATCAATCCATTCACACAATGGATTTGCTTCAGTATCTCGCAGGCGACTGTAAAAATGTTACCGCACACGTTTCAAACGACAGCCTTAAGGGCATAATTGAGGTAGAAGATACCGCAAGCGTACTCCTCGAGCTTGAAGGCGAAGTAAGAGCCGTGTTTTACGCAACTCTTGCGTATTCCCGGAATTCCGATGTTTTTCTTGAAATAACTCTCGAGAACGGCAGACTGCGGATTGAGGGCGAAAAGCTGTATGTAACAGATAAAAACGGAAAAACCTTTGAATCCGTCAGTAACGACGATGCCGTTTATCACGGCAGACATTACTGGGGCTCGGGTCATTCCGCATTGATAAACGATTATTATTATTGCCTGAAATCGGGCAATAAGTTTGAAATTGATGCCTTTGAGGGCGGCAAAGCGGCGCAGATTGTTGCCGCCTGCTACGAATCCTCTGAATCGGGCAAAACCATTGAAATCGAAAGGAACTGACGATATGTTTCACGAAAACTTAAAAGGCAGAACAGCCGTTATAACAGGCGGCGGCGGTGTTCTTTGCAGCGGTTTCGCAAAAGACCTCGCAAAGCTCGGCGTTAAGGTTGCCGTTCTTGATTTAAGAGAAGAAGCCGCACAGAAGGTTGTTGATGAAATCACCGCAGAGGGCGGCACGGCAATTGCAGTAGGCTGTAACGTTCTCGAGGCAGAAAGCCTTGAAGCCGCAAAAGCAAAGGTTACCGCAGAGCTCGGCGTTTGCGATATTCTCATCAACGGTGCAGGCGGCAACTCCCCTCTCGGCACAACAACAAAAGATACGCTTGAACTTAAAGATATGGCTGAAAAGGCAGAGGGCGTAAAGACCTTCTTCGACCTCGATGCAAAAGGAATTGAATTTGTTTTTAACCTCAACTTTCTCGGCACTCTGCTCACAACACAGTGCTTTGCAAAGGATATGGTTGGCAGAGAAAACGCAACAATCCTCAACATTTCTTCAATGAACTCATTCAAGCCTCTCACAAGAATCCCCGCATATTCGGCAGCTAAAGCGGCCATTTCAAATTTCACTCAGTGGATGGCTGTTCACTTTGCGGATGTGGGCATCAGAGTCAACGCTATTGCTCCCGGATTCTTCTCAACAATCCAGAATGCAAAGCTTCTTTATAACGAAGACGGCTCACTCACCGAGCGTTCAAACAAGATTATCACCCACACCCCGATGCGCCGCTTCGGCGTACCCGAGGATCTGACGGGTGCGCTTGTTTTCCTCTGCGACGAACAGTATTCGGGATTCATTACCGGCGTCGTGCTTGCGGTTGACGGCGGCTTCTCGGCATATTCGGGCGTGTAAAAAAATTAAACGGCAGGCTCAGCGCTTGCCGTTTTTTTATTATTGCTGTTCATTTTTACGGCGGGAACAAGCCCCCGCCCTACGCTGTATTTTAATTTGATTGTTGTAGGCGCAATTCACGAATCGTCCGCAACTAAAATCCGATTTCTCCTTTGATTTAATTCTCTTTTATGCTAAAATAGCGTTGCAACACATTGTTGCGTGACTTTTAAATATAAAAATGATTGAATAAAGATGTAAGGAGGTGCCGCCTATGGCTAAAGTTTCAAAGAATCTGAAAAAACTGCGAACCGATAAAAAACTGACTCAGGATGCACTCGCAGAAAAAATCAATGTTACAAGACAGACAATTTCAAGCTGGGAAAATGACAGAACTCAACCCGATATCGATATGCTCGAGCTTCTTGCCGATGCCTTTGAGGTCGGCATCGAAGAACTTATTTACGGAGAAAAACGCAAGGTTGGTCTTGAAGCTCCGAAGTCTGACAGACGCAGAGCAATGAACATTGTTTTTGCAACCCTCGGCTCACTTCTGACTGCTACGGGACTTATTATCATTCTCGTTTATTTCTGGAGCGAGATACCCGACTTTTTTCTTGCTGCGCTCAGCTTTCTTCCTCTTATTCTCGGCGGCTCAATTGCCGCTTGGTCATACTCAAAAAAGCGGAACAGCATCGGCTGGAGCGAAGGCTCTTCCGTTGCTTGGGTTGCGGGATTTGTTGCAACATTCGTGCTCGTCAACATACTATTTAATGTTAACATCAACAACAATTATGTTGCAACCATCTTGCTTGCAGCAATGATTCTTCCGATTGCATTTATTATGAACTCCGTTTTTCCGCTTACGGTTTACTACGGAATAACAACCTTTTATCTTTCGGAATCAATATATTACAGCGACGGGGCTTTCCCGATAATTTCAGGTTTGCTGATGTTCCTTACAGGTCTTGTGTATGTCATTAAACAACCTGTCGATGACTACCGCCGCAAATACTCAACCTGGCTTGTTCTCATTTCAGCTTCGATTATCTCTGTTTTTATTGCCGAAGAAACGGCAAAAACAAGTGAAGCGCCCACAATTTTATGTATGATTCTCGGCATTCTGACAGCACTCTATGCCTCGGATAACGGCGAAAAAGCCGCATATCCGTTCAGGTATATCTGCGTGCCCGCAATTTCGGCAATTCTCTGTGCGCTTTGCGTTTTAACGGAAGACCTTGTCAGAGGTTCATATTATATTGCACCCGAGCCCATGCTCAGATTTCCCGGAACCGCACCGTTTGCTTCGGCGGTTATAGTTGCAATCGGCATTCTTATCGGCAGAAGAAGTTTTTATAAGAACCCGATAAAAACCGCATTCGTTGTTTTTTCTTCTCTTGCCGCCGCACTCTGCACGGCTTGCTCCGTATCAAGCGAATTTTTCAATCACGATGCAGATACGGCAGTCAACATAATCATCACCTTGATTTCGCTTGCCGTAAGTATTATAATTATAGTTGCAGGTGTTCGGAAGTCTAAGATGCTGACGGTCAATCTCGGTTTGATTATGCTCTGCTTCCTCGTTTATCTCACGATTTTTATGGGCAATTTCGACATCGTTTACAGCGGTATCGCCTGCATTGTTATGGGCGCAATCCTGCTCTTCATCAACTTCAGAATGTCCAAGACATTCAAGGCAAAGGAGGAGGAGAAAAATGCGTAAATCAAAGCCCGTTGTTATTTTTATTGCAATTCAGCTCATAATTGAAATCATCCTTGCAAATCCCGCAGAAGCATATTTCATCCGTAAATTCGGCACGGAATATACCTTTGCGGTTCAGGAAGCCTATCTTACAGGCGATTTTGTAAATTACATCGAAGCCAACGGTTATGTTGACTGCCGGTTCGAGTTTGACAGATTTGAATATCACCCGGAAAATTACGCTGTTATTTCAACCGATGAAAACGGAATATCATATATCTCCTCAATCACCGATACTCCGCCCGAAAGCGGTGACTGGCTCGGAACAAAATCAAAAGACTTTAACTATTATTACCACTTCACAACAGATAAGATAGACTATGAGAACTTCGGAAATTCAGCCTTAAACTCGGATTTGTTTGACCATTATGAGTTTGCTGACAAATACGAAATAACAGTTAACGTTTCGGTTTTTAAAGGCAAAGCCGTACTTAATGAATTTCTCGTTGACGGGGTTGAAATCAACGAATACATCAATATTCAATCGGAGGCAAAATAATGAAAAAACTACCAACCAACAGTCCTCTCACTAAACTCCCTTTCGGCGGGCTGACATCAAATATGCTACGCATTCTTGCGATGGCGTTTATGATTTGCGACCATCTCTGGGCAAAGGTTGTGCCCGGCAATGACTGGATGACCCACATCGGCAGAATGACCTTCCCGATTTTTGCATTTATGATTTCGGAGGGATTCATCCACACTTCAAACCTCAAAAAATATATTCTCCGTCTGCTCGGATTTGCACTTATCAGCGAAATCCCATTCAACCTTTTCTATGGCGGCAGTTGGTTTTATCCCTACCATCAGAATGTTCTTTTCACCCTGCTCCTCGGTCTGCTTGCAATCACGCTGATTGACAAGGCAAGAAAAGAAAAGACCAAAAAGGCAATCATCAAAGCCGTTCTTCTTATGATTCCGATTTGCCTCGGTGCTTATATCGGTTTCCCCGACTACGGCTTCTTCGGATTCCTGACGGTTGTTATGTTTTATCTTTTCCGTGATTTTCCGTTTGCGTGGCTGTTGCAGCTTGTTGCGATGGTGCTGATGAATGTTGTTCTCTTCGAAGGCCAGCAATTCATTGTTGAAATAGCAGGCAAAACTTATGAAATTGCCGCTCAAAGCTTCGCGGTATTCGCTCTCATCCCTATCTGGCTTTACGGCGGCAGAAAAGGCAAATCAAGCAAAATTATGCAATACGGCTTCTACGCATTCTACCCCGTGCATATGCTGATTATCTGGCTTGTTGTGACCTACGCTTGATTAACGGGCGATTCGCGAATCGCCCCTACCATAATCCGGGAGTGATTTTATGAAAAACAAGGTTGGAATTAGCTCTGTATTAATTGTTATTCTTGAATTTATCGCCTTTCTTATATTGGGATTCAATATGCAACCGGGCGACGAAATGGGCTACGGATTGATTGTTTTTTACATTGCATTTCCGATTACAGGCTTGATTTTATCAATCCTGCTTGCTGCAAAGAGAACTTTGTTTTTCTTCCCCGTTGTGATACTTGCAACTCTTTCCCCGTTCGTTCTTTCCGCTGTATTTTTCGGCTGGTTAGGGGTTGATACGTTTGACCTTGTGATGGTAATTATCACTCTTGTTCCATGCGCTGTCGGAGGATTAATCGGACTGATAATAAACTTTTTCAAAAACAAAAAGGGCGATTCGTGAATCGCCCCTACATCAAGAAGCCGCATCGTTTGATGCGGCTTCTTCTTATTTATTCATAAAATCCATAAGTCCGTGCCAATCGTCACGGGAGAAATAGTGCCTGCCCTCTCTGAAGCAAAGACCGAGATTACCCTCGTTCAGATA
>JAZNRG010000146.1:0-8553 GCA_045590575.1 Acutalibacteraceae bacterium | reverse complement strand
ATGGCTACGATCCGACTTATATATGCTGCTTTTTCTGTTTGAGGGGTTATGGGGTATCCGAAGTAATGACGGCAGCCTGCCATAATAGCGGCTTCAGCAAGAGCTTCGTTACCTTTCATCAAAACTTTTTCAGCCATTTTCTCTCTCCTCCTTACTTCTCAACGGTAATAACACAGTCGGGGCACATTGTTGCGCAGAATGCGCAGCCGATGCATGCTGACTGGTCAGTAATGCCTGCGGGATGATAACCCTTGGCGTTGATTTCGTCCTTGAGCAATGCCACGATTTTTTTCGGGCAAGCACCAACGCAAAGACCGCAGCCCTTGCAGAGGTTGGTGTTAAAGGTTACTTTTGCCATAAATCTTCCTCCTGTTTTGCCCACGATTGCTTGACATAAAGTCTTATCGCGGTGCAGTTAACAACTTTTTCTTTGAGTGTATCGTATAAATCTTCTTTTACTGTGGTCATTTTTATCGGCAATCCGCTTGACTTTGAAATTTCATTTGCATATTCAGTCGATGCAATAACATCCTCGGCTTCTGTTTCGTCGCCGAGATTTGAATTGTTGACTATAGCAGTGAACTTCATTTTGCATGCGGTTTCAATTTCTTTCATAACTGCAAGAGTTGAGGCACAGTCGGGAGTCAGAGGTCTGAATTTGTTGATTACAAAAAGCATTTCATAATCGTTTTCCTCAAGAATGGACGGAGTGTATCTGCCCATTGCAAGAGCGCCTCTGTCATCTCCGCCGACATCAATTACAGCAACTGTCTGTTTATTGTCGATTATTGAATAAGCTTCGGCGGGCATTGCGGGTACATCAACATTTGAGTTTGCATATTCGGAAGAAATCAGATGGATTCCTCTTTCTGCAAGATGCTTTTCGCTGTCTTTTGAACGGAAATAGGGATTTACGATATCAAGGTCAGCAATAACAACTTTTTCGTTTTTCTCTTTAAGCCAAAGAGCGTAGTTAACGGAAATGTTGGTTTTGCCGCTTCCGTAATGACCTGCAAAGATGGTTATTCTTTTGTTTTCCATATTAGAGAACTGTTACCCAGCCGAACTTATCTTCTACTGTGCCGCCCTGAATGCCGGTAACGGTATCGTAAAGCTTCTGGCTGATTTCACCGATGTTGCCGCCGTTAATGGTCATAACATCGTCCTTATAGCGGAGCTTGCCGACGGGTGAAATAACAGCTGCAGTACCTGTGCCGAAGCATTCTTCAAGAGTACCGTTGTTCTGTGCTTCAAGAAGCTCTTCAACGGAAATCTTTCTCTCTTCAACGGGAAGACCCCAGCTCTTGCAAAGCTCGATAACGGAGTTTCTGGTGATACCGGGAAGAATGCTGCCGTTGAGCATAGGAGTAACGATAGTGCCGTTAATCTTGAAGAAGATGTTCATAGCGCCGACTTCTTCAATGTATTTTCTTTCAACACCGTCAAGCCAGAGAACCTGCGAGTAGCCGTCGTCATGTGCCTTAACCTGAGCTGCAAGGCTGGCTGCATAGTTACCGCCTGTCTTTGCAAAGCCCATACCGCCCTTAACAGCTCTTACATAGTCATCTTCAATCCAGATGCCGACAGGAGCAAGACCGCTTGAATAGTAAGCGCCTGAGGGGGAAAGGAT
The DNA here is from genome assembly GCA_045590575.1 of Acutalibacteraceae bacterium. Taxonomy (GTDB): domain Bacteria; phylum Bacillota; class Clostridia; order Oscillospirales; family Acutalibacteraceae; genus CAG-177. Next base: position 6,923 of record JAZNRG010000146.1, on the reverse strand, counting down.
TACGATGAAGAGATAAGTCTTTGAAGGAGCAACACCGAGGAAATCATCTGTTGCGATGATAAAGGGGCGAATGTAGAGCGAAGTGCCGGGAGCAGAGGGAATCCAATCCTTGTCTACCTTAACGATTTCGCTTACAGCCTGAACAAAATCCTCAACGGGAAGCTCGGGAATGCAAAGACGCTTGTTGGTATCGTTTGTTCTCTTAGCGTTCATTTCGGGTCTGAAAAGACGAACTTCGCCGTCAGCACCCTTGTAAGCCTTAAGACCTTCGAACATTTCCTGACCATAGTGGAAAACCATGCAAGCGGGGGAAAGGCTGAGGTTGCCGTAGGGAACAATGCGGGGATCGTGCCAACCCTGACCTTCGGTATAGTTCATAATAAACATGTGGTCTGTAAAGATTTTTCCGAAGCCGAGATTGTTTTCATCGGGCTTCTGCTTGGGAGCGGTTGTTCTCTCAATTTTGATATTTAACATTTATAACACCCTTTCGGTAAATTTTACTGAATTATTTGCTCAAGCTGAGCTTAGCTGCAAAATCCTCTCTCATTTTATATTTGAGAATCTTGCCTGCAGCGTTTTTGGGGAAATCTTCAACGAATTCAATGTATCTGGGAACTTTATGTCTTGCCATATGCGACATTATATAAGCTCTCATTTCTTCTTCTGTTATGGTGCAGCCTTCTTTTAGAATGATGCAGGCCATAATTTCTTCACCGTAGCGTTTGTCGGGAACGCCGATAACCTGAACGTCCTGAACATAGTCGTGTGTGAAAATAAATTCTTCAATTTCTCTGGGATAGATATTTTCACCGCCGCGGATAATCATATCCTTGAGTCTGCCGGTGATGAGATAATAGCCGTCGGGTCTACGGCAGGCGATGTCGCCGCTGTGAAGCCAGCCGTCCTTATCGATTGCGGCTTCAGTTGCTTTGGGCATTTTATAGTAGCCCTTCATAATGTTATAGCCTCTTGCAACAAATTCGCCGTTTTCACCGTCAGGCAAGTCTTCGCCCGTTTCGGGGTCGATAATCTTGCATTCAACATTCGGGAAAGCGCTGCCGACGGTTTCGGTTCTGTCTGCAAGCGATTCGTTGACCTCGCCCATTGTGCAACCTGGTGATGCTTCGGTTTCACCGTAAACGCTGAGAATTTCGGTCATGTTCATTTCTGCAGCCGCTTTTTTCATAAGGTCGGGCGGGCAGTTGGCACCTGCCATAATTCCGGTTCTCATATAAGAGAAATCCGTTTTTGAAAAGTCCTCATGCTGGAACATTGCAATGAACATCGTAGGAACACCGTTGAAACAGGTGATGTGTTCCTGATTGATGCAGGCGAGCGATGATTTTGCCGAGAAATACGGGAGCGGAGAAAGAGTTCCACCATGAGTCATCATTGAGGTCATCGAAAGAACCATACCGAAGCAGTGGAACATCGGAACCTGAATCATCATTCTGTCTGCTGTGGACATATCCATTCTGTCGCCGATGGTTTTGCCGTTGTTGACGATGTTGTAATGAGTGAGCATAACACCCTTGGGGAATCCTGTTGTTCCTGAGGTGTACTGCATATTTGCAACATCGTGGCAGTCAACTGCGGCGGCTCTGCGGTAAACTTCCTCAACGGGAACACGCACAGCCATATCCATAGCCTCTTCCCAGGTCAGACATCCTTTTTGACGGTAGCCGACCGTGATAACATTGCGCAGGAAGGGAAGCTTTCTGCAATGGAGAGGCTTACCGGGAACGGCAAACTCAAGCTCGGGGCAGAGTTTGGCGATTGATTCGGCATAGTTTGAATCAAGGCAGGATTCAATGGTAATGAGAGTATGGGTATCCGACTGTCTGAGCAGATACTCGATTTCGTGGATTTTATAAGCGGTGTTGACCGTAACGAGAACCGCACCGATTTTTGTTGTTGCCCAGAAGGTGATGAACCACTGAGGAAGGTTTGTGAGCCATACGGCAACCTTGTCGCCGGGCTTTACTCCGAGAGCGATGAGTGCTCTTGCGCAGTTGTCAACATCATCTCTGAATTGAGAATAGGTTCTTGTGTAGTCAAGCGTTGTGTATTTATAAGCAATCTGGTCGGGGAATTTTTCAACCATTGTATCAAGAACATCGGAGAAGGTTTTATTGATGAGTTTATATTTTTCCCATACAAATCTGCCTGTTCCGCTTCTGTTGGTGTAAAGAAGCTCTTCGCTTGACTTTTTATTGTCGTAAAGAGTAATTGTATTTACGAAATGCGGGAATACGATATCTGCGATGCCGAAATCTTCGAGTTCTTCGGGTTTGCATTCGCAGGAGAGGAATCCGTCATAGTTAACCGAATCAAGGGCACGAATCATAGTGCCGAGAGGAAGTGTTCCTTCGCCGATGAGTCTGTATTTGATTTCATCGTTTTCAACAACCGAATCCTTAATGTGAACGTGCTTGATATATGCGCCGAGATTTGTGATGGTTGTGTCGGGATCTTCGCCAAAGCATCTGTAGGGATGGTTGATATCCCAAAGCGCGGCAAGATAATCGCATGCGAAGATATTGAGAAGGTCACGGAGTCTTGAGGTGTCAGCATAAAGACCGACGGTTTCAACAAGAAGAGCAACTTTGTCCTGCTCAGCCTTTTCAATCAGTCTGCCGATAAGAGAAGTTACGTTTGAATCTTCAACTTCTTTGCTTTCGCCGATTGAATATGCGTGGATTCTGACGTATGCGCATCTGATTCTTGATGCAATTTCAATTGCGGTTGCGATTTCCTCAAAGCTTTCATCCGCTTTGCTGCCGTCAGCAATGTTGCAGAAGGTGTCGAGGCAGGGGATAGAAAGCGAATTCTCACGGAGCTTATGAACGGTTGCGGAAGAATTTTGTTTGTTGAAAGGTGCGTCGTTGCCGGTGAACCTTTCGTCTGTTATATTATGAATCTCGATTCCCGAAAAACCGAGCTCGTTGGCAGTGCTTACAAAGTCAGCCCATGAAAGCTCCTGCCATCCGTTGGTTGAAAATGACAGTTTCATACGGCTTTCTCCTCATAGACGATTTTATTAAGTGCATTGATATAAGCTACGATACTTGCACCGATGATATCGGTTGAAACGCCCTTGCCAGAATAAAGCTTGCCGTTTGAACGGAGCTTAACAAGGGCTTCACCCATTGCCTCGCGTCCTTCGGTAACAGACTGAATCTGGAAATCATCAAGTTCATAATGATGACCGATAATCTGTTCTATCGTGTGGAAGGCGGCATCAATGGGACCGTCGCCGAGGCAAACCGCTTTAAGAGTTCTGTTGCCCTTTTCGAGAATTATGTTTGCAGTTGACGAAATAACGTTGCCTGCATTGATAACATAGCTCTGAAGTCTGTATGTGGGAGGAACCTGATGAGCAACATTTGCAATGATTGCATCAAGCTCTTTTGAACCAACCTGTTTTTTTGAAGAAACATTCTTGAAAGCTTCAAATACTTTTGCGGTATCGTCTTCCGAAAGCTCATAACCGAGAGTGACGATTGCCTTGCTGACCTTTGCAATATCTGCTGTGTCGTCAAGGAGTACCGAACCTGCAAGCTCCGAAACACCTTCTGATGCGGCAAGATTTTTTTGCGTGCCGTTTGTCATACTGAGAATCTGCTTTGCGGAATGGTTGAGTGCCATTGAGTTAACGCCGTAGCAAACATCAAGTGTGTGTCCCTTTACCTGAAGAGCCTTCATAACCTGCTCAAGACCCGGCATAGCTTCGCTTCCGATGCAGGTTTTGATCTGGGTTGCTCCTGCGCCGATGCAGGCGAATACGCAGGCATTTGCCATATCAAGAGCATTGCTGCATTCAACGCTGAGTGTAATTTCTTTTGCGACGGGAACGGCTTCATAAAGGTCACGGATGAGTAATGCGAATTCACCCGGAAGAAGAGTTCCGGCCGTATCACAGAGAGTAACGGTTTTTGCACCGTTTGTAATTGCTGTTTCAACAGCTTTGAAAAGATATTCTTTTTCTGCTCTTGTTGCATCAACCGCAGCAAACTCAACATCATTGCAGAGTGATACGCAATGAGCGGTGAGTGTGCCGATGAGTTCAAGCATCTGTGCAGGCTTTTTATGATAAAAATATTCCATCTGAACTGCCGACACGGGAAGTGAAACAACGAGTCTGGGTTTCTTAGCACCAGAGATTGCATTCATTGCTCTTGTTGCTTCTTCAACCGTGCTGCCGACGGGACAGGATAGGATGCTGTTCTTTAGGAGGGGACTTATAGTGCGCAGAACAAGGGTGTCGATTTTTTCATCAACAATGGGTGCAGCTTCAATAACATCAACATTGAGCTTGTCGAGAAGCTTAGCTATTTCAAGCTTCTCTTTGAAGCTGAGGGCGATATCACCCCTGCGTGCACACTCTCTGAGTGTTGCGTCTGTGACTGTGATTTTGTTCATACTGATCTCTCCTTTTTGAACAGCATTTTCTGACGGAATACGACTGAAATGCTATAAATGAAAATAATTATACACTATAAGTTTCCTTTTATTATATATAAACGGGAGATTTATGTCAACAGGATTTTGCCGTCAAATATGCCTCGAAAACAAAATCGGAGAATGCCACAAGAGAGTTTTGATTAAGTGGATTAATATGTACATTATCAACAAAAAAACACAATGATATTTGTTCAAAACAGAATTAAAACTACAGCGGAAAATTTAAGTTTTTTAACCTTTTCTTGATTTATATATTGACATTTACAGTAAAAAACACTAAATTTAAAATGAAAATTCAAGGAGGATTGTTATGGTTCAGGTTGTTGCCGCGTTGATAAGAAAAGATGATAAATTTATGATTTTTCAGAGACCGCTGACCAAAACCCGTGCGCTCCAGTGGGAGTTTGTGGGAGGCAAAGCAGAAGAGGGAGAAACTCTTGAGCAGGCGCTTATCAGAGAGTGTAAGGAAGAAATCGGAGTAACGGTTAAAGTGGGGGATATCTTTATGGAGGTTGACCACGAATACCCGGATATCACGATACATCTGACTCTCTTTAATGCCGAAATTGCTGAGGGAGAGCCGCAGATGCTGGAGCATAATGATATCAGGTGCATAACTCCCGATGAAATTGATAATTATAATTTCTGTCCCGCAGATGATGAAATACTTAAGAAAATCAAGGAGGTGTTCTGATGGTGCTTTTTGTTGAATATCCAAAGTGTACAACCTGTCAGAAAGCGAAGAAATGGCTTGATGAAAACGGAATCAAGTATGTTGACCGCCATATCAAAGATAATAATCCGACTTATGATGAGCTGAAAAATTGGTATTCTAAAAGCGGTGCGGAGCTTAAAAAGTTTTTCAATACAAGCGGATTGCTTTATAAATCGCTCAATCTGAAGGATAAACTTCCGTCAATGAGTGACGAAGAAAAATTAAAACTGCTTTCAACCGACGGAATGCTCGTTAAAAGACCGATTATCGTTACCGATGAATTTGTGCTTATCGGTTTCAAGGTGCCCGAATGGGAGTCAAAACTCAAATAAAAATTAATCGGTATCCCGATCAAAAGGATACCGATTTTTTGCATATTTTTTGCTTATTTCTTCTTCTTTTTGATGAATATCAAAGCGGCAGCCGCAGAAAGAGCGAGCGCGGAGAGTGCTGCAATTCCTGCTGCACCTGAGCCGGTTGAAGGAATCTTTTCGTTTGAGGTTGTGTCATCCTTTATTTCTGTCCATTTAGCTTCAAAAGTAAGGTTCTGTTTGGGCATCTTATCGGGAACTTCGGGTGCCCAACCTGCGAACTTACAGCCGTTTTTGGTGGGGTTTGAAGGTGTCGGAATCTTGGAACCGGCAGAAACTTTATAAGTCTGATAAACTTTTCCGTCTACCTTGTAGGTTACGGTGTAGCTTTTGTTTATGCCGGATGTTACACCTATAAGCGCAATGATACCGCCGATGATTGAAAGACCTGTAATTGTGCCGCCGATTGCTGCGAGAACACTGCCTGCAATGACCGTTCCGCCTATTGCGATGGTTACGAATGTTTTGTCGATTTCCCATTCAGCGTTGAATGTGAGGTCTTCATTACCCATAATTTCGGGTACTTCGGGATTCCAGCCTTTGAATTTAAAACCGAATTTCTTGGGATTTTCGGGCACGGGAATCTTATCGCCTTCGGTTACTTCATATGCCTCATAAGTCTTTTTGTCAACAAGGTAAACAACATTACCGTTTTTTAGCCATCTTGCGGTAAATTCAACATCGCCTGCGGGAACGGTTGTATATCCGTGAACATTATCGCCCTGTTTGTCGTACCAGCCTGCGAAAGTGTAACCCTCTTTTACGGGGTCTGCAGGGATTGTGAGAGCGATATCAGAACCGTACGGTGCTGTTTTTGACGAATGAACCTCGCCGTCAACAATGTAGCTGATTTTTACATCGTTCAGCTTCCAGGATGCATATGCCTTGAGATTTTTTGCAGGCATTTTTTCAGGAATGGGAATCTGTTTTCCGTCTTCTTCGCCGAGAATCCAGCCTGAGAAAGTAAAGCCGACTTTCTGAGGAGTTTCAGGAAGAACGATTGTTTCACCTTCAGCATATTCCTTGATGAAATTATACGAACCTGAATCACTCAGATAGAATTCAACAGTATACTTTTTGCTTTCAGTATTTTCATCATCCGTTTCTTCTTTATCTGTTGATTTTTCAATCCAGATTGCGTGAAGCTTTACTTCTTCGCCGTCTTTTTCAGTAAGATTCTTGACTGATGAACCGGGGGCATACATTGTTCCGCTGCCGTCGGCAGAAGTGTTCCAATTGTTAAGAACAAAGCCGTCTTTGGTTACGTCTTCAGATGTGGGAAGTTTGAATTCGGAACCGTATTTTACTTCGGAATTTTCTATTTCACCAAGTCGGAGGCCAAGCGGTCTTAGGAAGACAATCCTTTTGTA
>JAZNRG010000145.1:0-26216 GCA_045590575.1 Acutalibacteraceae bacterium | reverse complement strand
AATGTCAAAGAATAATTCAGTTGTTCCTCAGGCAACAGCTGCTCTTGACCAGTTCAAGATGGAAGCTGCAAGACAAGTTGGCGTTAACCTTAAGCAGGGTTACAACGGCGACCTCACTTCCAAGGGAGCAGGTTCAGTCGGCGGCCAGATGGTTAAGAAAATGATCGAGGCTTATGAAAACGGTATGAAATAAGCAACCGTTAAAGTTAAAGACCCCGTACCTTGCTTTGGGTACGGGGTCTGAATTTATATGTGCTTATTTCTGAAGTTTTTCCAAATCGTTTTTGCGGATTTCAACGCGTCTTACCTTGCCGCTGATGGTTTTGGGAAGCTCGTCAACAAACTCAACGATTCTGGGATACTTATAAGGAGCGGTATGCGTTTTAACATATTCCTGAATTTCTTTTTTTAGTTCATCGGAACCGGTTGTGCCCTTGACGAGAACGATGGTAGCCTTTACAATCTGTCCTCTTACTTCATCGGGAACGGGAGTGATTGCGCATTCAAGAACATAAGGAAGCTCCATAATAACGCTTTCAATTTCGAAGGGGCCGATGCGGTAGCCGGATGACTTGATAACGTCATCGATACGGCCGACATACCAGAGATATCCGTCTTCGTCCATTGTTGCGGTGTCACCGGTGTGATAATATCCGTCGTGCCATACTTCGTTGGTCTTTTCTTCGTCGAGATAATATCCGATGAAGAGACCGCAGGGAACATTTTCTTTTGTGCGGATGCAGATTTCGCCCGTATCACCGGTTTTGCATTCATTGCCGTCGGGGTCAAGAACAACAACATCATAAAGCGGGCTGGGTTTACCCATAGAACCGATTTTGGGTGTTGAACCTACAAAGTTTGCGATTGAAAGAGTTGTTTCTGTCTGACCGAAGCCTTCCATAATGGTAAGACCCGTTGCTTTTTTGAACTGATTGAATACTTCGGGATTGAGTGCCTCACCTGCTGTTGTTGCATACTCTATTGAAGAAAGGTCATATTTTGACAAATCTTCTTTGATAAAGAAGCGGTACATTGTGGGCGGTGCACAGAAGGTTGTGATGTTGTATTTTGCAAACATCGGAAGAATATCTTCTGAATGGAATCTGTCGAAATCGTAGGTGAATACACCTGCCTCGCAGAGCCACTGACCGTAAAGTTTGCCCCAGAGTGCCTTGCCCCAGCCGGTATCTGAAATTGTGAAGTGAAGTCCGTCGGGATTCACATTATGCCAATGCTTTGCTGTGGGATAATGACCGAGTGCATACTTAAAAGAATGAGTTGCGATACGGGGATAGCCGGTTGTTCCCGAGGTGAAGAGCATAAGCATCGGGTCATTGCCGCATGGGGTGTTTTCGGTGCGGAAATAATGAGTGCTGAAGCGTTCCATTTCAACGTTGAAATCGTTCCAGCCGTCTTTCTTGCCGCCAACAAGAATTTTGACCATTTCGGGGAACTCCGCTGCAGCTTTTTCAGCTTCTGCAGAAACCTCGCCGTCAGCAGTGCAGACAATAGCTTTTACCTTGGCAGCATTATATCTGTAAGAAAAGTCATGCTCAACAAGCTGGTTTGTTGCAGGGATTGCGATAGCACCGATTTTGTGAAGAGCAAGCATACAGAACCAGAACTGATAGTGACGCTTGAGAACAAGCATTACGGTGTCGCCCTTCTTGATGCCGAGCGATTCAAAATAGTTGGCGGTTTTGGCAGAATATTTCTTCATATCGCTGAATGTGAATTTGCGGTCGGACTTATCATTTGCAACCCACATCATTGCGAGCTTATCGGGATTCTTTTCTGCAATTGCGTCAACACAGTCAAATGCAAAATTGAATTTATCGTCGTTTTTGAAGCTGATGCCGCTGAATACACCGCTTTCATCGTAATAGGATTCTATGAATTTATCTGCAACGGTTTCTGAGCCGCTTGCTTTTTCAACGTGTTTTGCGGCGGAAATGGGAGCTTCAGGATATTCTTCGCTTACCTGACCGTCCTGAGGGTTGAGAACAACTGCGTGGAACTCACAACCGCCCTCGCTTACGGCAATCATACCGTGAGGAATAAGGCTGTTATAGAAAATTGAATCGCCTTCGTGAAGAACATCAACGTGGTTGCCGACCTGAACCTTGAGCGAACCCTTGACGATTACGTCAAACTCCTGACCGTTATGGGAGTTGAGCTTCATAGGAGCATTCTGTTCTTCGGGAAGATAGGGGAATTTAACAAGGAAAGGCTCTGCAAGTTTTTCCTTGAACTTTGGAGCAAGGTTGTTATATTCAACACCGTGCTGTTTTAAAATCTTAAGGCCTTCGCCCTTTCTTGTTATAGCAAATGAGGTGAGTGTTGAGCTTCTTCCTTCAAGCAGATCAACAACCTCAACGCCGCAGGCTTTTGCACATTTGTAAATAAAAGTAAAGCTGAAGTCAGTATCGCCTTTTTCCAGAACTTCATATTCTTCAGCAGACACACCCGTAAGCTTTGCAAGCTGTTCTTGTGTGTATCCTTTTGCTTCTCGCAGGTCTTTGATTCTGCCTGCAACCTCTTTCAAACTGTAATCCATTTTTGCTATCTCCTTTCATTAATGAGTTAATGGTTACTAATTTGAATAAAACAAAAAACCCGTCTCAAAAGAAATCCTTTGTGACGAGTTATTAAACCCGCGGTACCACTCAAATTACGGAAAAACATTTCCGTCACTTTACGAGCTCAGACAAGCCCTTTGCTTTTACGCAGCAATACGGAAGGAGTCTACTAAGCGAAGCCTTTCGGTCCTCCGACTCGGAAGTGATGGGTCATTGGAAAGCTCTGCTCATTGCCTTGCACCAACCGGCAACTCTCTGTTCAGCCAAACATTCCGACCGTCTTCGTCACAGTCGTTCTTTGTGATATTCAAATTTGACTGTAGTTTATCACACGGAATTATCTTTGTCAATAGTTTGAAGATAAAAAATTATGCTTTTTCGAAGGTTTGCAATATGAATATTATGTCTGTTCGATTCTTATGCTTGTTACGGAATATGCGGGAACGGTGTAGTTGAATTTATCGGAAACTCCGCTGACCGTGAATTCTTCCATGATGCAGTCTTCTTTTGCGCCGAGGATATTATCATTGCCGAGGCTGTCACCTGCAACCTGATTCACCGTTGCGGTACCGTTGACTTTTGCCGTGCCGAGGTCAACCGCAACAACTCTGCTTGAATCCGTTACATTGACAATCTTGATGATGATATCTCCGTTTTCATCGGTGCTGACAACATGATAGGCTTCTGCTTCGGCGGTTTTTGCCGTATCGTAGTCAACATAAAGAACATCATCAATATAGCATTTGACTTTTGTGCCGCTCACTTCAACTTTAAGGTTATAGGTTTTACCTGTTTCGGCGGTGAACGGCTTTGATGTGCCTGCAAGCTCGCCCGACTTTATGCCGTTATCAATCTGCTGAAGGCAGGATACGGTGTTGCCCCAGCCGCCGATATTCCAGAACCAGTTGTTCATGGTATCATTAACGGCAAAGGGGATGATAAAGCCTTCGTCACCCTCGAGCTTTGTTGCCTCAACGGTGAAGGTGTAGTTTGTCCAGTCATCGCAGCCGAAATATGCAACCTTACCCGTGTCGTTATAGGGCATCCATACGTTCGTCTGAACGAGCTTGCCGTTCTTTATCTTGAAGTCTTCGCTGTCGTAAACGTTATCCCAGTTCCACCAGAAGTTAAGCGGAAGAGAGAAACCGTCATATCCGAGTGTTTTGCCTGTTTTGTTGTCAACGATCTTAACATTATCAAATTCAGCGGAGGTGTACCAAGTGCCGATGCCGACTCTGCCGCTTAACGGCTTCTGTTCAATCTTTGCACCGTTAAGCTCTGATTTCAACAGTTTTGAACCTGTGTTTTTTGAGAAAAGTTTTTGAACATAATAGCTGATTGAACCCGTAACCTGATGATTGTTGAACCAGATGAGGTCGGGCGACCAATGGGTTGCGGTGAGGTTGCCGAAGAGGGGAGCATAAGCAGCCATACGGACAATATCGCCGTTGCGTTCAAGACCTGTCATATATGCCGCTTCGGCAAGCGCCGCTTTGAGGGTATTGGATTTTGCGGCATATTCTCCGAGGAAAACCTGAATTGCGCCGCCGTAGGGAGTGTCAGTCATCTCGTCAACGGAGCGTCTGTAATTATGTTCATCGTAATAATCTGTGTTTTTGAGGAACCATTCGGGCGGATTATAATAATGCTGGTCGGTTGCGCCCGCAAAGTCGGCGGCATTATCGGAATCGCCGAGCTGCTTTTTCGCATATTCATATGATTTGAGATAGCTCTTGCTGTTTGTTGCATCAAACGGACCTGCAGAATATATCAGTTCAATGCCGTTATAGAGTGCAGGATTCTTTGCTTTTGCTTCGTTGAAAGAATCGAGGAATACCTGATATCTTTCAAAATAAACCTCGTTTTCCTGCTCGTTGCCGATGCAGATATATTTCAGTTCAAAGGGCTCGGGGTGACCGAGAGATGCTCTCACCTTGCCCCAGGTTGTGTCCGCACCGCCGCGACAGAATTCGATGAGGTCGTGCATATCCTGAACATACCGTCTGAATTCATCGGAATTCATATCAACGCCGCCCTTGCCACGCATCTGGCAGTAGATGCCGCAGTTGATAACGGGCACGCCGACAGCACCGATATCCTCGGCAAGCTGAAAATATTCATAGAATCCGAGACCGTAGGTCATAAAGCAGGGGTAAGGGTCATCAGTTGCGGAGATGTTTGTCCAGAGATTGATGCCCTGCTTTCTTGCTGCAACATCGCCGTAACCGCCCTCAAATTCAAGCGGCAGACCGTTACTTCCCGTGCCGATTGAATTTTTCCAGTTATAGAGTGTTTCGTAGTCGTAGCCTTCGGTGATGCAGCCGCCGGGGAAACGCAGGAATCGCGGCTCGAGAGCTTCAAGCATTTCGCCGAGATCTTTTCTCATTCCGTTTTCTCTGCCCTTGAATGTGTCCTCGGGGAAAAGAGAAATCATATCGAATGCAACCTTGCCACTTTCGATGAGCACCTGAAGATATGCGTCCGTAAAATCGGTTTTTGAGCAAGAGAGCTTAACGGAATATTTCTGCCATTTATCGGTTATTGAATCAATACTGCCTTCTGCAACCGTTTCCGTGCCCGAAACAAGGCGCACGGTAACCTCGCCCGAATAGCCGTCGATGCCCTTTGCATAGACGGAAAAATTATAATTTTTGTTTTCTTCGATTGACATACCGTCAAGGAAGCCTGCGTTTGCAATGCCCGCCAATAAATCCGAAGAATTTTCGAGCACAAGATAATTCGGATTGTTTTCGTTAAGGCAATCCTCTGCGTTTATCTTCACATCTGCAACTGCACCGTTAACGGTGTTCCAACCGTAGAGCTGATTGCCTGCCGCAAGCTCTGTGAATTCAAATGAACGGTTAACAACCATTTCGGCATAAAGACCGCCGTCTGCGGCAAAATTGATATCCTCAAAGAAAATGCCGAAAAGGAGGTCGCTGATATCGTGGATTTCATCTTCAACATCAACCGTCAGCTGATAATCGGAATCCGCTTCGCTGTAGGCGGTAACGGTGTTTGCGTCGGGTCTTGTTATTTCGGGCTCTTTTTCGCCGCCGATACCCGTGAAGGACATTATTGCCGCCGTGATTGCCGCAATCACTTTTTTTATCCATAAATATATAACCCTTTTCATTTTATTCCTCCGTTATTGATTTGAGCAGACCTTCGCATCCGTCATAAATATCTCTGTATGCAACATCGAATCTGCCGCTGTACCAGGGGTCGGCAACATCGCCGCCTCTGTCGGTGTATTCCATCAGCTTTTTGATTTTGCCGTCGGGGTCGCCGCCGAGAATGCGATGCATATTGCGGATATTCATACTGTCCATTCCGATGAACAAATCATATTTATCATAATCGCTCTTTTTCAGCTGAACGGCTCTTTTGTCCTCGCAGGTCAGACCGTGCTTTGCAAGCTCAGCTTTTGCGGGAGGATAAACGGGATTGCCGATACTGCCCCATATTTCTTCGGTGCTTGTTGCAGAGGATGAAATCGAAAATTTATCCCGGAGACCGTTTCTCCTTATCATATCCCTGAATATGAATTCCGCCATCGGGCTTCGGCAGATATTGCCGTGGCATACGAACATTATTTTCATAAGTATCACTCCAATTGCTTTTATAATAACACACAGATTTTTACTTGACAATGTTAAAATAATATTTTAATCTTAAATCAAATGATATCCATATACGGAGGCGATTTTATGAAAGAGTTTTTTGCAGCGTTGCTCGCATCGGTTATTGCATTTTTCGGATCGGTTGAGCTTTATTTTACGGATATGGTCAACGATTATGAATTTACCGTTGATGCGTCGCAGGCGGGAGAGGTGCTTTCGAATCCTGCAAGCAATGTCAACATCTGGTCGATAGACGGCAATCCTTTTGTCGGTCAGAAGATAAATGAGGAAAACAATATTTTTGATTTCGTGAATTACGTTCAGTTTATGCAGTGTACGGGCGGCAATGCGGAAAGAGATTTGTTTGTTGATCCTCTGGACAGAACCGTGCTCGATGACTATGATTTTTCGGTTCTTATCGACAACTGCAGGGGAGTGCTTGAACTCGGAGCAAAGCCGATGTTAAAGCTCGGCAGCGTACCACTCAAATATTCTGCAAAGGCTAACACCGATGCAGAATTCAGCACAAATATTTATCCTCCCGATGATTATAATGTTTACTATAGCTATATTGCTGCTGTTGCAAAGGCACTTGTTGAAGAATTCGGCAGAGAAGAAGTTCTTTCCTGGCGTTTCGGTGTTATGACCGAATACGAAAACGCATCGTGGTTTATGGCAAACAGCGGTGATCCCGATGAAAGTGCGAGGGAATTCTGCAAGCTCTATGACTACACGGTTGCGGCGCTTATTGACGAAATCGGCGAAGATGTTTTCGTCGGTGCACACTCGATGACGGTTACCGAAGGTCTCTGGGATGAGGCGGAGTTCATTAAGCATTGTGCTGAGGGTACAAATTACAAAACGGGTGCAAAAGGCTCAAGGATATGCTATCTCTCTGCTTCGTTTTATGACTCGGCTCCGGGCGAATATACTTCGGGCAAAACGCTTGCGGAAACGATAGCGTATCTTCGTTCAACCGCTGAAAAATACGGTCTTAATAATCTCATTTACGGCATAGACGAGGGCAGAATTCTTTGCGGCAATTCAAGCGGTAAAGATAACGACGAACTCCTTTCCCGAACCTGCGGCTATACCTATCAGGCTGCGTACGATGCAAGAATTTATAAAACAATGTTTGAAAACGATATCAATTATTTTTCTGCTTGGTATTATCTTTCAAACGGTTTGCTTGAGGGCAACCCTACTGTCAGCTATCACGTTGCAAGGCTTGCTTCTGCATTCGAGGGCTCCAAAATTCTCAAAACAGAAAAAACAAAGAGGGGATATGTGCCTAAGGCAGAGGTTGATGCGGTTTCAGCTTTTGACGAAGCAACAAATACCCTGCGCATTATGACATACAACTTTAAGAACAAAGTTAATTACAGAGCATCGGCAGATATAAAGTTTACCGTCAAAGCACCTCAGTTTGACGGCAAAGAGGTAAAGGTTACCGCTTATGTTATCGATGATGACTGCAATTATTTTGACGAATGGGTCGAGGACAGAAAGACTTACGGCATCGGCGACGACTGCTTTGCTTGGTCGCCCGATGACCCTCTGCTTGATAATCCTGTAACTCTTTCCGACCCGAAGGCAAGGGAGATTTATAAGAACGAGCTTTACGATAAATATACCGAATGTTCAAAGCTTGAGCCGACAGAGCAGACTGTAACGGTTGAAAACGGCGAAATCTTGCTCGATATCACTCTTGACCCGCACGCAGTTGTTTTCTATGAGGTGTCTCCCATATGACGGTGGAGCAGGCTATTGAAAGGCTTGAAGGCTCAAAGTTCCGTTCAGGATTTTATCTGAGCAAAAAGGATAAGGAATATGTGAGAGAAAAAGGAGCGGATACAATCAGAGCGCACGCTGAGGATTTTATCCGCAAACGTCTTGCTCCTGCGGTTATCCCGAATGACGGCAGGCAGACTCCCACAAGCGGACACCCCGTTTTCAAGGCACAGCACGCCTGCGCCTGCTGCTGCAGAGGATGTCTTGAAAAGTGGTACAAGGTGCCGCAAGGCAGAGCCCTCACCGAAATCCAGCAACAAAAAATAGTAAGCCTTCTTATGGCGTGGATTGAAAAACAGATGAGGGGAGAATGAATTCCTCCACCGCACAATTTATTAAGTATATTATGTAGGGGTCGATGCCTTCATCGACCCTTTTTAATTGAAAAATTGACCAAAATGCATCGTGAATCGTGTTATTAGTGAAGGGAAGGGGTTGAAGAATGTATCAGACAACGAAAAAAACAGTATCGGAAATTGAAAATGCTGTAGAGAAACACAGCGATATGCTGTTCAGAGTGTGTCTTATTATGCTTGGCGACGAAGCCGATGCAGAGGATGCCGTTCAGGAAACATTTTTGAAATATATTGAAAAAGCTCCCGTATTCAACGATGAAGAGCACGAAAAAGCGTGGCTTTTGAAGGTTGCGGGTAACAAGTGCAAGGATATGATAAAGCACAGAAAAAGAGCGGTTAATACCTGCTCTGATTTTAAAGATGAGGGATATGAAATTGAGATTGATTCGCTTTCTGAAATTCTGATGAAAATCCCCGAAAAATTCAGAATGGTTTTAACTCTTCATTACATAGAGGAATATAAAGTGGATGAAATTGCCGAGCTTATCGGCAAAACACCCTCTGCGGTTAAAATGCGGTTGAAAAAGGGCAGAAAAATTTTTGAAGAACAGTACAGAAAGGAGTTTTGTTGATATGGATTTTGATAAGCTCAGAGAATCAGGCAGAAAAATAAAAATGCCGAACGATATGAAAAACAGAATCAAGAAAAATTGCATTGAATACGAAGCTCCTGAAGATGCCTCAAAACCGTCGGTTGGTTTCAACCGCAGACTGGTTGCCGTTTGTGCGTGCTGTCTTTTTGTTCTTTTAGGGATAGTGCTGAAACACAGCGGCGTTTTTGACAAAACAATTTCCAGACAGCCTGACAACACTTCTCAGGCAACTCAGATGCCCGCGTTTGTTCAAACACCGTCAAGTACGATGAAACAGATAGTTGCAACAACGGTAAAGGTATTGCAGAACGACAGACCGACAAGCGTTCTTACAACCCGCAGTTCAACAACCGCAGAATCGGAAACAACAATTCAGCAAACCGAATCTTTTACGGAAAACGGACAGCTTGTTACCGAAGAATATATCGTACAAGAGGTACCGCCATCTACATTATATATGGATGATTTGAGTATACTGAAAGATGCAAAAAGAGCGGCGGAAACAATGAGTGTTGAAGAATATCAGCGTTATTTGTTTGAAAAAGAAAAAAACAATTATCGTTATTTTAGTGTGGCAGATTGTTTCTATTATCCTGAAGAGTATTTGGAATTTTGTGAGAGCGAATTGTATGTTCCCGTTGTTGACGAGGAGAAAATTGATGTTTTTGCGATAAATATGAATTATGTTCCTTCTTACGAAGATATTGATATGGTCGTTCTTTTTACTGAATCAGATGGTTTTCGTTTTTATGTTCATACCTCGGGCGATTTTCGTTTCAGAACAAATGATGATAAGGAATATAAATATGTTGAAACCGCAAGTTTTGGCAACGCAACGGCAGAAATATACCGAAAGAAAATAATTTATCAGATAAACGACAGTTTAACCAATAATATGTGGTGGGGTGGAATACGTGCAGAAATAACTGTTGACGGTCAGAAAATCAACCTTCTGTCAACAGTTGAGGTCACAATGGAAGAATTCAAAGAGTATCTGAAATGCGTGGATTTTATCAAAATAAAGGATTGGATTTAATTAAAAGACAAAAAGCCTCGGCAACCGCCGAGGCTTGATTTTTTTATTTCTTGAGTCTGATAACGTTCCAGCTGAAGGGCTTGACTTCAACTTCGAGCTTTGCGCCGTCGATTGCGGGAACGGGATTGTTATGGGGTTTAACCTTGATGTTGTCAAAGGTGTTTTCTTCTTTTCTGTCATAGCCGTCCATGCTGATGAATTCGCAGGGCTTGTAGCCGTCGAAATCCATAAGGTTGATATCGAGAACCATGCTCTCATCCTGGCTCTTGTTAACGCAGAAAATTGCCATTTCTTCGTTTTCTTCGTCGTATGTTGCAATGGTTTCAAGATAAGGAACGTCTGTGAAAGCCTTGCAGTCATATTTGGGAGAATCAACGAGAGGAAGAAGCGCACAGCCTCTGCCGAAGTTTGACACATGCATAAAGGGGAAATATGTTGTCTGTTCAAACACACCGCCGCCCGTTTTTGTGAAGATGGGAGCGATAACGTTAACAAGCTGAGCAAGGCAGGCAATCTTCACTCTGTCGCAATGGCGGAGGAATGTTATGAGAAGTGAGCCTACGAGAAGCGCATCTTCGAAATTATAGATATCCTCAAGAAGTGCGGGTGCCATGCTCCACTTTTCAAAAGGTGTGTTGTTGGAATGATACCATACATTCCATTCGTCGAATGAAAGATTGATGGTTTTCTTTGAGCGTTTTCTTGCCTTTATATAGTCGCAGGTGCAGATGATTGAGTAGATGAAATCGTCAACCTCAAGGCTTCTTGCGAGGAAGCTCATAACATCGTCATCGTGGTTGCCATAGTACTGATGAAGCGAAACATAGTCGATGCTGTCGTAAGCAACTTCAAGGCTTTCCGCTTCCCATTTGCCGAATGTGCTCATATTTCTGCTTGATGAGCCGCAGAGCACTGTTTCGATTCCGGGGCTTGTCCACTTCATAAGCTTTGATGCTTCGAGAGCGGCTCTGCCGTATTCAACGGCGGTTTTTGCGCCCATCTGCCAGGGGCCGTCCATTTCGTTGCCGAGGCACCAGAGCTTGATGTTGTGGGGATTTTCAACGCCGTGGGAGCGTCTGAGGTCAGACCAGTATGTGCCCGAGGGATGGTTGCAGTATTCAACAAGGTTTCTTGCTTCGTCCGCACCTCTTGTGCCGAGGTTGACAGCCATCATACATTCGGTGTTTGCTTTTTTGCACCAATCCATGAATTCATTTGTGCCGAAGGTGTTGGGCTCGGTTGTGCCCCAGGCGAGGTCAAGCCTTACAGGTCTTTTTTCAACGGGACCTACGCCGTCCTCCCAGTTATAACCCGAAACGAAGTTGCCGCCGGGCTAACGCACGGTAGGTACATTGAGCTTCTTTACAAGCTCAATGACGTCCTTACGAAGTCCGTTTTCGTCTGCCGTAGGGTGGCCGGGGTCATAGATACCGCCGTAAACGGCTCTGCCGAGATGCTCGATGAATGAGCCGTAGACGCGCTTGTCGATATCGCCTATTCTGAATTCTTTTGCAAGAGTAATTTTAGCTTTCATATATTCACCTGCTTAAAGTGTTTTTCTTTATATTAGCATAGAAATGCAATTTAAAGCAAGATTTTTTTAGTTCAGAACCGCACAAAAAATGAAAGGATTGATTTTTTTTGCAATATAAAGTATAATTAATTATCTTTATGCATATTTTTCGGAAGGGAGAACAGAATAAAATGACAAAAAGATTATTATCACTTGTTCTTGCAGTTGTTACCGTATTCTCTGTTTTTTCTGTCGGCTTTGCGGGAAAAGCAGAAACAGCAGGATTCACCGCAGAGGATTTTCTTTCAACAAAAGGTCAGGATATCGTTAATCGAAATGGCGAAAAAATCCGTCTTAAAGGTGTTAATCTCGGTGCGTGGATGATATGGGAAGGCTGGCTCTGCCCCTATGAGGATGACCTTGATCATTACACCGTTCTTGATGTGCTTACCGACCGTTTCGGCGAAAAGCAGGCATATGAACTGTTCAATACCTATATGGATAACTGGATAACGGAATATGATCTTGACGAAATCAAGAGGATGGGCTTCAACTGTGTCCGTGTTCCCTTCTGGTTCAGAAATTTTTATTATGACGATAACGGCAGAAAGATTCTCGATGAAAACGGTGAATGGGATTTCAGCCGCCTTGACTGGGTCGTTGAGGAATGCTCGGAAAGAGAAATCTATGTTGTTCTTGATATGCACGGTGCTGTCGGATATCAGAGCGATGCACCGCATAACGGAAAAAAGGGTTCGGTGGGTCTTTATGCCGATACCGAGCAGGGCGAGAGATACCGTGAGCTTACCGATGAGCTCTGGAGCGCAATTGCTCTCCGTTTCAAGGATGAACCCGCTGTTGCAATGTATGACCTTCTCAATGAGCCTATGTGCGATGTTGATGCGGGCGAAATCGAAAGAAGAATCAACAACGAAATGATTTACAGCCGTCTTTATGATACGGTTCGTGCGGTTGATAATAATCATATCATCACGATGGAAGCAATCTGGACTGCGATCGCTCTCCCTATGGCCTGGACAAAGGGCTGGAACAACGTTGTATATCAAGTTCATTTTTATAATAATTCAAACTTCATTTTCAATCTTTTTGCGTGGTTTACAAAGTTCATTTACGGCGATGTGCCGATGATGATGGGTGAATTCTATCCCCATCAGAAGACCACCTGGGAAAACTGCTTCAACACGCTCGATAAGGCAAACTACAGTTGGTTCCTCTGGACCTATAAGGCAACAGGTCACGGTATGTGGGAATCCGACTGGTGCCTTAGAGGAAGCAAAGACGGTTTCCACAGAGTTGATGTATATAATGATTCGTATGAAGAAATCGCACGCAAGTGGGGCGAATGCATCCGCACGGAAAACGGTTTTCAGGATTCGGGTCATTACGATAGAAATGTTAAAGAACACCTTTAATCGGGAGGGCAAATGAAGAGTTTAAAGAAATCAACGGCGTTTATCCTTGCACTTGCAACGGTTATTTCGGTTTGTGCGTTCAGTGTTTCGGGTACGGAAGGAATAAAAGATCCTCAGAATCTTACCGAATACAAGCAGATGCTTGATGAGCAGGGTTATCCCGCAATCACCTCTGAGCAGTTTGTCAGTTTTCTAAAAAAAACCAATAAGATTTACCGCCAAGCCACTCTGAGGGGCGATGTTCCTCAGGAGCATTTTACTTTTGAAACGGATGAGCTTATAAAGGAGTTGTGCTCTTATATTGCGGAAGAAACAAGCCTCGATCTTCTTCTTATGATAGAAAATCTGCCCGAAAGCAATAACTATGTTGCTTTTGTTATGGATACCTTTGAGATTGATACTGTTGCTTTGCGAGAGACTGTGTTCAAAATCAAGGACGAGAAGTATGCCGAAGGCAACAATCTTCTCGGCAAGATTTTCTATTTCTTCGGTGTGTATCTGAGTGTTATCGAAAAATGCGAAGCATACTGTGTGCCTGCGTTTGAACTCGGTAACGGATGCTACGAAATCCGTCTTCGCATAACAATGCGTGACGGTGCATACGAAGAAAAAGAAACAGGTATTATTATTGACACAAAAACAGGCGAGATTTTTGACAGATACGGCAACGGTATTATCGGCACGGGATATAACTTCTCAACCGCCGAAATGCTTGTGTATACTCTCCCAAATATGTGGGTAAGAAATTTCGGATTTTGTTTTCTTTATGATTTGTTCTCCTATACAACACCGTTCTTCTTCTACGAAACAAGAAGAATCAAGTTTGACTATGCGGGAAAGGAATGGATGGTTCAGGTCTGGAAGGGCAACTATCTTGTCAGTAACGGTGCGGAGGTAGGCATTTATAACCGTGATAAAATCAGATTCGGCACATTTTACGACTGTGTGAATGACGGTGATATGCTCGAAATGTCAATGGCTCTCAGCCACGGCGATGATATCATTTTTGAACGTGAGAATCAGAAGCATTGGTGGCTTACGGGCTTTAAAATCAGCGATACTCTCTATTCCGCTGATTCAATGACTCTCAGATTTTCTTTGACAATGAAGGATGAGGAAATGCTTAAGGCATTCACCAAGTCACTCGACAGACACTACAAAAAGGATATTTCATATACCGTTGACGGTCTGACCGTTAATGTTATATGGTAAAAAGCAAGCCGGCGGAATTTTCCGTCGGCATTTTTTATCGGGTTTGTTCAAACAGCCATGAATACCAATCTTCGTTTTTTAAAAAGAATTCTGCTGCCGAATGACCGTGCTTATTGTACCGTGAATATCTGATTTTGCGGTTTTTCGCTTTCTTCAGGCCGTCAACAAGATAATCAGAACCGTAGAGTCCGTTTCCCATTTCTCCGATTTTCACGTTGTCATCATCTTCGGCATGAACTGCCCAGACAGCGACGTCTTTTATGCTTTTAAAAAAGTTGTCAGATAAATCGTCGCACCAGCCCATCATAGGTATAGCGGCTGCGTAGCGTTTCGGATGAAGACGAAGCTGTGACCAGGTGCCGCCTGCACCGTTTGAGCTGCCGATAATATAAACCCTGTTCTTATCTATCGGATATTCTTTGATGAGCTTATTGAACAGGCCGTTAAAATTATCTTCAAAACTGTTATTACTGCCGTCTTTTGGGGTGAAAAACGATGAGTATTTCGGGATTGACGGCACAAGAATCATGCACGGCTTATTTTTAATGTTTCGTTTTATTTTGTTGACAAGATCGAGGCATTGAGTGAAGGGCACAATGTTTTCTTCTCCGCCGTTTGTGTAGCCATGAAGAAAAATGACCAGCGGAAGACTGCCTGCTGATTTTCTGGGCTTATAGAGTGCAAAGGGCAGGGTGTAGTTTGCTGTTCCGCTGCAGTAACGGAGCCTTTTAAATCCGAAAATACTGAGCCTGCGGTTAACCACTGTCTTATCATGCAGTTCCTTATATTTATTGTTATAATAATCAATTTTTCTGAAATATTTTTTGAGCGATTTATAGTGTTGCTTTGCGGTCAGAGGATACAGATTCTGGCGAACCATTTTCCCATTCTCATATTTATAGATAATGTGACCTTTTCTTGCATAACACAGTTCGGGATTGCTTTCAACAATTCTTTTGCTGTCTTTTAAGCTGTATTCATAATATCCGTAACCTGTCTGCTGATTGCCGCTGTTTGCCAAAAAATACTTTGTGAACGGTTCGGATTCAAGCTTTTTTATGTCATCTGACGTGTAGCATGCAACACCGCTGTATTTCATATACAACCTCTCCTTTTATGATGTAAAAAAGCAAGATTTGCTCAACAAAAAAGCGGGATATAAATATCCCGCCTGATAATTATTTTGCTTTGTCAGATGCAAGAAACTTATAAACGAGAGCTGCAAGAACACCGCCTGCGAGAGGAGCAACAATGAATACCCATACGTTTGAAAGAGCGTCGCCGCCAACGAGAAGAGCGGGGCCGAAGCTTCTTGCGGGGTTAACCGATGTGCCCGTGAAAGAGATGCCGAGAATATGAACAAGAGTGAGTGAAAGACCGATAACGATGCCTGCAACAGCGCCGTTTTCAACCTTTGATGTTACTCCTAGAATTGCGATAACAAAAACAAAGGTGAGAATAACTTCAATAAGGATTGAAAGACCGATGCTGCCGTTATAGAGTGCGTTTGCACCGAGACCGCTTTCCTTGCCGACAAGTGCCATAAGTACTGCTGCGCCTGCTGTTGAGCCAAGGAACTGAGCAATAACGTAGCCGACGAAGTCTTTGATGTTCATTTTGCCGCTGACAAGCATTGCGATTGAAACGGCAGGGTTAATGTGGCAGCCTGAAACGTTGCCGATTGAATATGCCATTGCAACGATAACAAGACCGAATGCAAGAGCGGTGAGAAGATAACCTGTTCCGTTTTCAGCCGAGCAGCCGACAACAGCAGCCGTGCCGCAGGCGAAGAGAACGAGAACGAAAGTGCCGATAAATTCGGCAATGTACTTTTTGATTGATTGCATTTTGATTTCCTCCTTTTAATTAGTTTAATTTAATTATATCACTTATGGCTTTTAATTACAACAAAAGAAATATTTTTTCTTTGCATTGTGATTTTTTATATATCCGCCCTGCAAATACACTTCATTTTTGTGATATCTAAAAAAATTGAAAAACATCAAAAAAAAATCTATACAAATCAAAAAAAATGTGCTAAAGTAAATATGTTTTTAAAACAAAAGGAGTGTTGCTTTATGACAAAGATTTATGAAGGTAAAACCAAAGACGTATATTCACTCGATAACGGCAACGTAATGCTTAAGTTCAAGGATGATTGCACAGGTAAAGACGGCGTGTTTGATCCCGGTGAAAACTCGGTTGGTCTCACAATCGAAGGAATCGGAAAGGCAAACCTTGAAACTTCAATCCATTATTTCGAGCTTCTCAAGGCAGCAGGCATCAAAACTCATTATGTGAGCGCTAACCTTGACGATGCAACAATGGAAGTTCTTCCCGGTAAGGTATTCGGTCACGGTCTTGAAGTTATCTGCAGACTTGTTGCAACAGGCAGCTTCATCCGCAGATACGGCGAATATATTGCAGACGGCACAGTCCTTGAAGGCGGCTATGTTGAATGCACATTTAAGAACGATGCTCTCGGCGATCCCCTCGTAACAGGCGAAGGTCTTGCAGCTCTCGGCATCATGAGCCCCGAAATGTTCGAAAGCATGAAGGCTCAGACTCTTGCAATCACAAAGATTGTTGCCGATGACCTCAAGTCAATCGGTCTTGACCTCTGGGATATCAAGTTCGAGTTCGGCTACAACAACGATGAAGTTATCCTCATTGATGAAATCGCTTCGGGCAATATGAGAGTTTACAAGGACGGCAAGATCGTTGATCCCGTTGAACTCACAAAGCTTATCAACAACAGATAATCAGAAATCACCTGAAAAATGGCAGACTGAGGCTTTCTCAGTCTGCTTTTGTTATATTTGAGGATGATTGAAATTTTTGCGTATTTATGTTATTCTAATTATATATTGTTCATCGGGAGATAAAAATGATTACAGATAAAAGATTTATGCTGAAAGCTGCGTTTGCGCTGTATGGCATTCTTATGCTATGGCTTTTGTTCGGTCAGCGTGTGGAGTGGGTTGAAGCAGGCAATTATTTTGAACAGATAAAACAGAATATCAGCTTGATTCCGTTTAACACAATCCGCATTTTTATCCGTAATCTGTCGGCAAGCGGAAATCCTGCTGCCGTCCGGCACGCAATAATCAATCTTGCGGGTAATGTTGTTATGTTTATTCCGCTCGGATTCTTCATTCCTGCGGTTTTTGAAAAGCTCCGCACTTTTGTCCGCACTGCAGCGGTTTCGGTTCTGAGCATCGTTGCCGTTGAAGTACTGCAGCTTTTTTTATTGCTCGGAAGCTGTGACACAGACGATCTGATTCTGAATGTTGTCGGTGTTACTGCGGGTTATTTGATTTTTAAAATAGTTTGGGGAAGAGGAAAATGGATGTAAAAACAAGGTTATCGTCAAAGAGAATTTATGATTTTTACCGTGAACTCGAAAAATGCGGCATTGAAAATCACGGCTTGATTATCGAGCAGGGCGGAGAGATTCTTTTTGAGGAATATGCATATCCTTATTCCGCCGATATGCCGCATACTCTTTTTTCCGTAACAAAATCAATCGTTGCAACTGCGGCGGGTTTTGCGATTGATGAGGGCCTTTTTTCGCTCGATTCAAAAATTCTGCCGTTCTTCTCCGAATACAGGCATCCCGACTCTCCCGAATGGGAGAATCTTACGGTTCGCTCCGTACTGACTATGCAGAGCAACAAGGAATTCAGCTTTCTTCAGGATATGACGGGCAGCTATGTCGAGATGTTTATGAACGCACCCTTCAGAAAAGAAAAAGGATTTTTATACAGCAACAACGATGCTCATATGGTTGCCGCACTTATTCAGAGACAGTCCGGAATGAGCCTTGTTGATTATCTGACACCCCGCCTTTTTGTGCCCCTCGGCATAACTCCTCCCGAATGGGAAACCAACTCAACAGGGGAATGCATCGGCGGCACGGGTGCCTATATGACCCTGCGTGACCTTGTAAAAATTATGCGATGCTATGCCGACGGCGGCAGATACAACGGTGTTCAGGTTATCCCCGAATGGTGGACAAAAGAGGCAACCCAAAAGCAGGTTGATTTGCCCGACAGAGAAAACGAAGACGGCTACGGCTATCTTTTCTGGATTCACAACGGAGTTTTCAGCATGAACGGAATGTTCGGTCAGCAGATTTCCTATATTCCCGAGTATGATTCCGTTGTTGCGATTTTTAACTGCGTTGTTGACGATAACAGCAACAACCGGCTTCTCAAGACTTTTCTTCCTAAAGCGTTCGATGAGGAATCGGATGCAGGGTGGAATGCGAAGCTTTCAGAATATCTTGCAAACCGAGGAGAAAAGCCCGTTTCTTGCGAAAATCTTCCCCGTATTCCCGAGGGAAAAACTTTTTACATAACTCCCTATTCCGATATTATTGCAAAGTTTATGTTCCCTGCAGGCATCATTCCCCGTTCGCTGACCTGCAGTTTTGCCAAAAGACCCAAGAAGAATCTTGATAAAGTATCTTTCAGACTGAATGAAGATGTGCTTACTGTTAAGTGGTTTGAAGAAGATGACGAGGTTATCATCAATCTCGGTCTTGACGGCAATCCCCGTATGTCCGAATGCAGCATAAAAGGTTATTGTTTTAAAATATGGGCGTATGCTTATATGAAAAACGGCGTTCTTAATGCGGTTGTGAAACCGATAAACTCGCTTGCAACTCAGTATATGACCTTTGATTTTTCGGATGACTGCGTAAAAATCGGAATGAGGGGCACTCCCGATTTCAAGGAGTTTATTGTTAAGAATGCCCGCCAGAGTTCATTCTACAGAAAAAGCAGCGAATATCTGCCCTTCATTTCCAAGGGGCTGGATTTTGCTCTTTCAACTATTGAAAAACCGATGAAATTCAAGGTGAAATGATATGAATAAATGGAATTTTTACACCTCAAAAGAAATAAAACCCCGAGGCTGGCTCAGAAAACAGCTTGAAATTCAGGCAGAGGGTCTCAGCGGCAACCTCGACAAGATGTGGAACGACATAAAAAACAGCTCCTGGATAGGCGGCGACAAAGAGGGCTGGGAGAGAGTTCCCTATTGGCTCGACGGCTTCATTCCGCTTGCATATCTTCTTGAAAACGAGGATATGATTTCGAGGGCAAAGAAATATATCGATGCGATTATTTCTTTTCAGAAACCCGACGGCTGGATATGTCCCTGCACCGAGGAAGAGAGAAAAGAATATGATACCTGGGCGGTTCAGCTTATAACAAAAACGCTGACCGTATATTATCAGTGTTCGGGTGACGAGAGAATTCCCAACGTTATATATAAAACGCTCAAAAATTATTATGAAATGCTCAGAAGCGGAGATATAAAGCTCTTCAACTGGGGCGAAGCAAGATGGTTTGAATGCTTCATCGCAATTAACTTCATCTACGAAAGATGCGGCGAAGAATGGCTCACTGATCTTGCAAAAATCCTCAGAGAGCAGGGGTTGGACTATAACGAAGCGGTTCCTCTGTGGAAAAGACCGCTTAACCGCTGGAGATTCGATACCCATATCGTCAACCTTGCAATGATGCTCAAGAGCGAGGCGGTTTCGTGCGGAATTCTCGGCGGCAAATATACCGATAATGCCGAGTATCTTCACTCAATTCTCAACGAATACAACGGTACTCCCGTCGGACTTTTTACGGGCGATGAATGCCTTTCGGGTCTGAGCCCCATTCAGGGCACGGAGCTTTGCGCCGTTGCCGAGCAGATGTATTCCTATGAAATTCTCTATGCGTTCACAGGCGATTCCAAATGGGCGGAAAGGCTTGAGGTGCTTGCGTTCAATGCGTTGCCCGCAACAATAAGCGACGATATGTGGACCCATCAGTATGTTCAGATGAGTAACCAGATTGCCTGCGTGAAGTTCCCCGGCAAGTCACTTTTCAGAACCAACGGAAGTGAGGCGCACCTTTTCGGTCTTGAACCTAATTTCGGATGCTGCACGGCAAATTTCAATCAGGCTTTCCCGAAATTTGCTCTCTCTGCTTTTATGCATAATGATAATACCGTGATTTCCGCAATCCCTGTTCCTTCGGAGCTTAAAACGGAAGATAAGCATATCATTGTTGAAACCGAATATCCCTTCAACAACGGTTTCAGATATACGGTTGAATCCGAAACGGATTTCACCTTCAAAATCCGCATTCCGTCTTTTGCAAAGAACATTTCCGTAAACGGAGAATATACTGATTTGAAGGAGCTTTCGTTTGAAATAAGTGCAGGCGAAGAGCGTGAAATACTCGTTGATTTTGATGCCGAAGCTTACATTGAAAAAAGACCGTATAAATTGAACACCGTTAAATGTGGCTCTCTTGTGTTTTCCGTTCCGATCAAATACGAAAAGAAAATGCATGAATACGAAAAAGACGGTGTTGAGCGCAAATTCCCTTACTGTGACTATGAATACATTCCTCTTTCGGACTGGAACTATGCTTATTCGGGCAGTTCGTTTGAGATAAACAGAAACGGAGTCGGTGACGTTCCGTTCTCATCGGAAATACCGCCCGTAACGCTAAAAGCAAAAGTCAGAAAAATCGGGTGGGGTCTTGAAGACGGCTATGAAACAGTCTGCGCAAAGGTGCCCGAATCGAGAGAACCCACAGGCGATGAGGAAGAAATTCTGCTTTATCCCTACGGTTGCGCAAAGCTCAGGATGACCGAGATACCTATGGTGTAAAATTCTACACAATCAAGAGCTTTTGTCTAAGAATCTTTTGTTGACAACACATAAGGATTGCTATAAAATGTATTTGTTATTTTTTAATTCAGGAGTATTATTATGAAAAAATTTATTGCAATATTGACTGCAGCGTTTATGCTTGCTTCGTTTTCCGGCTGCGATAACGGCGCGGAAAACACCGAAACAACAACCAAGGCTGATGTTACCGATACCCTCGTAGGCGAAGTGACTGACGCAAAAGAAACCGTAACCTTCGTTGATGAAAACGGCGAAACCGTTGTTGCGGACACAACAGCTGTTTCTGAAGAAGCAACAACTGAAATTGAGGTGACTATGCCTTCGGATGCCCCCTCTGAATGGACAACGGAACAGATTGTTGAGTTCTACAAAGCTGCGGCAATCAAGTCAAAAACAAAAGTCAAGTCCAAGGAAATGAAAGAGCTTAAAGAGATGGTTGTCAACGACGGTGACGGCCTTCTCGGCACTCTCGTTGAATGGGCAACACCTTTCCTTGTGAGCGCACTTGAAGACAGCGAGGTTGTATTCGACGGCATTACAGGCGGATATGAAAATCTTGTTGCAACCGATGTTGCAAATGCCAAGGCATATAAAAGCGGCGAATATACCGTTGTTGAAATGACAATGAAGCCGCAGACGGACGGTATTCACGGTGACAGATATGGTGGTACGGTTGGTCACGCAATTTCTGTTGTGGGCGATATTTCGTCTGTTGCTGAAGCGCTTCCGATGTTTGCTATTGATTTTGAAAACGCAGATATCAAGCTTCACTATACAAAGCCTGTGCTCAAGGTGAAAATCAACAAGGATGGCATTATTGAAAAGGGAACCTGGTCTTATTCAATAAATATCACCGTTGCCAATCTTCATGTTGCGGCGGTCAGACTTCCGATTGAGGCTATGGTTGAAAGTGCTCACGGCAGTGTTGATTATCTTATCACCGTCGGCGGCGGATTCTGATAATAAATAATTTGAGGCAGGAGAAAACTCCTGCCTTTTTGTTTTATTGACATTAACGGATTGTTGATATAAAATAGAATCATAAATATCGAGGAGGTATCATTATGAAAAGATTTCTCGCAGTCTTAACGGTGTTTCTTATGACTTTCGCTTTTGCTTCGTGCGGCGAAGAAAAGCAGGCTTCCGACCTCACAACAACCGCCATTCCCGTGCAGGAGGAAACAACCGATGCCGCAGAAGAAGTGACCGTTCCCGATACCGAAGAAAACACCGAAGCTGTAACGGAAAACACAAGTGATATTTCTGAAGAATCAACAACAGCGCCTCAGACAATTACAGACCCCTCGCAATGGACAAATGAAGAAATCATTGATTTCTATAAGAATGCGGCGGCAAAATCCAATCCTACCGTAAAATCAAGCCAGGTAATGGTGCTCAACAAACTTATCATCAACAACGGCGAGGGTGCTCTCGGATTTTTCACAAAAATTCTTGAACCCGCAATCAGATCAGTTGTTAAAAAGAATGCTCTTGAATTCGACGGAATAACAGGCGGATTTCATAACCTTTCCGTCAGCGACACAAAGAGCGTGAAGGCATATAAGAGCGGTGAATACACAGTTGTTGAAATGACTCTCAAAAATCAGACCGATGATATTCATGCGAACGAACACGAAGGCTCAGTCGGTCATGCAATATCTGTTCTCGGCGATATTTCAAAGGTTATTGAGCAGTTTCCGCAGTTCGATGTTGACCTGAGCAATGCAAAGATTGACATTCACTATGTCAATGCAACCGTAAAAGTCAAAATCGACAAAAACGGCATTATAGAAAAAGGCACATGGAAATACACCTGCGACCCCGATATCAGCAATGTCAAAATCAGCGGAATCAATGTCCGCACCGCAGACGCCGAAATCGACTACATAATCACCGTCGGCGGCGGGTTTTAAATGAAATTCAAGAAGCGGTTTGCGTTTGTGAATCGCTTCTTTTGTTTTCGGGGCTTTCTGCATAACGGAAATTGATTTTTCAGGCTCCCTCAAGAGGGATCTGTTGCATGGCGACTTAGGGAGATATAATCAGCATTTGCGGAGCAATAAAAAATCGCCCATAAAAAACGAAAAACGCCGAAACCCGAAAGTTTCAACGCACAAAGATGCAAACATATTTATAAAAGAGAAATAACCCTTGACTGATGTTTCTTTACACAATCAATCAATGGTTATTTCTGTGAACTCTTGTTATCTAACATCTTTGATTAACCTCTTCTTTCTACGGTATAGTCCAATCTTAAATTATCCGATTTTTTATATTTTTCGTTTCTTTTAAGATTGTCGGTTGAGACTTTCTGATTTCTCATTCTTTGTTGTTTTGAAATCTTTCCGTCTCAGGTTTTTACCTTCTCATTGGTATCACCCTTTCCTTGACTATAATATAGCATAGATTTTTGTTGTTTTCAAGACGAAATTTTGTACAAAGTTAACCTATAACAATTATATAAAACGGAGAATTTTAGTCAATGTGCATATAATTTTGCTGAAATATATTGACTTTTGAATGGTAATGATATATTATTGAAGTGTTGGGGGTCATAAGACCCCTTGTTTTTGTTTGAGTATCAAAATGAAAAAGGAGCTGTGTGAACAGCTCCTTTATTTTTTATGCATTTGTGCTCTGTGCGAATTCCTGCTCTTCCTTTTTGCCGATATTATAGATAAATTTCATTGAGAGGAATGCGATCAGTGAACCGACGGCAAGGATGATGAAGTAAAGAGATTTAACGTTTTCGCCGAAGCCTGCGGGCTGAACGGCATTGTCACCTTCAATAAATCCGATTGCCGAAAGTCCGAGTGCAACAACAGCCTGACCGATGCCCTGAGCAAGCTTGCGGAAGAACGAATAAAGTGCGTAGAGCGAGCCTTCCTCACTCTTGCCGGTTTTTCTGTAGCTCATTTCGATGCAGTCTGCAACGATTGCCCAAACGGAAATCTGGAAGCCTGCATTTCCGAGATTAAGACCCATAAGGCAGAGAACGTAAATAATCATACCCGTTGAATCGGGAGTGATGGGCACAAACAGGGAAACGATGCCCGAGATTGCGCCAACAAGCATTGCGGTAACGATAACGTTCTTTTTGCCGAATTTCTTTGTGAGCTTGCCGATGAGTGCCATAAAAATAATCATCGGTGCATAGCTGCCTATCATCGCAATGCCGATTTTACCCGTATCTCTGAAGAAATACTGGAAAACCATATTGTTGAGAGCCATTGTTGAGTTGAAGAATGCAACAGAAGCAACAGTTGCAACAGTTGCACCGACCATTGCACGGTTGGTGAAGAATGATTTTGCTGAGGAAATCATTGCTTTGAAGCCGACTGCATTTTCAGTTGAACTGTGGTTTACTCGCTCTTTGACGAGCTTTGTTGTGCCCCAGAGCACAACAAATGCAACTATCGAAAGAACAACGGCGACGGGGAGAAGGGTTTCGCCCTTGAGAATCTGAACTTCTTCGCCTGCGCTGTTTGTTGTTGTGTTGTATACAATACCGGGCAGAACAATCATAATAACGATTGCGGGAAGAGCTGCGCCGATGCTTCTGAATGTTGAAAGAGAAACCTTTTCCTGCGGATTATCCGTAATAACCGAATGAAGCGAGCCGTAGGGAACATTTACCATTGTGTAGGCAATTGACCATAGGCAATATGAAATAAGGCACCATGCGTATTTACCCCAGAGAGAAAAATCCTTGACCGGTGCAAACAGCATAACGTTGAAGATAACGAGCGTAACGCCGCCGAGGAGAATCCAGGGCATATACTTGCTCTTTTTGCCGATTCTCTTTGTATCAACAAGATTACCTATAACGATGTCGTTGATTGCATCAAATACTTTTGAAAGAATAATAATGATTGCGTATGCTTCTTCGCCGATGCCTATGTACTGCATATAGAAAAGCTGCATGAATGTTGATACGAGCTGGAACGAAAATCCGCAGCCCATATCGCCCATTGCATAGCCGAGCTTATCCTGCCAGCCGAAGGGACGGACTGCATTCTGAGGGGCTTTTACATTGCTCATTTTTTCATCTCCCGATATTATTTTTTAATCTTTAATTACATTCTATATTATAATCCCCGAAAAGGCAAGAGGGAAATGTTTCGGCGTATACCGGAATATGCGGAAGTTGTTTTTGGATTTTATTTTATAAGACGGTAAAATCGGGCGGATTAAAAGCAAATGAAGTTTTTTAAAAAATAAATCCCTCAAAAACCCAATGTTTTCAAGGGATTTGGTTCGGTGAAGAGTCGGGTGAAGTGCAGACGGTTTTTGCTTAGTGCCCGACTTTCAGTTGTTTGTAAGCCTGTAAAACTATAATTAATATCAGATAAATTAAAAGAAGCTCTCAAATGCAAAGAATTCGATGCTGAGAGCTTCTTTTTATGTTATCCAAGCATCCCTAAAAGAGCGCCGCCGATAATAGTGTTACCGGAAACGAGATATGCAACGAGGTCGATAACTATAAGAATCGGAATACAAGCATAGAGAACGCCAACAAGAATAGCGGCGATTGAAATGCCGGAATCGGCTGCTTGTTCAAGCAGTGCAACTGAGGATTGAATTGCATCTTCAGCTGAATTTGCAGCGCTGGCATTAAGCTGTAGAACGGAGAAAGCCATAAGGCAAACAAGAACGATTGCGATGATTTTTTTGAGATTTTTCATAATTTTCCTCCTTGATAAAATTGACCTGTAAAAGGTGAATAAATTATATCATACTTGATATTATATATCAAGTATGATGTTTGATGTCATTAATATTTTTTCTTCATATTGATAAAATAAATCAAATTGCTTTGCGAGGTTTAGTTATGATTAATTTTAAACTAATAGGTCAAAGAATAAAAAACGGCAGAAGAAAAAAGGGGTTCACACAGGAAACTTTTTCGGAATTGTTAGACATATCAACCGAACACCTCAGCCGAATTGAAACAGGCACATACAGACCGAGCCTCAGTTTGATTGAAAAAATCTCGGCCATTCTTGATGTTTCGGAAGAAGAACTGATGTTTGGTGCAAAACACGAAATGGAGGTTGCAACAAAACTTACAAATAAAATTATGTGTCTTTCTCCACAGAAGCAAGAGGCTGTTGAAAATATAATTAATCTGATTTCAGAATAATATAAAGAAGCAAACAGAAATACCGCAGTTGGTACGAATGTATCAACTGCGGTGTTTTATCTGGCGGAGAGTTAGGGACTATTTAAGCGTAGTTTGGCTATGCGCTCGTTGTGTGATGCTTGTTTGTCCACTTTACCACGGAGTGTTCCCACGGGCTAAAAACATTTCCCCGAAATGTTTTCTTAACGCCCTTTTGACTCCCCAACTCTTTATAAAAAAGAAGAGCTATACCTGACG
>JAZNRG010000144.1:0-4677 GCA_045590575.1 Acutalibacteraceae bacterium | reverse complement strand
AAACTCATAAGGTTCGTATTTCTGAAAATAATGCCGAAGTGCGTCTTGAAAAAGCAGACGTTATCTGCGAAGCCTTTGACGATGCAGAATCCAAAGCGATGCTCGCAAACCTTGTGCTTGTAAGAATGCCTGAAAACTATCTGGTCGCCGCATCGGGTATGGCGGGATTCGGCAGCGCCAACACCATTCAGACACGAAGATTATCAAAGCGATTTTATCTCTGCGGTGACGGAACGAGTGATGTGCAATCAGAAGGCAGTCTTGTTGCATCCCGTGTGATGCTCTGTGCGGCACATCAGGCACATACCGTACTCCGAATTCTGACTGAACAATTTGAAACTTAAAGAAAGAAGGAAAAACTATGAACAATGATAAACTCATAATCGGTGGACACGAATTTAACTCCCGTTTTATTCTCGGTTCGGGTAAATACTCAATGAAGTTGATTGAAGCGGCTGTAAAGGATGCAGGTGCAGAAATTATTACTCTTGCAGTCCGCCGCGCAAACACAAAAGAACAGGAAAGCATACTTGACTACATTCCTGAAGGTATTACACTTCTCCCCAACACAAGCGGTGCAAGGAATGCAGAAGAAGCTGTGCGTATTGCCCGTCTTGCAAGAGAACTCGGTTGCGGTGATTTTGTAAAAATTGAGATTATGCGCGATTCAAAATATCTGCTTCCCGACAATCAGGAAACAATCAAAGCAACCGATATTCTTGCCAATGAAGGCTTCGTTGTTATGCCGTATATGTATCCCGACCTGAACGTTGCCCGTGACCTTGTTAATGCAGGTGCCTCTTCGGTAATGCCTCTTGCTTCACCTATCGGTTCAAACAAAGGTCTTGCAACAAAAGAATTTATACAGATTCTCATTGATGAAATTGATTTGCCCATTATTGTGGATGCTGGTATCGGCAGACCGTCTCAGGCTTGTGAAGCAATGGAAATGGGTGCGGCGGCAATCATGGCAAACACCGCCCTTGCAACTGCAGGCGACCTGCCTATGATGGCTTCTGCTTTCAAGAATGCTATTGAAGCAGGTCGCAAGGCTTACCTTGCAGGACTTGGCAGAGTATTAACACGCGGAGCATCAGCTTCTGACCCTCTGACGGGTTTCCTCAGAGATTAAGGAGATAATATGGAAAATCAATTTTTTATAGATTCGGAGCATCTTTCACCTGAAGCACTTGAAAAAAAGCACAGACTCGAAAATGAGCCGTCATTCCGCAAAAATCATATGGAATATATGAGCGGTATGGAGATAATTGACTCGGATGTTTGTAAAAACGTTATGGCACAGATGAACTCTTATGATTATTCAAAATATACTGCCGAGGATGTTAATGCGGCATTGGAACACAATACTTGTACGATTGACGATTTCAAAGCACTTCTTTCACCTGCGGCAGAACCGTTTCTTGAGCAAATGGCTGAACGAGCAAGACTTGAAACAAGCAAACACTTCGGAAACACCGTCTATCTGTTTACACCTCTTTACATAGCAAACTACTGTGAAAATTACTGTGTGTACTGCGGTTTTAACTGCTACAACCATATCAAGCGTATGAAGCTTTCTATGGAGCAGATTGAAAAAGAGATGAAGGTTATTGCAGACAGCGGTATGGAGGAAATTCTGATTCTCACAGGCGAAAGCAGAGGCCAGAGTAACGTTGAATATATCGGTGAAGCGTGTAAAGTGGCGGGGAAATATTTCCGCATGGTCGGACTTGAAATTTATCCCGTAAATACCGATGAATACAAGTTTCTTCACGAATGCGGTGCGGACTACGTAACGGTAGTTCAGGAAACATACCATGCCGATAAATATGAAAAGCTGCATCTGCTCGGTCACAAACGTGTCTGGCCTTACCGCTTTGATGCACAGGAGCGTGCACTCCGTGGCGGTATGAGAGGTGTTGCATTTTCAGCTCTGCTCGGACTTTCTGACTTCCGTAAGGATGCCTTGGCAAGTGCATTGCATGTCTATTATTTGCAGAGAAAATATCCTCACGCAGAGATGTCACTTTCCTGCCCGAGACTCCGACCAATTATCAATAACGATAAAATCAATCCTTTGGATGTGCACGAAAAGCAGTTGTGTCAGGTGCTTTGTGCATACCGTATCTTTTTGCCGTATGTGGGAATTACGGTATCATCCCGTGAGAGTGCCGAGTTCAGAAACGGTATTGTAAAAATTGCGGCAACAAAGGTTTCGGCAGGTGTTTCAACAGGTATCGGTGACCATGAAAGCAAATATTCGGCCAAAGAAACCGACGGTGTTCAGGGTGATGAGCAGTTTGAAATCGACGATAACCGCAGTCTTGATAAGATGTATCAGGACATTGCCGATGAAGGTCTGCAACCCGTTCTGAATGACTATCTGTATGTGTGAGGTAATGAATATGAAAAATTTTGATCCAAGTTTGTATTTTATAACTGACAGCACGAATTACACTCAGGAAGAATTCCTTTTCCGTGTGGAACAAGCACTCAAGGGCGGAGCAACACTTCTTCAGCTTCGTGAAAAGGAAAAATCCACCCGTGAATATATCGAGCTTGCGGAAAAGGTACACGAAATTGCGAAGCGTTACAATGTGCCTTTGATTATTGATGACAGAGTTGACGTTGCTCTTGCAATTGATGCGGAAGGTGTTCACGTCGGAGCAAGTGATATGCCCGTTGCTGTTGCAAGAAAGTTGATGGGCAACGACAAGATTGTCGGTGCTACTGCAAAAACAGTTCCTTGGGCAAAAGAAGCCTATGAACAAGGCGCAGATTATCTCGGAGTGGGTGCAATTTATCCTACAACTACCAAGGTTGTAACAGTTCTCACTTCAACCGAAACTCTTGATGCAATAACAAAAGCTGTGCCTGTTCCCGTCAATGCAATCGGCGGTCTTAATAAAGATAACCTTGATATTCTTAAAGGCATAGGCATTTCAGGAATCTGTGTTGTTTCGGCAATTATGAAATCTGATGACCCGAAAACCGAAGCCGAAACGTTACTTTCACTTGCAAAGGATTTGATAAAAAATGATTAAAGGTGCAATATTCGACCTTGACGGTACGCTTTTTGACTCAATGTTTGTATGGGACACAATCGGCGAAATTTATCTTCGTTCAATCGGATACGAGCCGAAAGAAAACCTGAATGAAACCTTCAAAACAATGAGTCTTTATAATGCGGCTTGTTATTATAAAAGCGAATACGGTGTTACTCTGTCGGTTGACGAAATAATGGACGGTGTAAACCGTATGGTTGAAAAATATTACATAAATGAGGTTCAGCTGAAAACGGGTGTTTATGATTTTATAAAGCATCTTCACAATATCGGTGTGAAAATGTGCATAGCGACTGCAACTGACAAATATCTTGTTGAAACGGCACTTGAAAGATGCGGAATAAAAGAATGTTTTTCGGAAATCTTTACTTGCACCTCCGTCGGTCACAGCAAGGATGAACCTGATATATACCGTGAAGCATTAAGGCATCTTGCTACTCCGAAAGAAGATACATTCGTTTTTGAGGATGCAATTTATGCTATAAGAACTGCAAAAAAAGACGGATTTAAAGTTGTTGCAATTTACGATAAATCAGAAGAAAATCAGGCTGAAGTAAAATCTCTTTGCGATTATTACATAACAGATTATACGGATATGCAAGGATTCTGGAAATTTGCCGCTCCGATGAAAACCGCACTTTCAATAGCAGGAAGTGATTGCAGCGGCGGTGCAGGAATTCAGGCTGATATCAAAACAATGACTATGAACGGTGTTTATGCTATGAGTGCAATTACCGCCCTGACCGCCCAAAACACAACGGGAGTTTTTGCAATATCCGAATCGTCACCCGAATTTTTAAAAGAACAAATTGATGCGGTGTTTGAAGATATTTACCCCGATGCTGTTAAAATCGGTATGGTTTCATCGTCGGAACTTATTTCAGTTATCGCCGAAAGGCTGAATTTTTATAACGCCAAAAACATTGTAGTTGACCCCGTTATGGTTGCAACAAGCGGCTCGGAACTGATGAAAACCGATGCGGTGCAGACTCTTATTGAAGAACTGTTGCCTATTGCAACGGTTGTAACTCCGAATATTCCCGAAGCAGAGGTTTTATCAGGTAAAAAAATACAGAGCAAGGAAGATATGCTGAATGTCGCAAAATCAATCGGTGATAAATATGGCTGTGCAGTTTTGCTTAAAGGGGGACACTGTATCAACGATGCAAACGACCTTCTTTATTCAAACGGCAAATTTAAATGGTTTGAGGGTAAAAGAATAAATAACCCCAATACACACGGAACAGGCTGTACTCTTTCGTCAGCGATAGCCTCAAACCTTGCTAAAGGATTATCGCTCGATGAGTCGATACGAAACGCTAAGGCTTATATTTCGGGAGCACTCTCCGCAATGCTTGATTTGGGAAAAGATTCAGGACCGATGATGCACAATTTTGCTATTTAAACAAAGCAAGTGAATAAGTACAATAAAATCCCCATTGAACAGATTCTGTTCAATAGGGATTTGCTGTTTTATCTATACTTCAAATATTCAACAAACCGTTTCACAGCAAGTGAGGCGGTTTTCTTATCTCTTAAAGCAAGTCCGATGTTTCTGTAAGCAGGCACATCAAGTTCTTTAGCAATAATCCTGTACGGTACACGTTTCAAA
>JAZNRG010000143.1:0-16843 GCA_045590575.1 Acutalibacteraceae bacterium | reverse complement strand
ATGACCGAGTTTTCGGAGATAAGTTCCGATAGCCATAAGTCCGAGAGGCATCGGCGGCGTGTCGGTGTTATATTTCAGCTCAGGTGAAATAAACAAAACTTTCATATTCTATTTTCTCCCTCATACCGTGTTCATATCTGCACAATAGCACGGTTATTATTACATAATAGAATATTATACCGTATTGCAAACAGTCGGTCAATGAAATTTCGAAAAAAGAATAAAAGATGAATATAACGAAAGTCTTATGTATAATATCGGATATGATTATCGGATTATTGAGAAATGCGGATAAAAACCGTGCGTATTGTGCAAAAACTCCCTGCCGTAAAGCAGAGAGTTCAGAGGTCGGTATGATTTTATGAGCGTGTGAGCAAGGTCACGCATTCTGTATGATTTGTGTGGGGGAACATATCCACGGGGCAGATTTTTCGGACCTTGTAGCCTTTTTTTGTCAGCATATCAAGGTCTCTTGCGAGAGTTTCGGGGTTGCATGAGATATAGACAATCGTTTTCGGATTGGTGACGGCAAGGGCTTCAATGAATTTTTTCGTGCTTCCCGAACGGGGAGGGTCCATGAAAACAACATCGAATTTTTCGCCCTCATCAGCCGCCTTATGCATGAAATCGCCTGCGTCATCGCAGTAAAAATATATATTCCCGGCATTGTTGCGTTTGGCGTTGAAAATCGCATCTTTTACAGCATCGGGATTGAGTTCAACTCCGATAACCCTGCCTGCGGTTTTTGCGGCAACAAGACCGATTGTTCCGATTCCGCAATATGCGTCAAGCACGGAGCAGCTTTCGTCAAGCTGAGCAAGCTCCATGGCTTTATTATAGAGCTTTTCGGTCTGAACGGGATTTATCTGATAAAAGGATTTGGGTGAAATTCTGAAAATTCTGCCGCAAAGAGTGTCTTCGATATATCCGTTGCCGAAAAGAACTTCTTCCTTGTCACCGAGAACGAGATTTGTCTTTTTGGGATTGATGTTGAGAACAACCGTTGTTATTTCGGGATGCTTTCTGAGAAGCTCGGTTGTAAACTTTTTCTTCATGGGGAAAAATCCGCTTGCGCCGACCAGAACAACCATAACCTCACCGCTTGTGAAGCCTCTTTTAACAAGAACATGGCGCAGAAAACCCGTGCCTTTGTCCTCATCATAAGTCCATATTTTGAATTTCGGGAGCATATTGCGGATATCAACGATGATTTCATCGGCGGTTTTATCCTCGGTCATGCAGCTGTCAACCGAAACGATTCTGTGACTGCCCGACTGATAAACGCCCGAGATGATTTTGCCGCTTTTTGTTCTGCCGAATGCCGCCTGAACCTTGTTGCGGTAGTGATACGGATTCTCCATACCGATGATTTTATCAACCTTGCCGAACTTTTTGAGCAGGATTTCGCACCTTGCCTGTTTCCACCTCAGCTGACGGTCATACGTCATATTCTGAAGCTGACAGCCGCCGCATTTTTTTGCGAGCGGGCAGGCATCGGGGTTGGTTTTAAGGTTGGATTTCTGTGACATTGATTATCCTCAATTCGAATCGGATTTTTTTGCGGGCATTCTGCCGAGAAAAACATATGAAGTGATTGAAATAACTATCATAAGTACGGTTACGGCAAGAGGAGAATCAACGCCGTAGAAGGGAGCGCAGATGAGCTCAAAAAGAACATCGAACATCTCTGAAACGCCGAGCGCACGGGTCATCATCGTTACGATGCTGATTGCAAGACCGACAACGGAGTAGATGTTGACAATTCTTATCCAGAGAGCTTCGCCGAGCTTGAACGCGACGGCAACCGAAGCAATAACGAGCACGGCAAATCCCGCCGCCGAGAGAATCTCAACCGCATTGGGGAGCTTTTCGAGAATTTCGGGCACGAGCTTTATGATGCGCCAGATATAGGGTGCGCCGAGAAGAAGGCCGCACACAACATAAAAAGTGAGTTTAATGTTTTTCTTGTTATCCATTTTCAACAGCCTTTCTTAATGCTTTTGCGAGCTGGTCGGGGCAGGAGGTTGATTTGAAGCCGCAGCGGATGCCCTCAAGCCTTTCGATAACATCCTGAGCATCCATACCTTCAACGATTGCGCCGATGCCTTTGAGGTTGCCGTTGCAGCCGCCCTCAAAGCGGACATTCTTTACCTTGCCTCCGTCAAGCTCAAATTCAATTGAACGTGAGCAGGTGCCGCTTGTTTTGTATTTAAAATTCAAATTAATCACTCCTTATAAAAACTATTATATTATTTTACAACATAAAAGAAAAATTTTCAACAGGTTTGTTTTATTATTTACGATTCACGGGCGATTCGTGAATCGCCCCTACTTAATGCTGCCGTATGCATAATAAAAACGCAGTATTGATTAGCTTTCAACATTATGATATAATAGCAAAAAATTGCGGAGGTGACCCTATGGCTGTGCAGAGAATGCAGAAGTGGGATATACTGAAGTTTTTTCTGATCTTTCTTGTTGTTGTCGGGCATATTGCCGACCTTTATGTTAAAGAATCGGGCGCAATGAAGGCTCTGTTTATGGCGATTTATACCTTCCATATGCCGCTGTTTATCTTTGTTTCGGGTCTGTTCGCGAAAAGAACGGTCAACGAAAAAAGGAAAGACAAAATTGCGGGATATCTGGTTCTTTATATTGTGATAAAGTTTATTCTCTGGATTTATTCCGCATTCCGCTACGGTAACGTGAAGTTCAGCATTTTCAGCGAAGGCGGCTTGCCGTGGTTTATGTTTGTGCTGTTTGCATATGCGGTAATCACAATTGCAGTCAAGGATTTTTCACCGAAATTCATTCTGCCGATGAGCATCCTGCTTGCCTGCCTTGCGGGTTATGACGGCGAAACGGGCACATTCTTATCCGCCGCAAGAATAATCGCATTTTATCCCTATTATTATCTCGGATATCTTCTCGATGTTAAGAAAATTGAGGAGCATTGCAAAAAGAGAGAGGCGAAAATTGCTGCAGCCGTAATTGTTACGGCACTGATTGTTGTAACCGTTTTCTTCGGCGAAAGACTCTATTGGCTCAGACCTCTTTTAACGGGGGTCAATCCCTTCTCAACCCTCGGCACCTGCGCAAAATTCGGCTTCCTTTTCAGGCTCGGCAACTACGCCGTTTCCGCAATTATCAGCTATGCGGTTATCGTGATTACCCCCGAAAAAACTCCGCTCGGAATTGCGGCAAAATACGGAAGAAGAACTCTTCCGATTTATGCGCTCCATTATATTTTTATTTATATTCTCTATTATAATTTTGATGTCCGGAATCTTCTGCAGAGCATTGCCCCTGCGTTTGACGAATGGCTTGCGGTACTTCTCGCAATACCCATAACCTTCGTTTCGGCACTCCCTGTTTTTGACAAATTTTTCAATAAAATATCGGCGGTTCCGCTGAAAAAATAAGAAACGGGTGCATCAGCACCCGTTTTTACATCAATATATACAGCAACGCAAATATAACCGAAAAATCCGCTTTTTCGGCAAGAAGCAGAATTGTTATCGGCAGAATCACCGCTTTGTCGGGGTCTGAAATCATCTGAAGTTATCACCGCCCATAATATCGGTAAGCATCGGCAGGAGTTCAAAGAGCTTCATCATCCGCATCGCTTCATCGGCTTTTGCTCTGCGTTTTTCGCTCAGCAGAGGTTTGAGTGCTTCAATCAGCCTTGTGCGGCTGTCGGTTTTGTTCAT
Organism: Acutalibacteraceae bacterium; assembly: GCA_045590575.1. Taxonomy (GTDB): domain Bacteria; phylum Bacillota; class Clostridia; order Oscillospirales; family Acutalibacteraceae; genus CAG-177. The sequence continues at coordinate 13,133 of JAZNRG010000143.1, read as the reverse complement.
TGCGCCCATAATCGACCCGAGCTTCGAGAGCATCTGCGCATTGCCGAGAAGCGACGAAAAATCGGGTATACCGTTAAAGCCGCCGTCGGTTTTTTCCTCTTTTGAATCGGAGAAAAGGCTGTCGGCAGCGGCTCTGAGATTTTCAAAATCTTCGTCCGTAAGACCCGATAAAATATCGTTTATGTTATCCATAATAAATTACTGTTTCTTTCCGAATTGTTTCATAAGCTTCTGCGCCTGCTCGCTTTTCAGCAGTTCTTCAAGAGCTTTTTTGTCGCCAAGAATCTTTTTGATTTCGCTCAGAGAGTTTTCGGGGATGTTGTTCTGCACGGCTCCGAGCATATCCTCGGGTGTTTTTGCCTTTGCCGCTTTGGCAAGGCGAAGCATTTCTTCAATTGAGAAATTATCTTTACTCATTGCATCACCGCCTTTTATGGTTTATAATATGTTCACTAGAGTGAAATAATTCCAACTCCATACGGTTTTGAAAGGCATATTTCCGCCACAGCATCGTTAAAAATCTTTGAAATAGCCTCGTATTCCGTGCAGATTTTTGCCTTACTGTGTCAAAAATCTGCTCTTTCAAAACTGCGAAGCACCGAAAAGGTCACAGTTTTGATTCAGCGGAGAGTTTCTTTTCTGAAGGCATACTCTCGTATGGCGAAGAAAAAAACGCTTCGATGGGTCGGAAATCCGACCTTTACGGCGTATTTAGTTGGAATCATTTCACTCTAAATATAGAACGGAGGGATTTTTTGAGGATTCTTGTTTTTTCGGATTCCCACGGCTCAGACAGAACTCTCTATGAAGCGTTGATTCTTCATAAGGATGCAAAGATGATTATCCACCTTGGTGACGGCGAAAAGGATTTTGACCTGCTTGAGAGAGAAATCGCGGGCAGAAGACTCGTTCAGGTCTGCGGCAACTGCGATTTTTATTCACTTCTGCCGCACAATGAGATAATCGATGTTGAGGCAGTGCGGATTTTCTGTTCCCACGGTCATACGGAGCTTGTCAAACACGGAACCGAAGCATTCATTGAGAAGGCAAAAAGCCTCGGAGCCCGTATTGCATTATACGGTCATACGCACCAAAGCGTTACTTCCTATGATGACGGACTTTATATTATGAACCCCGGCTGTGCCCGAAACGGCGAATACGGAGTTATCGACATAACCCCCAATGGCGTAATGTTAATCAAAATGAAAGTGTAATAAAACTCACCGCCCGAGCATATCTATGTTTCAGGCGGTGAGTTTAATGTTTGTATATTCGGTTAAAACTTCAAAGACAAAAATAATAACATTATTTACAGCTCTTGTTGCGGTTGTGATTGCAATATTTACCGTTATGAGCAGGGGTAATGAGCCTGCGGCAACGGATGATTCGGCACTCAATCTGAAGGCATCGACGGCGCAGGAGAGAAAGGCTTTTCTTTCGCAGTTCGGCTGGAAGATATCGGAAGACCCAGTTGAGGTCAGCGAGGTTATCATTCCCGAGAATTTTGATGACGGCTATACGGAATATGCCGCAATGAACAAGGCGCAGGGCTTTGACCTTGAACCGTTCAAGGGAATGCGCGCAAAAAGATGGACCTACACGATTTTCAACTATCCGGGTCTTGAGAATTCAGACGGAGTGCAGGCGAATATTCTTGTTTATGACGGCAGGGTAATCGGCGGAGATATCTGCTCTCTCGAGCAGGGCGGATTCATTTCGGGCTTTGAATTGCCGAGGAATACCGTGCCCGCAACAACGGCACCGCCTCAGTCGGCGGTTATAGTTACGGAAACAACAACGGGTCAGGAGAAATCCTGACCCGTTTTCTTATGAATTTACGGTTGTTTCTGCGGGTGCGGGGATAAGGTAATCGGAGCTTACCCAGCCGTAGAATGAATTGTATTTTGCATATGCCCAGCCACCGACGGCTTTTGTGACGGTGAGCCTTGTGCCGTTGGGAATCTTTGCAACAACATCGGAGTTGACGTCGGTTGCGGCTCTCATATTGAGCACGCTGCCCGAGGTGTTGACGAGATAGTCGCCCTTTGCGAGTGCGGGAGTGTTGTTGGCGGGCAGAGTGGTGGTTGTTGTTGCATTTGCTTCAACAAGGTTTTCGGCAACGGTGAGAATGCCCCACGAGCCGCTCTGCATTGCGATGTATTTTCCGCCTTCGCCCTGAAGAATCGAGTCAAAGGCAAAGTCAACAACGGTTTCACCCTTGGAATTGATTATTCCGTATTTTCCGTTTTTGCAGGCAGGAGCAAGACCGTTTCTGAATGAGAATGCATAGTTTCTGCCCATCGCGTCGGCATAGGCGCAGGAATCGAATTCAAACGGAATTGCCGTAACGCCCGATGATTTTATATATCCCCATTTTCCGCCTTTGCACACAGCCGCCATATCCTCGGAGAAATCCGTTGCGGCATCATAAACAGCGGCAATTTCAAGGCGGAGCACGTTGCTTATATATCCGTATTTTGCGCCCGCTTCAAGAGAAGTTGCAACGGGATAAAGACCTCTTGAAAGACCGAGGTCGCCTTTTTCGATTTCACCCTGATAGCCGTCGGCATCCGTCCACGCAAGATGCTTGCCGACCTCGCTCCAGCAGGGGATCAGCTCAGGCTCTGTCAGACCGTGATACTGCCTTGTTGTGACTGTTTTTGTTTCAGGGTCCGCAAGAAGAAGATATTCCGACAGAGGAGTTTCAACGATGTAGCGATAATTTCTCCACACGTCGCTGCAGACGGATATTTTGTTGTGAGCTGCCTCTTCAGTTATTTCGCCGCTGAGGGTCATAATTCCGACCTTGCCGCTTTTTGCATCGGTATAAACTGCCATCGTTTCGTTGAGGCAGACAACGGATGCAACCGATTCGAAGCCTTTCGGGTCAAAGGTATATGCTTCGGGAGCCTTGTTTCTGTCGGCAGCGGATTTTGCCATCATAACAATAACGGCAGCTGCAACTGCGCAGATAACGGTGCATATAACCGCAACCGCAGATTTGGGAAGGTCTTTCTTCTTTTGTTTCATTTGTCCCCGTCACCCCTCATTATAATCTGTAACCGAATTATATCATATATAATCCGTCGGTACAATTACCAAATTATGAAATTAAAGTTAATTTTAGAAATTCCTTAATAATTTCTTAATGGTTTAGCTCCTTTTTTCTTAGAAATTATCCTGCTATAATACAGACATAACAAAAAACACAAACGGAGGGAAAAACAATGGCAATATTCGCAACAATCGTTATCACACTTTCAGTCGCAACAGGCATTCTTATGGTTACGGATAATTCTCCCGTTGTGGCATAATTAAAAATCATATCCTTTCAATATATCAGGGGACAAAAGAGAAACCGCCGAGAATTCGGCGGTTTTGGCTTTTCAAATGCAAAATGCGTCGCAGACCCTTAATTTTTCATTATTTATTATTCATTGTTCATTTGAATAATAAAAACGGCAGGAGCAATGCCCCCGCCGTGCGTTGATATTTTAATCAGAACAATCTTGTGATTTCAATAATGATTGTGTAAATCTTTGTGCCCTTGAAGAAATTCATAAGCGAATCAAGAAGGCTTACTTCTTCTTCAACGAATTCAAGGGGAGCTGTGCCGTCATCAATAACGAGAGCCTGGCTGCAGCAAAGACCGCCTTTGCCGAAAAGCTCAACTCTTACGTACTGATAATCCTCTTCCCATTCGATTGCATCGAGGTCAAGAGTAACAGGCTCTGAGCCGATTTCTTTCTTGAGAATAACATTGCCGTTTGCGATGAACTGAACGGTGTCGCTTTCCTTTGCGGTAACGGTAATCTTATGGCCGTCAACGGTAAGGCTTGTGAACATGGGAGCGGGGATACCGCTGTTGCTGCAGTTGATTTCTTCGCCGTAAGGACCGATTTTGTCGTTGGGGCGAAGGATTGTTGTGATGTCGAAGAATGCGCCGCTCTGCATGGTTTCCTTGATGTTTTCAACATTGTTTTCTTTCATCATAAAATACATATATGATGTGTCAACCGTGCCTGTGTGGTGAGCGTCTGTGTTGCTGTAACCCATAACATTCTTGCCGTAGGGAAGGCAGTACATAAGAAGGTTATCCCAAAGGATTCTGTCGTAACCTGTTGTGCCGTTTCTTTCGTTGAGAACTTCGGTACCGAGGCAGGAATCATATTTGAGAATAAGGTCGCCGAAGAACTTGATGTTAGCGGGGTCATTAACTGCATCGGGGTTGTCGTTGGTGGCGAGCCAGTCACCGGGATGGTTGATATGGGAAAGACCGCCGTTATCGTCGATATACTTTATTGCCTGCTCATAGCCGATTTCGTTTTCAAGGCCGGGGAAACCGTTGCCCTTATCGGAAGCAAGGAAGTAACCGTTAACGTGGTTTTTGGTGAGTGAGAGGTTGTTGAATTCGTTGGCACCGAGAACGGGAACGAGCTTCTTGCCTCTGTTGTTATATGTACCGTTCTTGATTTCTTCGTATTCTTCGGTTGTCAGATGTTCATAGGGGTTATCGATGATATACTGATAGAGATAGAGGGGCTGGATTGAGGGAGTTTTGTCCCAGTCAACGCCTGTGATGCCGTGGTCTGAAATTGCAAGGAAGTCATAATCCTGAGCATATGCTTCTTTGACCATAACGGGGAGAGTGTCGTCTGCATCGCTGTAGGTTGTGTGGGAGTGGAGTGAGCCTTTATATGCACCCCAGGCACCTTCACCGCTCCAGATAACATCTTCATAAGGTGAAACGATTTTGTAATCCGAGCTTGCGTTTGCAACGCAGAAAATGCCTGCTTGCGCAAGAATGAGAGCGCAAAGAATAACGCTCAGAAGTTTTTTTGCTTTCTTCATAATAATATCTCCTTTATTACTTTTGTACTATATATTTTAACCAAAAAACACCTGTGTTGTCAATACCCACAAATAATGGATTTTGTATGGTTGAATTTAGTGTTACAATATGTTATAATATGTTCAAATGTGTTAACAAATCAATGATTTATATATGTTTAACTGTTCCGAGAACGGAGGGGTAAGATGCAAAAGGACACAAAAAAACTTATCTACGATACTTTTATTGAATTGCTTACCAATAAGTCATTCGATAAAATTACCATCAGAGATATTGTTGAAACCTGCGGAATCAACCGCAACACTTTCTATTACTATTATTGCGATATCTATGATCTTCTTGAAGAGGTTTTCAAAAAGGAGCTTAACATCCTTACAGAATCTCACAAAACCGGTGTTTCGTGGATAACCGCATTCATAAAGGTTGCAAATACAGCCCACAGCCATAAAAAAATTATCAATAACATCTGCGCTTCCCGAAGCTACGACTATCTCGAGAACTATATGCACAGAGCGTGCAAGGAAATTCTGATTGAGGTTGTCAAGCGTGAAGCTGAGGGTATCGACCTTCCCGAAGAGGATATTGAGTTTATTGCTTCTTATCATCTTTATGCGCTTGTAGGCGTTATCTCCGAGTGGTTCAGAACGGGTATGAGAGAGGATCCCATCCATTTTGCAAGCCAGCTCTGGCTTGTGCTCGACGGCATTAAATTTGCTTTGAGAAAAAGCAGAAAGAGGCAATTAAACAGAATTGAAAATGAAGATTTTGACTGAAGATAAGCATATTGTTGTTTGCTTCAAGCCTGCGGGAGTGCTCAGCCAGAACGGTGAGGGTGCGGATATGATATCCGCTCTCAACTCTCATTTTGCGGAAAACGGCGAAAAAGAAGAGGCGTTCCCCGTTCACAGGCTGGACAGAGAAACGGCGGGTATTATGGTCTACGCCAAGAATTCAAAGGCTGCTGCCGCCCTCTCGAAACAGGCGGAGCAGAATCTTATTAAAAAGAGATACTATGCCGTTGTGAAAGGAATACCCGAAGAAAAGAGCGCTGTCCTCAAGGATCTGCTTTTCAGAGATAAGCAGAAAAACAAAACATATACCGTTAAAAGAATGCGCAAGGGTGTGCGTGAGGCTTCGCTTGAATATGAGGTTATCGGCGAGGCAGACGGACTTTCGATGCTCGATATCCTGCTCCATACGGGCAGAACCCATCAGATAAGAGTTCAGTTTTCAAGCAGGAAAATGCCGCTTTACGGAGACGGAAGATACGGCGGCGGAAGCGGAAACCTCGCACTTTTTGCACATACGCTTGAATTCAGCCATCCCGTCAGCGGTGAGAGAATGGTTTTTTCAAAGAAACCCGATAACACCGCCGAGCCGTGGAATAAATTTGAATATTAATAAGAAAACGGAACATCACCCGATGTTCCGTTTTTTGTTACCATATAAAGGGTATCAATCTGTATTTCACCTTTTGTTTGTATTCTTTGTATCCTGCGAGTTCTTTTTCAAGGAATTCTTCTTCGCCTTTTATTCTTTTTGCGATTATGAACGGATATGCAAGGAAAACAAGAAGCGAATATACCGAGCCGAGAACGAGAGGCATCGATAAAAACAAAAGCAGAGTGACGGCATACATCGGATGCCTCACAATGCCGTAAAGCCCCGTGTCGATAACCTTCTGATTTTCCTGAACCCCGATTGTGCGGCTGAGATATGTGTTTTCACGGAGTACTTCCGCATAAAGAGCGTAGGCAATAAGGAACAGAACCGCACCAATGATAACAACCGCCTTGGGGAGAGTGTACCACCCGAAGCGGAAACCGAGACCCGCAAGAATGAAGCCTGCAAGAAACATCAGTCCGCTCAGCTTCACAACGAGGCTTTGGTCTTTTTCCTTTTCTTTTGCGTCAAGCCTCTTTTCGAGCAACGCGGGATTTTTTATCATCATAACAATTCCTGCTATGAACATAGGAATAAACAGAATCCCCATCAGCAGCCAACCGTTATAAAACGAAAGTGAGCCTGCGGGCAGGAATATCAGCGCACCCACCAGCACAATTCCGAGCAGGAATTTCGAAATCGCCTGAATAAATAATTTTACGGTCATATTTTCACCTCTGTTACATTAAATTTTACCAGAGATTTATATCGATGAGTGCTTGGTGCGACAAAGTCGCACGACGCACTCACAATGCCCGGTTCTCGGGAACATATCAACGGGAGTTGCTTTGACTGCCGTGTAGCCGAGTCCGGCAAATATTCCGCAGTCTCTTGCGAGGGTTGCGGGGTCGCAGGAAACATAAACGATTCTGTCGGGGTTCATTTCCGCCGCAGTTTTCAGCATATCGGGGCTGCAGCCCTTTCTCGGCGGGTCAAGAATGATAACATCGGGTCTGACGCCCTCGTTTTTCAGTATTTCCGCCGCCTTTGCCGCATCGCCGCAGATGAATCGTGCGTTTGTGATTGAGTTTATTTCCGCATTTACCTTTGCATCTTCAACTGCTTCGGGCACGATTTCAACTCCGATAACTTCCTTTGCCTTCGACGCCATCGAAAGACCGATTGTGCCTGCGCCGCAGTAGAGGTCCATCACCGTTTCGCCGCCCGTGAGCGATGCATATTCCGCCGCCTTATTATAGAGTCGCTCCGCCTGATTGCGGTTGACCTGATAGAATGAGAGCGGGGATATGCGGAAACGCAGGCCGCAGAGGATATCCGTGATATAATCCTCACCCCAAAGGGTTATGCATTTATCGCCGAGGATAACGTTGGTATCCTTTGTGTTTATATTAAGAATTATGCTTCTGATTGACGGCTCTTTTGCGATAAGAGCATCAACGAGCTTATCGCTGTGCGGGAGCTTTTTGCCGTTGATTACGGCGCAAACCATAATCTCGCCGCTTGCGCTGCCTTTGCGGATATAAATATGCCTGAGCAGACCCGAGTGGTTTGTTTCATCGTAAACGGAGATGCCGTTTTCTTTGGTGAAATCCGCAAAAACTCCGAGGATTCCCTCGAATTCCGCAGGCTGAAGAAGACAGTCGGGGCAATGGATAACTCTGTGGCTGTGGGGCGAATAGAAACCCGTTTTTATTCCGCCGTTTTCGTATGCCACGGGATACTGTGCTTTGTTACGGTAGCGTGAATCCGTTTCGCCGCCGATAATCGGCTCAAATTCGGGCGAGATACCGCCGATTCTTCTGAAGCATTCGGCAACGTGCTCTGCCTTGATTTTCTTCTCCGCATCATAGGTCATATGGGAAAAAACACAGCCGCCGCATTTGAGATAAACGGGGCATTCGGGAGCGATTCTGTCCGCAGAGGGAGAAATGACAGAGTCAACCTTCGCAAAGGCATAGTTTTTTTTCACTTTGAGGATATGGGCGGATATTTCGTCGCCGACTGCAGTTGCGGGCACGAAAATTGCCATACCGTTATGCCTGCCAACACCGCTGCCGTTTGCCGAGCAGGAATCTATTTTGAGGTTTATTCTGTCATTCTTCTTGATATCCACGGGACGCCTCCGAAATAATATTTAAAATATTATACCATAAAATGAATAAATGAGCAAACAATATACAATAATAATTTTGAAAAATTTCAAAAAAACTGTTGACGGATTAAAAAATATCCATTATACTTCTTATAGTATGATTTTTATGTCATATATCTGCATTTGTGAGCAACAATGTCAGAGCCATCCGATAAAAGACGGAGAACGGTCAGTCTGTTCTCCGTCTTTTATCGTAAAGAGGAAGGTTTTTAAAATGAAAAAAGCAGCAATATTACTTTGTGTTGTTTTGCTTGCGGTGGGGTATATTTTTGCGGAAAATAACAGTATTGAGGTAAGCAGATTTTCTGTTTTTTCGGATAAGCTTCCCGAAAGCTTTGACGGCTTACGGATTGTGCAGATATCGGATTTGCATAACAAAGACTTCGGTTCAAGGCTTACCGATATGATTTCAGAGCTTGAACCCGATATCATAGTAATCACAGGAGATATTATTGACAGCTATTCAACGAAAACAGAAACAGCGGTTGAATTTACGGAAAACGTTGCGAAAATTGCTCCCGTTTACTACATAACGGGCAACCATGAAAGCCGTCTGCCCGAGGAATACGCTATTCTTCGGAATAAAATGGAGGAAAACGGTGTTGCCGTTATTGACGGAAAGCGCGTTGAGTTTGAAAGAAACAGCGAATCGATAGCCCTTTGCGGAATCGATGACCCCGCTTTTTTCGGTTCCTATGTTTTGGGAGAGAATGAAATTCAGTTCAAAAGAGTTCTTGCCGACCTTGCGGATGGTGGATTCGAAATTTTGCTTTCCCACAGACCCGAGCTGATTGATTTATATGCAGAAAATGGGTTTGATCTGGTTTTCAGCGGTCACGCTCACGGGGGACAGATAAGGCTGCCGTTTATCGGGGGAATTTTTGCGCCTGCGCAGGGATTTTTTCCGAAATACACAAGCGGACTTTATGAAAGCGGTGAAACCTCTATGATTGTTTCGAGAGGACTGGGAAACAGCCTTTTTCCGTTCAGAATCGGTAACAGACCTGAAATTGTTTTATGCGAATTGGAGAAACAGGTATGAAAATATTTAAAAAAACAGTGATTTTTGTTCTTTGCATCTGCATTGCCGGTGCGGCGGCTGTGTTAGGAATTGACTTGTTTGTGCGTAAAAGCACGGAAAAATATATCCTCGGTTTTACCGATGCGGGCGAGGGGTATGACTGCGTGCTCGTGCTCGGATGTGCCGTCTGGGGCGACAGACCCAGTCATATGCTTGAGGACAGGCTCCTCGTCGGCATTGACCTTTGTAAAGCAGGTGCAAGCCAAAAAATCCTTGTCAGCGGCGACCACGGCTCGGATGAATACGATGAAGTCAACGTTATGAAAAAATTCGTGACCGACAGAGGCATTGCCTCCGAGAATGTTTTTATGGACCACGCAGGTTTTTCGACCTATGAAAGTATGTACCGTGCAAGGGATATTTTCAAAGCAAAAAAGGTGCTGATAGTAACTCAGGGTTATCATCTTCACAGAGCGATTTATGATGCACGCAGGCTCGGTCTTGATGCTTACGGCGTTGCGAGTGATATTCGTGATTACGGTGGGCAGATTTTCAGGGATATCCGCGAAATTCTTGCAAGAAACAAGGATTTCTTCTTCACGATTCTTAAACCCGAACCGACATATCTCGGCGAGGAAATACCCATTTCGGGCAACGGAAATTTAACAAACGATTAATTAAAAAACCGCAGGATTTGCTCCTGCGGTTAATTTTTTGCAGGGGCGATTCACGAATCGCCCGCAATAATTAAAATGTCTTAACAAGTTCCTTGAGGTATTCCTTGAAGCCGTCGCCGATTTCGGGATGGTCAAGAGCAACCTCACAGTTTGCCTTCATAATGCCGAGCTTATTGCCCATATCGTATCTCTTGCCGTCAAAATCATAAGCAAGGAGCTTATCGTTCATACCGAGCTCCGTGAATACGTCGGTGAGATAGAATTCCTCGCCTTCGGGAGTTGCTGCAAGGCCTTTTTCGATGAGCTCAAAGGTTTCGGGGGGAAGCACAACTCTGCCGAGAATTGCAAAGAGCGAAAGAATCTGGTCATCGGTGGGTTTTTCGATTATACGGCGGCAGGTCATTGCTCTGTCCTCGCCTTCGATGGGAGAAACGTCAAGTGTGCAGTAGAGCTTGATGAGTTCTCTTGTTACTTCCTTTACACCTACAACGCCCTTGCCGTATTTTTCGTAGCAGCGGGTGAGCTGAGCGGTTACGGGGTCTTCGGAGATGATAACATCGTCGCCGTAGAGAACTGCGAAGGGTTCGTTTCCTACGAATGACTTACCGCAGAGGAGTGCGTGGGCAAGACCCTTTGTTTCCTTCTGACGGATGAAATATATGTTTGCAAGGTTGGCACAAGCCTTGACATCCTCATAGAGTTTTGCCTTTGAGGGGTTGCCCTTAAGGCCTGCTTCAAGCTCGAATGCGTGATCAAAATGGTCTTCAATTGCGCCCTTGCCTCTGTTTGTGATGATAAGAATATCTTCGATGCCTGCCGCAACAGCTTCTTCAACGATATACTGGATAGCGGGTTTATCGACGATGTTGAGCATTTCCTTGGGAACTGCTTTTGACGCGGGGAGAACTCTTGTGCCGAGACCTGCGGCAGGGATAATCGCTTTTCTGACTTTCATAATTTATCCTCCAATTCAAATTAAAAACTGTTCATTATGGCATCAGCTGCATAGACGAGAAGGCTGACGAGCGAATTATAACCGAAAAGGCTTGCCGCAAATGCAAACGGAGCAAGGCCGCCTCTTCTTGCAATGGTCATTTTACGCATATTTTCGTCCCTGACGGAATCATTGATAATCTTCATATCCTTAAGGATTTTTTTGTAGTAAAGCCTGTCGGCAAGCAGAGCCGCAATCAGCCTGAGCACACAGGCAACACCTGCAACAAGCAGAAGCGGATTTCGTGTTTTTGCCATCATTTCGTCTGCCGCTTTAACGATTTCTTCTTCAAATGCGGCAAGTTCTTCTTCGGTTGCTGTTTCAAAATCGAATGAGTAATAAACGGCAGAGTATTCCTCGGCGGCATCCGCAATCTGTTGTGACGGACCCGAAAGCACGAGCGACGAGGTCACAAAAAGAACAAGGAAGAATGCGCCCACTTTATAGAGCTTTCTGTAGAAAAACCAATACGGAGCAAAGAAAAATGCCGCAAAGTTGAATGAAAATTTCTTACCTTTTGAGAAACGCCTGAACTTCGGCAGATATCTTTTTGCGCTTGCCTGCACATAAAGGGCGAGGTCGTCTGCCTTGTTGCCGCCGATATTCTCGTTGGGGTCAATGCCCGTGCCTGCGAGATATGGGCTGTTTGTGAAAAAGCCGCTCTTCATTCCGAGGGGAGAGCCGCAGTTTTTGCAGTGTTTTGCATCGGAATCGTTCTGCGTGCCGCAGAACGTGCACTTTTTGTCGTCGGGATTATCGCTTTCGCCGAGGAGCGCACCGCAGTTGCCGCAATGCAGGCTGTCCGCAGGATTCTCGCTGCCGCAGACGTGGCATACTGTCGCATCGGGAGAAGCGTAGGAAACCTGAGGTTCAATTTTTCCTGTGTTTATTTTTTCTCTTTGCCATACGAAGCCCGAAGCGTGGAGCGAATCGTTGGCGCAATGGCCTGCCTGCATCCAGCATTCCCTGTGCTGCGGAGTTGCACACACGGGGCAGACAACAACGTCGTCGCCGTCGGCAAAAAGCCTTCCGCAATGGGGGCAGGTCTGGTTACTGTAGTTCAACGGATATTACACCCTTTCAGTCTGTGTGGAATCATATACCATATATTCTACCTAATAAATGAACAAATTTCAATTATTAATTAAAAAAAATATAAACTTCTTTACAATTCAATAATTTTTGTTATAATATACTGTGAAAAAATACGCATCAGGAGAAAAAATTATGATTCAGTTTGAAGAATTAAGACTTTCACTGCTCGATTATGAGGAAAAACTCGGTCAGCTCCGCGAGGCTCTCGGTCTTGACGATATGAACAAGGAAATCGAAGTTCTCGAGGCACAGACAGCCGAAGAAGGCTTCTGGAACGACCTTGCAAATTCCCAGAAGGTTCAGCAGAGAATCAGCCAGCTCAAGAATAAGGTTGGCGCATATAACTCACTCGAAAACGAATATAACGATACGCTCGTGCTCATTGAGCTTTCAAACGAGGAAGAGGACCTCGATATGCTCGACGAATGCAAGGCAGGCGTTGACAGCTTTGTTTCAAAGCTCGAAGCAATGACCCTCAGCACTCTGCTTTCGGGCGAATATGACTCAAAGAACGCAATTCTTACCTTCCACGCAGGTGCGGGCGGCACAGAAGCTCAGGACTGGAACCAGATGCTCGTTCGTATGTATCAGCATTGGGGCGAAAAGCACGGCTTCAAGGTCAGCACGCTCGACTTCCTCGACGGCGACGAAGCAGGTCTTAAGTCTGCTGTTGTTCTTTTTGAAGGCGAGAATGCTTACGGCTATCTCAAGGGCGAAATGGGTGTTCACAGACTTGTAAGAGTTTCACCCTTCGATGCTTCGGGCAGACGCCATACTTCGTTTGCATCTCTTGAAGTTATGCCCGAAATCGACGATACCGTTGAGGTTGAAATCAACCCCGATGACCTTCGCATCGACTATTACCGTTCAAGCGGTGCGGGCGGTCAGAAGGTTAACAAAACCTCATCCGCTGTTCGTATTACCCATATTCCCACGGG
>JAZNRG010000142.1:0-3957 GCA_045590575.1 Acutalibacteraceae bacterium | reverse complement strand
CGAGAACCTTTCGCCTTCCCACTCCCAAGGACCGTCAACATTGCCGATATCCTCAATAGTGAAGGTTATGCCGTCAAGGAGAGCCTGAATGCGGCTGTCGTTGATATCGGTTGTATCAAATTCAACATAAACCGATGCGTTTGCATTTTCAACACGGTTGAAATAAACGAGTGTGTCATCGCCGTCGTCATACTTAAGAAGGTCAACGCCGCCGACTTTCACAGTTTCGTAAGCGTTGTTTTCCTTGTATTCATACTGATTGAAGCCGTAATAAACAAGGTCTTCACGGAAATCGTAGGGCTCGTCAATTTCAACGCTGATTGTTGCTTCAACTAAGTAGTATTCTTCGTCTTCGGGGTCGAGAACCTGAAGAACAGCTTTGGAGTATCCTTCTTCATTCTTGAAGTCATCTTCAATGTTTATCCAGTCGCCGCCATAAGCAACGGTAAAGAGCGATGCTTCAATGACTGCATCGGAATTGCTTGAAGGCTGTTTTATGTTGTCGGGTTTTTCGGGAGTATCTTCACCGCAAGCGGCAAGTGAAAATACCATTAAAAGTGCAAGAAGTAATGCGAATATTTTTTTCATATCTACATCTCCTTTATTTTACTTATGCCCAGGGGTCTTCCTCTACGGGCACACGGATATCCGAAAGGCACTGAATTTCAACCAGGAACCACTGACCCGATGAGGGCTTTCTGCGCAGCTTCACAGGTCTGGGGTTATCCGCACCTCCGCTTTGAACATAGAGCGTTGCCCAATCAGCATTATCGAAAGAATAAGGATTTTCAATAACGGTAATTTTATAGGGTACGTCGGGTTTATAGCTGTTCTGCGGTGTTGCACCCTCAAAATATGAGCGTGCTTTGTATCCCTCGGAGCCGAGATGCTCTTTGATAAACTGCTTTTCAAAGCCGCTGACTTCACCCGGACCTTTAAGGAAGTTGAGCATTTCAATTGTTGCGTCGGGATTGTGCTCATAGTTACACAAAGCCGCAAGGGTGAGTGCTGTTGTTTTGAAGGCGGAATCAAGGCTTGCTTCGGGCAACGCCTGAAGCTCGGCAACATTTGTCGGAAGTGAGGCAAAGGTATAGGTTTCGGTGTGGTTTCTGCCCTTGCCTACTGACTGCACGGCATTGTTCATCGCTTTGTTAATACCCTGCGAAACCTCTCGTTTAAGTGCGGATTCTGCCTGCCTTTTGAGTGAATCAAAAAATCCCATTGGTAATGCCTCCTTATTTTTTCTCTGTCTGTTTCGGCTTTTCTCTGCGTTCAACATTGTTATAAAGGAAATTATCCGCACTTCCCGTTATAACCATACTGCCCGGTCGGGTATAGACGGTTGCATTTTCCTGCATTTTTACAGACTTGTTTTTTGAGGCTATGCCGTTAATGATAAGGAAACCGACAAACAGACCTATCAGAAGCGAAACAGGCAGCCAGATAATTGAAACGCCGTCTTTTTCATTTTCTGTTTTCGGCTCGTCTGCTTCGCCTGCATAAACAAACTCTTCGCTGTCATAAACATATCCGCCGGAATATCCGTTTTCAAGATATTCTTCCGCAAGTTCATAGCAGGCATAAATTCCGCCGTAATAGCTTTCGTTCAAATCATAGGCATCTTTCATGCTGTCAACGGCGGCATCGGTCAGAAATTCTTCTGCATTACCCGAAATAAACGAGAAATATGTATTGCTCCAATCGTCATGAACGATTATAATTCCGTTTTCGTTATCGGTATAATCGCCATATGTTCCCGAAGAAAATTCATCGGCGGTTACATCGCCCGTGCCTTCGGTTATGCAGAAAAGCACGGTAACGCCGTAAGCCGATTCAAGCTTTTCAGCAAACGAATCAAGCTCTTCAATTTCACTTGAAGATAATTTATCCGCATAGTCGATAACGTACTCCTGAGTATAAGCTGATGCGGAAATCACCGCCGAAAGACAAATTATAAGCGCAATCAAAGCCGCAAAAATCTTTTTAGTCATATCCGCACCTCCTTAAAGCAGTTCAATCAGCCACATAAGTCCGTAGATTACTGCACCTATGCCTGCCCCGAGTAAAAGCGAAGCCTTTGTGACGGCTTTTTTATCCGTGGGAATATTGCCTACGAATTTTCCCGTCTGCCCGTTCATTGCAAAGGTAAAATTCTCACCGTTCCACTTTGTGTTGAGAAGCCATACGGGATAGAGTGCGTATTTATAAATGCCGTTTGCAACGTTCATATTTGCACCCTGGTTTTCAACCTCGTCATAACCCTTTACGGTTTCTTTGAACGAATCAATTATGCTCTGCCTGATTCTTTCATTGGCTCTGGGCATACTTTCTTCTGCCGTGACATCGTATTTATCCGCAAGATAGCCTGCGAGATATGCGGTGTTGAAATCCACAGCCTGCGACAAATCAAAGGGCTCAACGGATTCCATAAGGTCGTCGGGCATTTTGGTTGAGCCGTCAACGGGAACGTTGTCAAAGCCTATGTTGCCGCTTCTGTAAACGTCAAAATACGAGGTTTCGGTGTATTCGTAATTTTCGTCTGACCACGTCTTTACCTTTTTTGCTTTATAGTTTGCGTTGCCCATTGCATCGCAGGTAAAGAGCCAATGCGGCACGTAAACACCCTTGATTTCTTCAAGACGGTTATCGGTAAGGAAAGATTTAGGTACGAATTTCTTTGTTGAGATATGCTTTTTGAGCGCTTCCTTTGCGGCTTTTTTATCGAGCTTGAAAGGAATAACCAAATCGGGCTTCAACGCACCCGAAAACTGTCCCTTCATAACAACCTGATTGCCGCAGTAAGGGCAGGTTGTTGCACCCGTTGTTGTATCGGCAACAATTTCTCCGCCGCAGGAATTGCAGGCATAAACGCTCATACCGTCTGTTTCGCCTGCTCCCCACTGTGCGCCCTGCGAATTCCAGTTGATCTGCTCAACCTGATTTGACGTATCTTCGGGCATAGCGGTAATATCAAACTCGGTGTCGCAGTAAGGGCATTTCAGCCTTTGTGCACCGGTGTTGAATTCAACCGCACCGCCGCAGCACGGGCATTTCTGTTCAAGAATAGTTGACAAGGTTAATCATCTCCTTACTTATTTATATCTGTCTGAGAATAAACCATACCGTCTTTATCCGGCACATAGAACTTGGTTTTGTAATACCACACGCCTGCCGCAACAGCAGAAATCAAAACAACAACCGAAACTATGATTATCACAGCCTTCATTTTGTTCATTACTGTTTAGGTGTACCGCAGAATGCACAGAATCTGCCGCCGTCGTTATTTGCCTGACATGAGGGACATACCCAATTCTGCGATATGGGCTGCTGAGAGTAAGCAGGCTGCTGATTGTAGACCTGATTCATCGGTTGGTTGTAACCGTTATTCATTGGTTGATTATACTGATTCTGCTGTGTATAGGGATTAGGCTGCTGCTGTGCATAAGGATTGGGCTGACCGTAAGCACCTGCAGGAGCATAGCCCTGATTCATCGGCTGATTGTATCCGCCGTTCATAGGCATACCTGCGTTGCCGTTCTGCGAAAGGTTGTTGATAACCTGCTGCGCCATCTGCTGTTAGCGGTTATATTCCATTGTACCCATACCCTCAACATCTCTGTCGTTGAGCTTTGCTGTAATTTCATCGAAGTAAGGATTATTTACTTTGATGTCAATATAGAAATCATATGTAAACTTGTATCTCGGAGGATTGTAGCTCACTCTCTGACCGTCTTTGCCTTCGGTATAAAGTTCTTCCCGGTCTTCATCAACTCTGAGATTGCAACCTGTAACGCTTGAAAGAGGAATAACGTCGGGGTTTTCATCACTCCAGCTTCCGGGGTTGCGGCTCGATACGACAAAGCTCTGCTTCATTGGGACGATATAAATTTTGTCGTCCTCACCGAAGGTCAACATCGGCGAAAAGCCTGCAGGAACCTGCTTGTTCTGTTCTCTGTA
>JAZNRG010000141.1:0-9568 GCA_045590575.1 Acutalibacteraceae bacterium | reverse complement strand
GCAACGCGGACATTGCCGCTCTTTCCGGGAAGCTTCAAAACCTGCTTGACGTTGGCAACAACGCCTATCTCATAAAGCTCGCCGTAATCGGGGTCATCAACGCTTATATCCTTTTGAGTGACAAGAAAAATCTCCTGGTCGGTGTCCATCGCCTTTTTCAGCGCATTAACGGATTTTTCTCTGCCGACATCGAAATGAATGAACATTCCGGGAAAAATTACGAGTCCTCTGAGGGCAACGGTCGGCATTAATCTCATGTTTTCTGCTTTGGTCATATTTATCTCCTTCAAAAGGTTACTATCAAAAATAATATTTCAATATATTATTATATAATATAATATAATAGTAGTCAACTGCAATAAACACACAAAAAGTTATGAGTTTGATAAATAAATATGAACAAAAGCATAAAAAAGCCTGCAGAGCATCAAAACTCTGCAGGCTTCGGGATTCAATCAATGGAAAATGATTTTAAGAAGATTATTGAAAATAAGTGTGAAATATTTAATAAGAGTATTAATGATGTTTACGAATTTATCAAAAATATTATTGGTGTTGCTCTCTGCGTTAACGGTGCCGTAGCCTTCAAGCACGCCGTTGTTATCGTTAACTCCGTCGCTGTCAACGGCAAAGCGGTAAATAATAGGTGAAACAATTGCAAGGAGAAGGTATTCAACGGGAGTTACGGGTCCGAGAACTTTTGTTGCAAGCTTTGTGATATCGGTGATGAATGCATCTGTGCCGAGATTCTTGAAGATGTCGTTTGCAGCCTTGAAGAATACTTCGTCTGCGATAGTTGCAAGGTCATCACGGAGAAGAAGGGCAACCAATCTGAGAAAGATTGTTACTTCGATGGTGTCGAAATCATAGCTTTCTTCACCTTCGTAATGAGCCGCAACAAGCTCTGTTGCAACATCCCAGCCGTTTTCATAATCGCTGTTAGGAATGCTGATATTGTATTCTGCGGCAAGCTCCTGAAGTCCGCCTTCGCCGTAAAGAGGATCGTCAAGAATCTTTATAAGACCGTCAACTGCAGTTTTCACGAGATTATAGTAGATTGCGTCTTCCGCAATACCCATCTGCTCCATCTTGAACGAACGCTCAAGACGCCACTGAACACCCGCCTTAAGATAGCCCTTGCCGTATGCATTCATATCGGCATTCATAAGGTCAAGCTGCTGCTGAGAATAGCCTGCAACGGTTGAAGAAAGTTTATCCGTATCAATCTTTTTTATTGTCTGTGCTTCGTATTTGATTTCGTCTTCGGCAATTTCAAAGGTTCTGTACTGAAGAGGATACATAGTGAGTGAAGTGGTTGCAAAGTCATAAATCTTGTTGCCGATTGAGCTTGTGTAAACAGCGGCATCACTGCAATGCTCGTGACCTGTGAAAACAAGCTTGATGCCCCAGTTTGCAAAAAGGTCTGCCGTTGAATAATGGAACTTTACTATAAAGTCAGAACTGAAAATCGTCTGGAGAGGCATATGGTCAAGAAGGTTATGGTGCATCATAAGAATGGGATATCTTCCGTCCTTCTTTGCCTGCTGAGCCTGAACTCTTACCCAATCCATTTTCTCTGCGGACATACCGTCACCCGTTGACTTGTCGGGGTCACAGCTGTCGAGAGAAATGAGTCTGTATTTTGAGCCAAGATCTGCGGTGTATGAACAGTCAGTATCTGAAACGGTGAGAGCCTTATCATAACCGAAATCCGCATAAATTCTCTTGAAATCGTCAATTGTTGTTTCGCAGTTGAGACCTGCATCGTGGTTACCTACTGTAACATAAATCTGTTTGCCTGTTTCTTCTTCAAATGCCTTGAATTTTGCGGCAACATCATAATGCTCCTGAGCAATGGATTTGCCGTTATCCGCAATGTCGCCGGAAATGAGAACGAAATCAACCTTGTCATTCTCGGCACACTGTCTGAGAAATTCGTCGATAATTGCGCCGCTTTCGTTTTCGAGAGCAGCTCTGCGGTTTGCGTACCAATAAATTTCGTCATCGATTTCGCCGCTAGCAGTAAGTTCTTCTTCGGGTACGTTATAATGAAGGTCAGAAGCCACCGCAAAGTTAAGCGTATCTTCGGTTTCGACTGCCGAACAAGCAATTGAAACTGATGAGAATATCATAATAACGGAAAGTACAAGAGATAAAATCTTTTTCATTTGTTTTTCTCCTTTTATATTTTCATAATTCCGAGTGCATCAAGAACCGATGAAACAAGAATAAGAACAATACACACGGGAGCGATATACTTGATTACAACGGTGAAAAGCGTTTTGCTCTTGAATTCGCCTGTCAGCTCAATTTCTTCGATAAGGCACTTTGGCTTGATAACATAGCCGACAAGAATGCAGGTAAGAAGAGCAACTATAGGCATAAGCACGCTGTTGCTTACGAAGTCAAACATATCAAGGATTGTAAGACCGTTTACCGTGATATTGCCGAGCACGCCGAAACCGAGGGATGAAGGTATACCGAGTGCAATGCTGAAAATAAGAACCGCAAGCCAGCCGCCCTTTCTGCTCCAGCCGAACTTATCTCTTACGATTGAAACAACGGTTTCCATAAGAGAAATTGAGGAAGTAAGAGCCGCAAAAAGAACAAGAAGGAAGAATGCCGCACCGATAAATGCGCCGCCCTTCATGCTTTCAAATACTTTCGGAAGGGTTATAAACATAAGACCGGGGCCCTTGCCGAGAGCTGTTTCATCGCCGCCCGAGAAAGCAAAAACGGCGGGAATAATCATAAGACCTGCAAGGAATGCGATACCTGTGTCGAAAATCTCAATCTGTCTTACTGACTTTTCAAGATTAACATCCTTCTTCATATATGAGCCGTAAGTAATCATAATACCCATTGCAAGGGACATTGAATAGAAAAGCTGACCCATTGCGGAAAGCACGGTTGTTGCCGAGAATTTGCTGAAATCGGGTGTGAGATAATACTTGACACCTTCCCATGCACCGGGCATAAACATTGAATAAACAGCAATAACAAGGGTAAGCACAACAAGAACGGGCATCATAACCTTGCTCACCTTTTCGACGCCCTTTTCAACGCCGAGAAGAACAACAAGCGCAGTCAGGCCGATAAACAAAAGGAACCAGCCGATAGGTTCAAACGGTTTTGCAATGAATGATTCGAAATATCCGTCAGCCGCGGATTCAATTGCTCCTCCGCTCACAAAAACAAAAAGATATTTCGAAACCCAGCCGCCGATTACGGAATAATAAGGCAGAATAATTGCGGGAATTATTGAAGTGATAACGCCCACAAATGAAAACTTCTTGCTGAGAGCGCCGTAAGCATTGATTGCACTCTGACCTGTTTTTCTGCCGATTGCAATTTCAGCGCACATAAGTGCAAAGCCGAATGTTACCGCAAGAATAAGATAGACGAGCAAGAATATGCCTCCGCCGGATTTAGCAGCAAGATAAGGCAAACGCCAGATATTGCCAAGACCGACTGCAGAGCCTGCCGCCGCAAGAACAAATCCGATTTTCCCCGTAAAGCTGCTTCTTTTTTCGCTCATAGAGAAATCCTCCTGATACCAAAATAAAAAATAATAAAAGATAATATATTATTACATATTTGTGAACATTTTACAAGCAAAAATATCATTTTTCACAAAAAATCCGTTAAGTATTGATAAAATAAATATAAAGTGATATTATTTTTGCAGGGAGTGATAATAATGAACCTTGAACAGATGATATTTGCAACCGACGAAAAACCGCTCGAAAACCTTGCGGTAAACGGCGGATACACAGCTGTTTTCCGCAGAATCGGAGTTATAGGCGACAGCCTTTCTTCGGGCGAATTTGAAAGCCGTGACGAAAACGGCAACAAAGCATATCACGATTACTTTGAATATTCCTGGGGTCAGAATATTGCCCGAATGTGCGGCAGCAAATGCTATAATTTTTCAAGAGGCGGCATGACCGCAAAGGAATACTGCGAAAGTTTTGCAGACCATATGCGTTTCTGGAACCCCGAATATGCCTGCCAGTGCTACATAATCGCACTCGGTGTCAACGACATTCAGAATCAGAATCAGGATATCGGTTCAATCCATGACATTAAAGAAGATTACACTCAGAACGGCAAAACGTTTATCGGTTACTATGCTCAGATTATTCAAAGAATAAAGAAGATTCAGCCGAGAGCAAAATTCTTCCTGATGACTATGATGAACGAAAGCGGCAACCACAGAATGCGCGAAAAAACCGAGGCACACAGAAAAGCTCTTTTTGAAATGGCTGAATATTTTGACAACACCTATGTGCTCGACTTCTACAAATACGGCCCCGAATATAACGAGGAATTCAGAAAAAAATTCTATTTGGGCGGCCACCTCAATCCCATGGGTTACACACTCACGGCACATATGGTTGCATCCTATATCGACTTTATAATCCGCCATAACTTTGAGGATTTCAAGGAAGTCGGATTTATAGGAACGGACCTGAAATATATTGATTAAAAAATCAACCGCAGTCTGATGACTGCGGTTTTCGTCTTTATTTATTGGTTTTTTCTGCATACTCAAGAGCCGCATCGATATTCGGAAGAAAATGCTCCTCGCCGAGTTCATCATAGAAGCCCGCCTTTTTCATAACCGAAAGAGGCTGTTCATTGGTGTGAGAAAGAATAAGGGTAAGTCCCGATGACTTGCAGGTGCGGTAAATATCATAAAGCGCACGCATTGCCGTTGCATCAAGCGCAGGCACATTTCTCATTCGGAGAATAATCGTTGTTACACCTTCCTTAATCGGAACAGACATAAACTTTTCGCTGGATGCAAAGAACATCGGACCTTCAAATTCAACAACCTCGGTGTGAGGAGGAATATCCTTGAGACGTTCGCTGTCTGCACCGCTGTCCTCTCCGTTTTCACTCCATGTTCTGATGCGGGCAACATCTGCCATACGCTTCATAAAGAGCACAACGGCAATAAGCATACCAACTTCAATTGCAACAACAAGATCAAAAACAACCGTAAGAACAAATGTTACAACAAGAACGAGAATATCACTTTTGGGTGCGGTTTTGCAGATTTTTACAAACTGTTTCCACTCGCACATATTATAGGCAACCATAAAGAGGATTGCAGCGATAACAGGCATAGGAATCCAGGCGGCATAAGGCATCAGAACAACAAGGATAAGCAGAAGCACAGCGGCATGAACAATACCCGAAACAGGTGTGCGTCCGCCGTTTTTAACGTTTGCGGCTGTTCTTGCGATTGCGCCCGTTGCGGGAATACCGCCGAAAAGACCCGAGCAGATATTGCCCACACCCTGAGCGATAAGCTCGGTGTTTGAGTTATGCTTATCATTAATCATACCGTCTGAAACGACGCAGGAAAGAAGTGATTCAATACCCGCAAGAATTGCGATTGTGAATGCACTCGGAACAAGCTGCTTAACTGTTTCGAAACTGAATTCAGGGAGTGTAAACGAAGGGAGGTCACGGGAAATTGTGTAAAGATCTCCGACTGTGTTGACCTGCAAATCAAACGCTTTGACTATCACAACGCCAACTACTACCGCAATCAGCGAACCGGGAATTTTCTTGCTGATTCTGGGCCATACAATAAGAATTGCCATAGCGATAAGACCCACAACAAGTGCCTGCCAGTTGAACGATGCGATTGACATTGCTATTGCTTCAACTTTTTCTGCCGTTTCAACGGTAGGCATACCTTCGGGAAAGGTAAGACCGAGAAAATCCTTTATCTGCCCGATGACTATCGTCAAAGCAATACCCGAGGTGAAGCCGGTTGTGATTGTGTGTGGGATGTATTTTATGAGTGAACCGAATTTGAGAACACCCATAACAATAAGAATCAGACCTGCCATTATGGTTGCGATAACAAGACCGCTTGTGCCGAACTGAGCAACTATGCCTGCAACGATGGTTGCGAATGCGGCGGTGGGACCCGAAATATTGACATTGCTGCCGCCGAGGAAGGCGATAACAAAACCCGCAACAATTGCGGTGTAAAGCCCCTTTTCGGGTGAAACACCAGATGCAATGGCAAGTGCAATTGAAAGAGGCAGGGCGATTATTGCAACGATAACGCCTGCTACAAGGTCATTGGCAAATTTTTTGCCGTTATAGCTTTTGAGAGAGCTGAACAGCTTCGGCTGAAAAATATTCATACAAATTCTCCGTTTTTTTAATTTTCCGAGACCTAATTATACGCTTTTTCCGTTGATTTACAAGGGATTTAGACTACTTTTTTCAAATTCGGAAAAAGTTACAACCGAGCCTTGTTTTTTGAGATTATTATATAGTAATTTTTATAAAAAACGGCGGGAACAAGTCCCACCGTTAATAATTACATCTGCTCTAAAATATATTGTTTTACATCTTCAAGTTTGCTCTTTTTCCATTCCCCTGCTTCTGCTTTTTCCGCAAGCGGACAAAGAATAAAGAAATCGAGGGTTTCGCCGGGCACGCGCCCCGTTCTTAAAGGCTCTTTGAAATGCTCCGCCCACTCTTCTTCAGTTGCATTTGTAAATCTTTTTGGGTTGAGATAGGTCATCTGGCGCCTTGTTGCGGCTATATGCATCTTTGCGGAAAGCGGTGAAAGAAGATTGAATTCCTCCTCCTGCACATCAACAAAAATTCTCGGAAGCTCCGCTTTGACGATATGCTCGTCACCTCTTACAATTTCAAGACCCATCGGCTCCCAGGTAAACTCGGTTTCCGTAAAATTGATTTTCACAAGCAGACCAAGTTCGGTATTGAACTGCGAACGCTGATAATCGGTGTCAAAAATAAAATTGCCGAGCGAATAGAATATTATCTTATCCCCTACCGTTTCGTAATTCATCGGCACGTGGGGATGATGCATCACAACAATATCTGCGCCCATTTCAAGATATTTATGGCAACGTTCTCTGGTGTAGGGTGACGGAAGCGGAGTAAATTCTTCACCTGCGTGAGCTACAACAACACACCAGCGGCAGGTTTTCTTTATCTCATTTATCGTGTTCTGAATTTCATCAAGGTCGCTCCAGCTGTAACAGCCCGCCTTGTTTTCATCGGCTTTTCTGCACGCACGCTGATAACCTACGCCAAACATACCGATACCGCCCGCTTCGTCAAGAATAACGGGTTTTCTCGCTTCGTGAATATCCATACCGGCACCAATGGTCTGAACATTGTTTTTCTTTGCAATTTCAAGGGTTTCTCTGATGCCGTATTCGCCCGCATCCATAATATGGTTGTTGCAGATATTCCAGATATCGGCATTCATTTTGTTGAGAACTCTGACAGCCTCGGGATCAATGGTGTGAAGAAGCTGCTGCACACCGTCCTTGGTTGTGTTTGTTTCAACAGGCGCAACGGGTCCCTCAACATTCGCAACAACGTGGTCGGCAGAATGGAGAAAGTCAAGAATTTCATCTGAAATAAGCTCCTCGTCATTCCACTTTCCGTACATATATCTGTCAAAACCGATATCGCCGGTAAAAACTATGGTTGATTTGTTTTTCATATGTTTTTCCTCTCGGGAATAATAAAAATCATTTGAAGCTGGATTTGCTGGTCATTTCTGTTTTAAACTGAGGACCCTGAGGACCGCTGTTCATAAACGGAGGATATGATGATTCGTTTCCCCAATAAAGGGTTGCCAGACTGTCGGGGTTTTCAACATCATAATCAAATGCCGATGCCCACTTTGAGCCCGCAAGAGCACGGCAACTTTCTTCGGGCACCAACTCAAAGGTTTCAAGCTTGCCGGGGAGCCAAAGATCCCATATTTCGCCCTTTGAGCATTCATCCTTAAGCTGAACAACAACAAAATTCATATATACATATGTATCAGCATAAGGATACAAACCGTGGGTTCCTGCAGCGCAGTAAATAATGCAGTGAGTATCATCATACATTTCCAGATTTTCCCACGGTTCAATTTCAGCAAATGTATGCGCCGCAAATGCGGTTTTTACGGGGCGGAGATATTCTCTGCCGTTTTCCTCATATTTCAAGAATCTGAGTGTAAAATGCTCCCAGTCGCCGGGATGACCTCCGACCATGCAGTTAAGCAGCCATATATATTTGCCGCTGTCGTAAGGACAGTATATAAAATATACAATATCCACATAGTTATTCTCTTTTTCCACCCAGAAAGCATAAGCTGCAGCCGTTTCCTGTTCGCCGTAGAATGTTTCGCAGATATCAAACGGTCCGTCTATTTTTTCTTTCATGACAAGGCGTGAATCACCGTTTGAATCCATAACACGGTCAAAATGTTCAAATGTCCAGTCCATGGAAACAGCCTCATAAGGGTCGCCCTCAGCCATATGAATACGAGGCGCATAATCCTTCATTATGTCGTTTTTCTTTTTATCATTGAGCGAGGTGATATCAACAGCATCGCTTTCAATAAGACCGATTTTAAAACTTTTGAAATTCTTATAATATGTAATTCCGTTATGAATACTGATACTAAACAGCTTATCAACGCTGTCTTTTAAGATATATTCTTCACCGCCGAAATTTTCTTCGGAATAAGCATAAACCACATATTCCTGAGGAACGGTTATACTTCTCACCTTAAAATCAACAGACGGATATTCTCCGATTCCGATAATCTGACTTTCACCGTCATAATCTTTTTTATTCCAGACGGCAACTTTGTTTTCGGTCTGATACTGCATATCGGAATCAAAGCTTACTGCGTGTGCACAAAGTCCGGAAAAAATCACAACGGTAAGCAAAACTGCAAAGCTCAACAAAAACCTGAAAGCCTTTTTCATTTTCCCTTTCCCCTTTCTTGATTTTATATTACATTATTAAACTTAAAAAATCAATATTTATTACAAATAACGGCGTCATTCAAATGAAATGAATTCAAATCTACCTGCCACCGCAGCGTATTTCATGGCGACAGTTATTTTATTGAAAAAAGCACTTCCGAAGAAGTGCTTTTTCTGGCATGATTGTTGATAACAGATTTATTGATTTAAAAATTTTCCACAGTACCACCCAACCACACCGTCTATTTTTGCAATACAACCTTTTGAGTTTTGGGAAATTATGGATAGTGTATCTCCTCTTTTCACAAGCAGAAGGTAATCGGTATAGTCAAAGCATTCAGTTTCATTTCTGATGTAGGCGTCTGGAATATTTAATTTACGTCCGCTTTTTATGTGCTCAATATATGAAAATTCTTCGTCTTTATTTAATATTTTGATTTCTCTGTTAATCCATGATATATATACAGAATCAGCACTTGAATTTTGATTTTCAAGGGCATATACAGTAGGAATTTCATCGTAACTTATATGAGAAATTTCGTCAACGGAGCAATTTATATCAGGGATAATGAGCAGGTTTAATTGTCCGTCTTTTTTTACTCCGCACCCTCCGTCTATTGAGATTATTCTTTTTTCACGGTTGATAACAGGGTTCATTTGCGGTATATCAGAACTGTATAAAACAACAGGCCAATGACCGGCAACTACATATTTATCAAAAATATCCTGAGTATTTTCAGCAAAAGCATCATATTTTGTTAGCTGCATAACACTGTTGTTCAAATTATCCG
>JAZNRG010000140.1:0-24584 GCA_045590575.1 Acutalibacteraceae bacterium | reverse complement strand
ATCACAGGACTATCCGGGCAGCTTGTCGGGCGGCCAGAAGCAGAGAATCGCTATTGTGCGTTCCCTTGCAATGAACCCGACGGTCATGCTCTTTGACGAGCCTACGTCTGCGCTCGACCCCGAAATGGTCGGTGAGGTTCTCGATGTAATGCGTGAGCTCGCGTCGGACGGAATGACAATGGTCGTTGTTACTCATGAAATGGGCTTTGCAAGGGAAGTCGGTTCGAGAGTTGTCTTTATGGACGAAGGAGTTATTATGGAAGAAAATTCTCCCGAAGAATTCTTTGTCAACCCCAAGAACCCCAGACTTAAGGATTTCCTTTCAAAGGTTCTTATATAAAACAGAAACCGCTTTGTCAAGTTGACAAGGCGGTTTTTAAGTGATAAACTTGAATCATAATTTTATTAAAGAGGTGAGCGGGTGAAAACAAAAATTCTCGCTGTTACGGATAAATTCAAATATGAGCTCGGAATATTTGCACTGCTTCTTGTTCAGGCTCTGCTTAATGTGAAGCGTCTGACGGGAATGGACAGTAATTTTCTGGTGTATTATCTCTCGGACTTCTCAATGGCCAAAACCTCAAGAATGCTTGTCGGCAGTTTTATCAATCTTCTTACGGATCACCCTACGGAAATATGGATTAATAACTTTGCCCGAATTGTGCTTTTTCTGTCGATGATTACTGTTGCCGCTCTGCTTGGCAGGATAGTTAAAAAAGTTGATGCCGACAAGCGTGTGCCCTTGTATGCTCTGATACTTTTCTTCTGTACGGGCACATTCACAATGCATATTTTTTCCGCATTCTTCGGAATGATGGATATTTATATGTTTATGTTTGCGGTTCTTTCAATTGCCTGCCTTCAGAACAGATTCCTGCGTTGGCTTGTGCCTGTTTTGTGTTTAGCGGGTGTCATGATAAATATCGTTTTTATCTTCTCTTTCTTCCCTGCTGTACTTCTGGTG
This sequence comes from Acutalibacteraceae bacterium, assembly GCA_045590575.1. GTDB lineage: Bacteria > Bacillota > Clostridia > Oscillospirales > Acutalibacteraceae > CAG-177. The sequence continues at coordinate 23,620 of JAZNRG010000140.1, read as the reverse complement.
ATTCTTTATCTTGCGGCTTTCAGCAATAAAAAAGCGGGATATATATTTCTTTTCTGTATAACCGCCCTCTCGGTGCTTGCACTGACCTATTACTGCGGATTTATGTTTAAAGATACGATTGCGGTTACTGTTGAAGAAATGAGAGAGATTATGGAACGAAAAATCTGTGCTCCCGTTTCCGATGAACAGATTGAATATTTTACCGCTTATATTTTCGGTACGGATATTGACGGAAAAAACTTCCTTAGCGGAAATATTCACAATATGAATCTGAATATGCTTGTTAAGAATCTTTCTGAATTTATGTTCAGCGAGCGTCTTGATATCAGAGGTCTTATGAGCCTCGGAGTCGGAGCAGTGCCCGTTATGGCGGTGTTCTGGGGTATATGGATCAGTTGTATAAGAAAAACAAAAGAAATAGGCAAAAAATTTGTTTATCTGTGCTTTATCCTTTCTGCTTTGTGCATTCCGTTCTGTCTGGTTTTATCAACAGATCCCATCAGATGGTATGCCGCAGGCGTGATGACCCAGTTTGCTTTGGGCTTTTATTTGTTCTATGCTGAAGATAAAGCATTCGGAGAAACGGTTGAAACAATCAGAAAGTTTTTTGCGGATAAAAAGATTATATTTCTGCTTGTTTTTCTTGCATATGTCTTTATCAGACACGACGAACTGACATAAAAATAACCGGATGGTTTCCGCAACCATCCGGTCTTTTTATATGTTGGAATACTGATTGTTCTTGATAATCTGATAAGCTTTTGCAAGCTCTCTTATGCCGTCATCAAGTGAATACTGGGGTCTCCAACCGAGAGACTCGAGCTTTTCATTTGAAACAATGTAGTTTCTCTTGTCGGGGTCTTCACCTATGGGAGCTTCGATGTAAATGAATTTCGGAAGAATCATCTTTATTTTTTCGCAAAGCTCGATTTTTGAAAGGTTGGAATCGGAAAGACCGCAGTTGTGGGTGCCGCCTTCCATTCTTTCGAAGTTTTCTATCGCAAACCAGAATGCATTTGCGGCATCTCTTACATGAAGAAAATTTCTCTTGAAATGACCTTCAAACACAACGAGAGTACGGTCAAAAACAGCTCTGTAAACAAAATCGTTAACGAGAAGATCAGTTCTCATTCTCGGCGAAGCACCGAAAAGGGTTGCGAATCGGAATGCGGTTGTGTTGGATTCGCTCAGGAGTGCCGCTTCTGCCTCAACCTTGCTTTTTCCGTAGATGGAAATCGGCTTTATGGGAGAGTTTTCGGTGCAGAATTTTTCGCCTTCACCGAGACCGTAGCCGCTGTTGGTGCAGGGGAAAATAATTCTTTGGCTCTTATCTCTCAGACGGAGAATCATTTTGATTGCGTCGAGATTGATTGAGTAAGCAGAGCAAGCCTCTTTGTCGCATATGGGGAATCCCGCAAGGGCGGCAAGGGGGATGATATAATCCTTGCCCTTCATGGCGTCTTTGACTGCACTTTCGTTGCGTGCATCTGCATTGATTATTTCGAAATTCGGGTCTGCACAGCATTCAAGCAGGGAACTCTGATTATAAAAGAAATTGTCAAGAACCGTGACACGGCAGCCTTTTGAAAGGAGTAAAGGCACAAGAACAGAGCCGATGTAGCCTGCGCCGCCGGTAACGAGAATGTTAAGCATCAAGATTCACTTCCATATTTTTAATAGCAATACTTTACCACATTTTGCAATTATAGTCAACTCGTTAAAATAATTGACATTGAAATTTATTGGTATTATAATAAACTAAATATGCAAAGGAGATGGGTAATGAAAAACATATATTTTGTTCAGGCAAATAATGTTTACGGCAACGAACGCAAATCGGTCTATATACCGTATGCATCGGGCTGTATTGCCGCATATGCTTTTGCAGATGAAACAATAAAAAAAGATTGCCGGCTTGCAGGCTTTGTTTTCACTCACGAACCCATTGAAGAAGCGGTTAAAAAAATGAAAAATCCGTTTATAGCGGCGTTTTCCTGCTCCGTATGGAATTATGAATACAACAAGGTGCTGGCAGGGGAACTGAAAAAGGCATATCCCGAAGTGAAAATAATTTTCGGCGGTCACAATGTGCTCCGCGATTTCGGAACCTTTGATGAATGCGCCGATGCTGACATCCTCATTTATCGTGAGGGAGAGGAAGCTTTCAGACAGACGGTGCTCAGTTTGCTTGGTGAAGGGGATTTGTCCGGGGTTGCAAACATTGCATTCAAGAAAGACGGAGAATACATCAAAACCCATGAAGCAAGCTTTTGCCTGAGCGAATATCCATCGCCTTATCTGAACGGGATGTTTGACTCGATTGTAGACGGCAAAACGAATTTTTCTGCCATTCTCGAAACAAACAGAGGATGTCCGTTTAAATGCTCATTCTGCGACTGGGGAACTCTCGGCAGCCGAGTAAGATTGTTTCCTATGGAAAGAGTCAAGGCGGAACTTGATTGGATTGCTGCTCACGGAATCGAATATGTTTACTGTGCCGACGGTAACTTCGGCCTTTTTGACCGAGATGAGGAGATTGCCGAATATATCATCTCGCTTAAGAAAAAAACGGGATTTCCGAAGAATTTCAGAGTTTGTTTTACTAAAAACAGAACGGAATTTGTTAAAAAAATCTGCAAGCGATTCAACGAATACGGTCTTGATAAGGCACAGACTCTTTCATTCCAGAGCCTTTCGCCTGCCGTTCTTGAAAATATCGGCAGAAAAAACATATCGCTTGAGCATTTCCGTGAGCTGATGAACGAATATAGCCGTCTCGGAATTTCAACATCATCCGAGCTTATACTCGGTCTTGCGGGTGAAACAAAAGAAAGCTTCACAAAAGGCATCTGTGATTTGCTCGAATACGGTCAGCATAAGGCGATTCAGGTTTATACCTGCGACCTTCTGCCGAATTCCGAAATGGGTTCTCCCGAATATGTTGAAAAGTTCGGCATTGAAACCGTCAGAACTCCGTTTTCACAGGCACATTGCAATGCCAAAGAAAAGCGAGAGATTGAAGAATATAACACCACAGTTATCAAAACCAATACTCTCAGCACCGAAGACTGGGTTTACTGCGTTGTGTTTGCGTGCCTTGTTCAGGCTTTCCACAATATAGGCTTTTTCAGAACTGTTGCAGTGTTTTTACGCAACGAGCGGAATATCGATTATTTTACCGTGTATTCCGATATACTTGAATATTCATTTGCAACCCCCCGCAGTGCATGCGGTTCGGTTGCGATGCTTATAAAGAATTTTGCAGAGGGAATGTCAAAAGGCAAAAATCCATGGGCTGTTCCCTGCGAGCCGCTCGGTGATATATGCTGGCAGTTTGATGAGATTTATTTTCTCAAAAGTCTTGAAAAAGCAGATGAAATCTTTGGTGAGCTTGAAGAATTTGTTGCATCAAAGTACGGATTTGATGCAAAACTCCGTGCAGTGTTTGATTATCAGAGAAATATTCTGAAAAGACCGGGCAGAACGCTATCGGAAATAGAATCGGATTATGATTTTTACCGCTATTTTCAAGGTGTATACAATGGCAGGGCTGTTTCACTCAGAAAAGAAAAAACAGTTCTTTCTTTTACGGATGATATGCCGTGCGATAATCTTTATGAGTATGCCAGTAAAATTGTGTGGTACAGCAGGAATAAAGCTGCCGCACTCTATTCCTCAGACTGCTATAAACCAAATGTGAAAGGGGTAGCGAAATGATTAAAAAAGCCGAAGTCAATAAAACCGGAATTCTGACAACGCTTGTTATATTTGCAGTTCTTACAGTAAAGCTTATGTATGAATTCAGTCGTCTGGGTCGACTTCTTCCCAATTATATAATTCTGAATACCGTTGCGGCAGTTGCCCTTACTGCTTTTTTTTCTGTTTGTATGATACCTGTGATTTCCCAAAATAAAATCAATGGTCAGAGCATTTTCGGCATTTTTGCGCTTGTATATATACTTGCGTTCAATACAGACGAATTTATTATCAGAATCGATGTGCTATCGTTCTTTATTGTTATTTCGGTTATGCTTTTGTTAACCCGAAAAATATGGGGCTTGATTATTGTTTCAATTGCGGGAGCAGTTATGTCATATTATCTTTGGCATGCTGCAGCAGATTGCTTGCCCGCCGTTATGTGTGTTTCAATGGTACAATATGCATACCTTTTCAAAAAAGAAAAGCCCGAATCAAAAAAGAAAACAAAAAAAGTTGCGGCAACAGAGCTTGCACCCGATTTCAAAAAAGAAAAGAATGTTTTCGTTGTCTGCGAAATTGTTATGGCAGCATCGCTTCTTGCAACAACGATTATTCACAGCCACTATGTCAACAAATATCAGTGGCAGTATAACCTCAGATATTATGCTTTTCCTGCAGTTATAGCTCTTGTTTTTGCTGTAATTGCCGTTGTTGCACTGAAGCAGAAGCGCAATATTGTTGAGGCTGTAGCATATATCGTACCGGTTTTCAGCTTCCCCATTGCTGCAGTTTCAGAGTACACAATGGCGGTTGACTACGGTACGGCTCTTCTTTTTGCTTGCTTCATGATTTGCGGCAAAGACTGCGCTTTTGCTGATGCAGTTAACAGATTAATCGACACTGTAATATCAAAGATTCCTCAGAAAGAGAAGGAATAAGATTTTCTCCGTAGAAGGAGTTGTAATTTTGCAGAACAAAAAGAATGTTTATTTTGTGCAGGTTGATGTTTCATCCGGCAAGAATTCAAAGGTGGTTTATCTCCCTTATACCGCAGGTGTTATAATAGCCAATGCCTTTGTGAGAGATGCCGTAAAGTCAGCCTATGATTTCAGAGAGTTTATATTTATCCGCAAAGAAATTGAATCGGTTGTTGCAGAGCTTGAAAATCCCGCCGTGCTCGGCTTTTCGAACTACTGCTGGAACACGGAATATAATCTTGCCCTTGCCAAAGCGGTCAAGGAGGCATATCCGCAATGCGTGACCGTTTTCGGAGGTCATAATGTTCCGTGCAATACCTCATTTCTTGAGGAATATCCTCAGATAGATTTCCTTTGCTTCGGCGAAGGTGAAGTGACCTTCGGAGCGCTTCTTGAAGGCCTTGACAGCGGCAATGTTGCCGAAGTGCCGAATATTGCTTACAGAACCGAAAACGGCTGTGTGATGACCGAAACAAAGTCAATCTGCAGAGTGGATTATGTTTCCCCGTATCTTGAGGGCTGGTTTGAGCCGATATTTGAAAAATATCCTAATATTGAATTCAATACCATTCTCGAAACTTCAAGAGGATGCCCGAATTCCTGCGCATATTGCGACTGGGGTCCGCTCAAGGAGAGAACAAGATTCTTTCCGCTTGATAAAGTTCTTGCGGAAATCGAATGGATTGCAACTCATAAGATATGCTTTGTTTGGGGTGCTGACGCAAACTTCGGTATAGGCAAGGATGATCTTGTGATTGCGGATGCTCTTGTTAATGCCAAGGAAAAATACGGCTATCCCGAGAGAGTGCGCATCAATTACTCAAAGGGAAATTCCGAGCGTGTGCGAGAAATAGTGCGCCGCTTCAACAGAAAGGGAATTGACAGAGAGGGCGCAACGATTTCGCTTCAGAGTCTTTCGCCCGTTGTGCTTGAAAATATCGGACGCAAAAATATGTCGCTTGAGCATTTCAAAAAGAGCTTCAGCATTTATCACGAAGAGAATCTGCAGGTATATTCCGAGCTTATTCTCGGCTTGCCCGGTGAAACCTACGACAGCTTTGTTGACGGCGTTGCAAAGCTCTTTGAGATAGGTCAGCATTTTATTTTTGAGGTTTATCATTGCATAGTGCTTCCGAATTCTCAGCTCGGTCAGAAAGAATATATGGCGAAGCACGGAATCAGAACCTCCAACTCGGAAATTCTGCGTTTTCACTGTGCGGCGGATGCCTATTATATCCCCGAAAAGATAAATGTGATAACCGAAACGGCAACAATGCCCCGTGAAGAGTGGAAGAGATGTTCTCTTTTTACGGCTGTTGCTCAGGCAATGCACGCCTGCGGTTTGCTCCGCTGTTTTGCAATCTATGCTTTTTATGAGCTCGGTATCGGCTACAGAGATTTCTATGAAGGACTAATGAAGTTTGTTGAAGACGGCAATGCACCTTTCTTCGGTGAGCTTTATGATAACGTAAGAGCTTCTTTTGATGAAATAGCCGAAGGCAGGAATCCCAAGTTCTTTGTTCCTTTTGTCGGCAATCTTGTGTGGGATCACTATGAGTATATGTTCCTGCATATCAGTGGCAGTTTTGACAGATTCTATGATGAAATTCGCCCTTATCTGAGCGGAATAATCAAAGATGAAAATATGCTTTCCGACCTTATGAAATATCAGAAGGCGGTTGTACGCAAGCCTTGCGAAGAAAAGAGCGAATGCAAAACAGACTATGATTTTTATAACTATTTCAAGAGAATCTATGTCAATAAATATGAGCCTCTTGAGAGCGGAAAATTCACAACCCTGTTCAGCGACAGCAATCCCGTTTATAATTGGGAGGAATTCGGCAAAAGAGTTGTCTGGTACGGCAAGATGGGAAGCAAATCATATAAAGATAACGTTGAGGTCAGATAGAAAAAAGCACCGAGCAATCGGTGCTTTTTGTTATATCTTTTCGGTTTTAACGAATTGAAGATTGTTGGAATAAAGAGTCGCGCCTTTTCGTCTGCCGTACCACACGGTTTCTTTTGCGAATAAAGGCCATTCGTCATATTCTTTTGCGGCAGTAAATGTGTAACGAACATTTTCTTTTTTCAGCACTGAGCTTTCGTCTGTGCTCTGGAAATAATAAAGAAAATCAAATCCGCAGTCAAATTCCTTGCCGCTTTCAAAAGGTCTTTTGATTGAATTTAATTGAAATTTAAGAAGTTCGTTATATGCGATTTCGTCTTTAAAAAACGGTTTAACATAGTTTTCAATGAGCTTTTCAAGTATATCAAAATTGTAAAGAAATTCCAGGAAAAGACCTTCTTCAAAGAACCAGGTTACATTGCCGAAAACGGGGTTGCTGTGATTCCATTCACCTTCCAGCGAGCCATCGAGTTTTTTCTTGATTTCTCTGAAAAGCTTGCCTATAACGCCTTTATCATCCATACAGAAGTCAAGCAGACCTTTATAAAAATCGTAGTAATCAACGTCAAGCTCACGGTAGGCATAAACCGCAAAATAGCGGAGCAGACCGAGGCTGTGGAAGCATTGCAGACAGATTGAAAAAAGGTTTGCGTAAACCCACGCATCTCGGGGCATTGTGCTTGTTGAACGGACAAGGTAGGAGTATTCGGGGATAGAATCCTTTTTGCTGCTTGCGGAATGAATATGGTTGAACTGAACCTTCATCGGTTCAATTTTGAATTTCTCCATATACTCGGGTCTGCACATCGGTGCATTCGGCAACAGCTCGCAGTAATAAACGCTGATAGAGTTGTGCTGACCTGCTCGGAGAAGCTTGCAAAGCCCCTGACAGAAGCTCTCCGCCGTTTCACCGGGCAGACCGAGAATCAGTTCGGAATAGGTGGGGATGTTGGCATTTGTATAGCTTGTCATAAGACCCGAAAAATGCTCCATAGTGAGATTTTTTCGGTTGATATTTTTGAGCGCATCGTCGCAAAGGGTCTGATATGCCATTGTTGCACCCTTATCAAGACCTCTCGAATTGAGATTCTTTGAAATTCTGAAAACTCTTTCCGCACTGTTTTTTTCATAGCAGGGGCGGAATACTTTGGGAAATCCCGTTTCTTTGTTAAGGCTGACGATATATTCGGCTATTTCTTCGTCACGCTCAAACATACCGAAGTTTGAGTCGGCGCAGAAGCAGTATTCGATTTTATGCTCGGAAAGCCATTTTATTTCGCTCTTGACCTTTTCCATAGGGAAAAGTCGGAGCTTTTTGTGATTGCTCCAGTCGCAGTATGCGCAGCTGTAGGGGCAGCCTCTGTTTGTTTCGATAATGGTGTCAAACATCGTGTCGGGGTTCTTTTCGATAATAGAATCAAAAACTCCCGTAAGATACGGTGAGGGATAGTCCTCGACCGATTCGGGGCAATGGGGAGGGGTGAGCACGGCATTTCCGTTTTCGTCACGGTATGCAATGCCGTTGACATTGCCGAGTTCATCTCCGTTTCTGAGCGCACGCAGAAGGTTTGCCGTGACCTCTTCGCCTTCACCAAGAGTAAGTATATCAATATAATCTTTTTTGAGGAATTCCATTCGGTCGGAAACGCTGTGTCCGCCGAAAACGATTGTGCATTCGGGAAAAGCTTTTTTAACAGCTTTTGCAAGTGCTTTGTTGAATTCAACATTCCACACATAGGTTGAAAACGCAACGATATAAGGGGACTCCATTCCGCTTGCGATTTTTTCAACATCGTCTCTGCGGAAGATAATCTCCTTGAAATCATATTCATCGGCAATATCTTTCTTGCTTCTGCAGTATGCAACGATGGTGCCCGTTGCATAGGGCAGATACACGGATTTGTCAAAAGCAAAGCCGACCTGAACAAAATAAACGTTTTTCAAACCTTACAACACCTGCTTTAAATTCTTGGAAAAAACAAAAAGACTTTCGTAATGCTCCGAAGCGATACCGTTATGGTCGCACTCATCGGAACCTATGAGAATGTTTTTGCCCGTGCCTGCGTTGACACCTGCAAGAACATCCGATAATCTGTTGCCGACCGTGAAAGAATTTTCAAGGTCGATATCAATGCCGATTCCTGCAAAATCCTCAACCGCTTTCAGAATCATACCGGGATTCGGTTTTCTGCACGGGCAGTCGGCTCTGTATTCTTCAATAACCGCATCGGGATGGTGAGGGCAATAGTAATAGCCGTCTGCCGTCACGCCTGCGTTTTTCAGAAGCTCACCGTCAATAAAAGCGTGAAGCGAATCAACATCCGACGGAGAGTAAAGATTCTTTGCAATTCCCGCTTGATTTGTTATAACAACGGCAAGATATCCTTTGTGTTTTATTTCTGCTACAGCTTTGTCGGCATCGGAAAGGAACTCAAAATCTTCCTTGCGGTAAAGGTGACCGGGGTCACGGTTGACAGTGCCGTCACGGTCAAGAAAAACGGCACGTCGTTTTCTTCTGGCGCATAGGCGGTCTTTTTCTTTCTGAGCTTTTCTGTAGTTTTCGGGGATTCCTATGTCAATGAAATAACCGTTGCTTTCATATACGGCAGTTTCACAGTATCCGCTTTCAAGCACGTTTTTTTCAAACGAAAACTTCCCTTCGCTTATTCCGAGGAGAAGGTCTTTTTTTATGAAATAAATTCCGCCGTTGATAAGACCCGAGGACGCAACTCCTTTTTCAGTGAAGCCGCAGAGTCTGCCGTTTTCGGTAACAACAAATCCCGAGTTTTCTGCAGACGGGACGAATTTTGCAGCAAGAGTGAGCGGACATCCCGACTTTTCGTGAAATGCCTTCATTTCGGAAATGTCAACATCAAGAAAAGAGTCGCCGTTGAGCACGAGCGGATATTCAGTTTTGCACATTGTGAGAGCTTTTTTGATAGCACCGCCCGTGCCGAGAGGGGAATCCTCCCTGCAGTAATCAACAACCATTCCTCTGTGGGATTTGCCGATATATTTCTCAACAGCTTCGGCGAGATACCCCGTGGAGATTATCGCTCTGTTGACTCCGTTGACATAGAGCCAGTCGAGAAGATATCGGAGAAACGGTTTGCCGTCTATCGGAGCGAGAGGCTTCGGCAGATTGTCAACGCAGGGTCTGAGCCGTGTGCCGAGCCCGCCTGCAAGGATAACAGCCTCCATTATGCATCTTCCTCCGGAATAATATCTTTTGTGCCGTCGGGGAGCTCAACTCCCTTGTCGTAAAATGCAACGAGGGTTGAATCTTCCATGTAGTCAAACGTATGCATAACTTCGGGTTCAATGATAAACATATCACCCTTTTTGAATTCGTAGGTTTCGGTTTTGCTGCCGAGCTTCGCTTCAAGAACAAACGAACCTTCAACAACATAAAAACCTTCTCGGTTGAGCTTATGGCAATGCTTTCCGCGCACAAATCCCGCTTTTGACGTCACAACATTTATCTGTTTGAAGCCCTCTCTGACAAGCTGAACAAGAGTTCCTCTTTCATCCTCAAAAACAAAATCGGGTCTGATAACGGTTACCATAAATTCACCTCTTTATTTATCGCAGATTATCTGCGTTCCTTCATTCTCAAATCTGAATCTGATTTCATAAAAGCCTTTGAATGCCTCACGAACCTGTTCCTGCTTTTCTTTTGGCACATAAAACAGAAGGCACCCGCCGCCGCCTGCACCGAGCAGTTTTCCGCCGAGCGCACCCGAGTTTATCGCTTTTATGTAGAGTTCATCGATGAAATCTGTTGAAATGGCGGTGCTGATGCTTCTTTTGAGCTTCCAGGTTTCGTTGAGCATAAGTCCGAAATCGTCAAGAGAAGCCTTGGGATTAACGAGAATTTTTTCTGCTTCGTCAACCATTTTCAATATTTCGAGAAGCTCCGCCGTGCGTTTGCCGAGCATCTGCTTCGTGCTTTTCTGAACGTGGAAAGAATACCTCGAAACTCCTGTGTAAAACAGCATAAGGTTATCGTTGAGCTCATCTTTTCTTTCCTGAGAAAAATCAATGGGAGTAACCTTGTAGCCGTCTGCGGTGAAATCGATTCTGTTGAAGCCGCCGAATGCCGCCGCAATCTGGTCCTGCACGCCGCCGTCCTCTTTACAGAGCGTTCTTTCAAGATATATCGCATCATCGGCAAGCTCACGTTTTGTTTTGCTTATTCCCTGCAGATTATAAAACGCATTCAGCAGACCGACGGAAAACGAACTGCTTGTTCCGAGACCTGTTCTTGCAGGTAAATCCGCATCGTAGTTAAGACAGATACGGTCAAGACCGAGCCATTTCATCGCTTCTCTGATTGCGGGATGCTTTATTTCGTCAACTGCATCAACTTTTTCAATCTGCGCATAAGAAAGCAGATTTTTATAGTCGAAAAGACCTTCGGGAAGATGCTGAACGTTAACGTGACAGTATTTATCGAAGGTGGTGGATATAACGGCACCCGAATGTTCCTTATAGAACTCCGGAAAATCCGTGCCTCCGCCGAAAAATGACATTCTCACGGGAGTTCTTGATATAATCATTTAAAAACTCCTTCCGTGTAAATTACATTTTATTATAACATATTGCTTGATTTATATCAATACTTAATAAACAATATTAATGGGGTTGCCGTCAAGGAATGCAAGCACGTTTTCTCGGCAGATTTTCATCAGCCTTTCTCTTGTTTCAAAACCTGCCCACGCAATATGCGGAGTGATAAAACAGTTTTTGATGCCGAAAAGGGGGTTGTCGGCTGATGGCGGTTCAACCGTCATAACATCAAGACCTGCTCCTGCAATTGTTCCGTTTCTGAGTGCGTCGGCAAGAGCATTTTCGTTAACCACCTGACCTCTTGAAGTGTTGATTAACACGGCGGTTTTCTTCATTTTTGAAAGGAAATCGTAATTAACCATTCCTTCGGTCAGCGGAGTGAGAGGGCAATGAATGCTCACGAAATCGCTTTTTGAGAGAAGCTCGTCTTTTTCGCAGAATTCAACGTTTTCAAACGGTGCGGGATGATTGGTTGAGGCAATAACTTTCATGCCGAATGCCGATGCGATATTTGCAACGGCTTTTCCGATTTTACCGAATCCGATGATTCCGAGAATCTTGCCGTCAAGCTCGGTTAAAGATGATTTCCAATAGCAGAAATCCTTGCTTGCCGCCCACTCGCCCGAATGCACGGAATGGCTGTGGAGAGCAACTGAATTCGTATACTCGAGAATGAGTGAGAAAACAAGCTGCGCCACGGCGTTTGTGCTGTAGCTCGGAATGTTGCAAACGGGGATTCCCTTTTCTTTGCAGTATTCCCAGTCTACGATATTGAAGCCTGTGCTCAGCAGACCGATATATCTGAGAGCGGGGAGTGTTTCAAGCAAATCTTTGCGGAGCGGAGTTTTGTTTGTTATAACTATTTCGCAGTCTTTCACACGCTCTGCAGTGAGTTTGGCGGGAGTGCGGTCATATATTTTGCAGTCGCCTAAATCGGTCAGCCAATCCCACGAAAGGTCGCCGGGGTTGGTTGTGTAGCCGTCAAGCACGCATATTTTCAAATCAATCATCCTTCCGAAATATTTTTGCTTAATATATTATAACATACTATATAAAAAATAAAAATACCAAAATATTTTGATTTCTTATTGACCCCGTTGGAATAATATTATAGAATAAACTATATATGAAAAACAATTGAATTGCGGTGAGTTTTTTGGAAAAGCGAAAAAACCATAAAAAACTTCTGCTGTTCGGCGGACTTATTCTTATTTTGCTTGCTTTTGCGGTTGCGGGGCTTCTGGTGTCTCTTCAGTATGAGGAGCTTTGGCGGTGGTACGCAGAGGTCAAGAACAAGCTCGCGTTCCTTGAGGAATACATTCTCAATATCGATATTATCTGGCAGTTTATTGCGGCGGTGCTTCTGCTGTTTGCAGTTAAAAGCTTTTTCCCGATTTATGCAACTTCAACCGTCTGTTTCATAACGGGTATCGTTTTACCGATATATGTGGCGGTGCCTGTGAATATTGCGGGATTTGTGATACTTCTGACCATCCGCTATTTCTGGGGCAAACGGTTCGGAGCAGGCAATGCGTGGAAAATGATAAGCAAGCTTGATGTTGCACAGCGGCTCATTCAGACAGACGGCAAGGCGAATCCCGCTTTGCTGATAGCATTGAGGCTTATTCCGGGCATACCGATAAACGGAATTTCGGGTATTTACGGTTCATATGAATTCGGATATCTGAGATTTATTCTGTTTTCGCTTATCGGATTTTTGCCGAGGCTTCTTTCGTTTACCTTTGTCGGCCGCAATGTTTATGACCCTCTTTCGCCCGAATTCCTTGTGCCGATAATGATTCTTCTGTTCCTCTCAGGCATCTCGTTGCTTTCTGTTAACGGAATATGGATAACAGTTGAAAAAGCCGTTGAATATGCGAAGAAAAGAAAAATAAAAAAACTTAAAAAGAAAGGAATTGCTCATAATGATTAAATCTGCAGAGCTTAAAACAATTCTTGCGGGAACAGACCTTGACGGTATTCTCGCAAAGAACTATAAAAAGGAAGATGTTGCATCCCAGAAAGAAAGATATGCGGCACTCATAAACAAATTTGAAGAGTATTTCGGTTCCGACAGAGAAGTCGGAATCTACAGCGCACCCGGAAGAACAGAGGTTGGCGGTAACCACACCGACCATAACCACGGCTGCGTTCTTGCCGCAAGCGTTAACCTTGATGCAGTTGCAGTTGTCAGCAAAAACAGCGACGGTATCGTAAGAGTCAAGTCTGAAGGCTATAAGATTGATGCGGTCGACCTTTCCGAGCTCGGCGTTATGCCTTCGGAAAGAGGCAAATCCGAAGCGCTCATCAGAGGTGTTTGTGCAAGCTTTAAGAACAGAGGCTATTCAATCGGTGGCTTCGATGCGGCAACAGTTTCCGATGTTCTTTCAGGTTCGGGTCTTTCATCCTCTGCCGCATTCGAAGTTCTTATCGGAACAATTCTCAATCATCTTTATAATGACGGCAAAATCAGTGCAGTTGAAATTGCTCAGATAGCTCAGTTTGCAGAGAATGAATATTTCGGCAAACCCTGCGGTCTTATGGATCAGATGGCTTGTTCGGTAGGCGGTTTTGTTAAGATTGACTTCAATGATCCCTCTGCACCCATCATCGAAAAGCTTGAGTTTGATTTTGCTTCATCCAACCACGCTCTTTGCATTGTTGACACAGGCGGAGATCATTCCGACCTTACCGATGAATATGCGGCTGTAAGAGGCGAAATGGAGGCAGTTGCCGCAAAGTTCGGCAAGAAGGTTCTCCGTGATGTTGACAAAGCTGAATTCGAAAAAAACATTTCCGTTATCCGTGATGTTGCGGGAGACAGAGCGGTTCTTCGCGCAATGCATTTCTATAACGAAAACAGCAGGGTTGCAAAGCAGGCTGAGGCACTCGGCAACGGTGATTTCGAGGCGTTCAAGGCTCTTATTATCGAAAGCGGTTTCTCATCATATATGTATAACCAGAATGTTTATACCTGCAAGGCACCTGCAAACCAGCCTGTCAGCGTTGCTCTTGCAATCTGCCAGGATGTTCTTCAGGGCAAGGGTGCATGGAGAGTTCACGGCGGCGGTTTCGCAGGCACAATCCAGGCTTTTGTTCCGGCAGAATGCCTTGATGAATTCAAAGCAAGAATCTGTGCTGTTTTCGGCGAGAAATCCTGCTATGTTCTCAATATCCGTCCCGAAGGCGGCATTAAAATAATCTGATTTTGTTTAGGGGTGCACGGAGTGCGCCCCTGCGTTATTGAAAGGAATTTATTATGACAGAATATTCTGAAGTTTCCGTTTTGCTGAAAGCTCTTTGTGAGACGAAGGGTGTTTCGGGTGCCGAAAACGAAGCGGCAGGCGTTGCGGCGGAAATGCTTGAAAAATATATGCCGGCAAGAATTGACAACCTCGGCAGCGTAACCGGTACTATTGGCGAAGGCGATATCAATATTCTTCTTGACGCTCATCTTGACCAGATAGGTCTTGTTGTTACCGCAATTGACGAAACGGGTTTTCTCAAGGTCGCAAAATGCGGCGGTGCGGATATCAGAGTGCTTGCTGCGTCTGAGGTTACCGTTCACGGCAGAGAAAAGCTTTTCGGAGTTATAACTTCAACTCCGCCTCATCTATCAAAACCTGAGGATTCTGATAAGGCAAAGGGATTTGATGAAATTGCCGTTGATATCGGTATGAAAAAAGAGCAGGCAGAAAAGCTTGTTTCACCCGGCGACAGAATCACTTTCAACGGAGAATATCTTGAGCTTCTCGGCAACAGAGTTTCTTCTCCTTCGATTGATGACAGAGCGGGCATTGCGGCGGTTCTGCGTTGCCTTGAACTTATAAAAGACAAAAATCTCAACTGTAAATTAAGTGTATTGTTTTCCGCACAGGAAGAAACGGGCGGAAGCGGTGCGCAGGCAGGTGCATTTGCCGCCGAAGCAGACGAAGCGATTGCCGTTGATGTCAGCTTCGCAAAAGCACCCGGCATAAGCGATGATAAATATGCCGTTCTCGGCGAGGGCACAATGGTTGGTTATGGTCCGTCGCTCGATTATGATATGAGCAGAAAGCTCTCTGCGATTGCGGAAAGCAAGGATATTCCCAACCAGGCAGAGGTTATGGGAGGACGCACGGGCACAAACTGCGACGAAATCCAGGTTGCGGGCAAGGGTGTTAAAACCGCTCTGCTTTCAATCCCTCTTCGCAATATGCATACCGCAGTTGAGGTGTGCGACCTTGCAGATATTGAAAACACAGCAAGGCTTATGGCTGAATATATCATCGAAAGGGGCGGGGCAAATGCTTGAAATGATTAAGGAACTCTGTGCTCTTTCGGGAATATCGGGCAGAGAAAATGCGGTCAGGGATTATATAATTGCTAAAATTAAAGATTATGCCGAATACAGCATCGACCCTCTCGGCAATCTTATCGTTTTCAAAAAAGGCAGGAATCCTGCCAAAAACAAGGTTATGCTTGACGCTCATATGGACGAGGTCGGTCTTATCATAACCGCAATAACCTCCGAGGGTTATCTGAAGTTTACAAAAGTAGGCGGCATCGACAGCCGAGTTATGCTCGGCAGGGCAGTTAAGGTTGGCGATAAGGCGGTAAACGGTGTTATAGGCATAAAACCCATCCATCTTGTTGATAAGGGTGCGGAAGCATCCATACCCAAGCCCGATGAACTTTATATCGATATAGGCGCAAAGTCAAAAGAAGAAGCGGCAGAATATGTCCGTTTGGGTGATGCCGCGTGGTTTGCGAGTGATTTGATTGAATTCGGCGACGGCTTTGTCAAGGCAAAGGCTCTCGATGACAGAGCGGGATGCGCAATTCTTATTGAACTTATCAGAAGTGACCTTGAATATGATATGTGGTTTTCGTTCAGCGTGCAGGAAGAAATCGGCACAAGAGGTGCTCAGACTTCCGCATACACAATCGCTCCCGATTATGCGATAGTTGTTGAAACAACAACCGCCGCAGATATTGCGAGCGTCAAAGATGAAAAAAGAGTATGTATCTGCGGCGAGGGCGGCACGGTTTCATTTATGGACAGAAGAACGATTTATGACCGTGAGCTCTTTGATAAGGCTTTTGAAATTGCAGAGAAAAACTCAATCAAGTGTCAGGCTAAAACGCAGGTTGCGGGCGGCAACGATGCAGGTGCAATCCATAAGAGCAGAGGCGGCGTGAAGGTGCTTACGGTTTCCGTGCCGTGCAGATATCTTCATTCCCCCGGATGTGTTATCAAATATTCCGATGTTGACGAAAGCCTGAAACTCATCAGAGAAACGGCAAAGGAGTTTGCTCAATGGTAAGCCTTTGCGAGAATTCGTCACAACTTGATTTTTTGCCTGCAGACCCTTATGCGGCAAGAATAACCGCTCTTTTTGAAACCTACGGAGCAAAGCAGAAATTTGCAATGTTCTGGGTGCAGGAAATTGACGGTGTTCCCGTTGCGGCGGTGTGCAGGGTAGATGGCAATATGACTCTGTGTGCACTTGAGAATGCGGATTTCGAAGAGCTTTCGGCGTTTATCGGGGTTGTCGGTTTTTCAAGCCTTACCTGCGATGCGGTGATTGCGGACAAACTCGGTCTTACCCCTTCGAAAGCATCATATACCGTCAGATTCTGCGGAGGATATGAGCCGAACGGGGCGGATGTAAACAGAGATTTCGACAAACGCTTTGTCTATAATCTTCTTTGCGAATGCGGCTTTGAACTCGGAGATTACGGTGCGTTTCTTGCGGATGTTTGTGCAAGGCTTAACAAAGGCACGGCTTCGATGGCTGTGTGCGAAGAAAACGGCAGTCTTAAGGCTTGCGCATTTGCTCTTTTTGAAGGAGCTAAAAGTGTTCTTCTCGGTGCGGTTGCAACCTCTCCCGAAGCAAGGGGAAGGGGATATGCATCAGAGCTTGTCGGATATCTCGCAAAAGAGAAATCGGTTAAGCAGGTTTATTTGTTTTGCCGGGAAGACAGCCTTGCCTCGTTTTACGGGAAAATCGGTTTTGAAATCATTGGAAAATGGGCGGTTGTTGAGGAGGAATCGTAATGACTGTTCTTGGATATATTCTTGCGGCGGTAACGGTTGTTTTTGCCGCAACGTGCATTTTTTTCAGAAGCAGAAACAGAGCTTTTGAAGGGATGATGTGCAAGTTTATGGCGAGCTTCGGATTTATTTCCGTTGCTGTTGTCGGCTACACGGCAAATCCCGTTGATACGCAGTATTTCTGCTATGTCTGTTTTGCGCTGATGTTCGGCTTTTTCGGCGATGTGCTGCTTGGTATAAAAGAAATTGCGCCTACATTCAAAAGCAGGCTTGTTCCTCTCGGAACTCTTTATTTCCTTGTGGGTCATATTCTTTATCTTGCCGCATTTACGACACGCAGCGGATTCAGACCTGCTGTTTTTGCATTTGGAGTTATAGGTGTTATTGCGGCTATAACCGTAATAAAAGTTTTCAGAATGAAGATTGATTCAAAGCTGAAAACTATTCTTTGCGTTTATTTCGGTGTTTTGTTTTATAAGGCGGCAAACGCAGGAGTGCTTGCTTTTGAAACAAAAGATATTTCATTCATCCTCGCGTTTGCGGGTGCGCTGATATTCATTGCCAGCGACACCTGCCTCGGTATGATTTACTTCACTCCGATTAAAAGAAAAAATATCTGGGTAACGTTTGAACTTGTTACCTACTACATAGCTCAGCTTCTTCTTTCAACCTCGGTTGCACTTTTAAAATAAGGGAGAAATAAATATGTTAACAAAAATTTCAGCTTTGTTTTTCACGATGGTAATGCCGATAGTTATTGCATTCAACGGCATTTCAATTTCATTGCCTTTAGCCCGGAATGCAGTAACAATTGAATATGATTTTGCAAACGAAACAGCAGGCTCGGCGGCGGGCACGGTAACGGTAAACGCAAATGTTGGCGGCAACTATAACCTTTATTGGGGTACAGACGAAGGAGAAAAGCTCTCCGTTGATGTTGGCGACTATACCGCATATTACAGCGAGTTTGCATCAGTAAAGGTTTCGGACGGCGAAGGTAAGGCTGATATTCAGCAGTTCACCGCTATTCCCGAGGGTGCGGAAACGGTTCTTGCCTACAGCGGTCTTGTTCAGGTCGGTTCTGCGGAAATTCCCGAAAACAAGCTTCCCGATTTTGGCGAAAAAACCTATTCCTTCGGTGCACTCAGCGACGTTCATTTCAACAGATATAACGGCTCTCTTACAGGCGACGATGCCTGCCTCACTTTCCCTAATGCGCTTAACTTTATTGAATATTTCGATGTTGAGCTTGTCGGAATTTCAGGTGATATTTCCGGAAACGGCGAAAGAAATGCTTTTGAAAAGTTCAACACAATAACCTCAGGTTATGATTTCCCCGTTTATACCTGCACTGGTAATCACGATGTAAATACAGAGTACTATGACCTCAAAAACTGGCAGGAGCTTGTCAATACCGGCGTTTACGGAGAAGAAAAGGCAGACGGTGTTAAGGAGGTTGCGGCAAACGGTCTTGATTTTGTTTATGCGCCCGAAAGCATTGACGGAGATGTGTTTATTTTCCTTTCGCAGTATCAGTGGCACTATAACGAAGCAGACAGCCGTATTCTTACCGATGAACAGCTTGCCTGGCTTGAAAAACAGCTTGAAACCTATAAAGATACAACCGTTTATCTTTTCTTCCACACCTTCCTCAACAACCCCGTTGAAGGCGAAAACCCGCATATGGGTGAAGGCAATCTCGAAAACGAGGCAGGAAAGTTTTATGACCTTCCGTTCACTCACGGCTGTCCTGATGAAGTTTGTTTCAGAAGTATGATGGATAAATACGAAAATGTTGTTTTCTTCAACGGTCATTCCCATTGGGCGTATGATATGCAGAAATTCAATCCCAATCTCAACATTGCGGATTATAACGGCGAATATGCAACAATGGTTCATATTTCAAGTGTATCATCACCCCGAAGAACAACTGCGAATGTAAATGATTCGTCGGAACACTATATGCGTTCATCAGAGGGCATGATTGTAACCGTTTATGAGGATAAAATTGTTTTCAATGCGGTTGATTTTCTCCGAGGCGAAATGCTTGCTTACGCAACATATGTAATTGAAAAGTAAAAACAGTAAAGGCGGTCAGACGACCGCCTTTATTTATACTCTGTTGTTATCTTTTATTCTTTTGATTGCTCCTTTCTCAAGCCTTGAAACCTGAGCCTGGGATATTCCTATTTCATCGGCAACCTCCATTTGCGTTTTGCCCAGCATAAAGCGCAGGTGGAGGATTTTTTTCTCTCTGTCGCTGAGCGATTTTATCGCTTGCCTGAGAAGGATTTCCTCGAGCCAGCTTTCATCTGTTTCCGAGTCGCCTATCTGATCCATAACATAGATAGTATCTCCGCCGTCTGAATAGACGGGTTCGCTCAGCGAAACGGGTTCAACTATTGCATCAAGAGCAATAACAACGCTTTCTTTTTCAATGCCGAGCTCTTTTGCTATTTCTTCGGGAGTCGGGTCACGCTCAAGCTCGTTGATGAGCCTTTCTCTCACCTGCATAGCGTGGTATGCGGTGTCCCTTACCGAACGGCTGACCCTTACGGGATTGTTATCCCTCAGATGCCGCCTCACTTCGCCGATTATCATCGGGCAGGCATAGGTGCTGAATCTTACGTCAAGACTAAGGTCGAAGTTATCAATTGCCTTTATAAGACCTATGCAGCCCACTTGAAAAAGGTCATCGGGATTCTCACCTCTGTTTGAGAATCGCTGAATAACGCTCAGCACGAGTCTCAGATTGCCCATCACAAGCTCATCCCTTGCTTTTTTATCTCCTGCTCTTGCTTTTTTCAGAAGCTCGATTTTTTCACTTTCCTTAAGAACTTTTAACTTCGATGTGTTTACTCCGCAGATTTCAACCTTGCTGAATTGCAAAAAATCACCCCGATACAATTAATGGCAATTAAAGTATTGCCCGTTTGCATCGGGGTTATTATTTAATTTGCTTTGTTTTTTATGTCTGATTCGAATATTCAGCAGAGGTGAACGCAACTAAAATTTAATATTTTTTTCAAATAACAAAAAGTTAGTAAAACAGAGTATAAACGAGCATTTCGGAGCAAATCAAAGAAAGTTATTTGACCAATCCGAACCGAAACGGATTTTTCACGGATTTGTTAAAAAAATTGTTGACATTTGCGGTAATTTGCTCTATATTTTATATTACTATAATATGCTGTTTCGCAAGTTACTGCGTTAAAGGCGGAGAGGGGCTGCATAATTGGAAAAAAATGCAATTATTGATTTGAAAAACATTTCCGTAACTTTCGGGAATAATCAGGTTCTCAAAAACCTTAACCTCTATATCCGTGATAAAGAATTCATTACTTTTCTCGGCCCTTCGGGTTGCGGAAAAACCACAACTCTCAGGATTATTGCGGGCTTCATCGAGCCCGACGAAGGCGAGGTTATTTTTGAGGGAAAGAAAATCAATGGTGTTCCTCCTCATAAGAGGCAGGTTAACACTATTTTTCAGCGTTATGCCCTTTTTCCTCACCTCAATGTTTATGAGAATGTTGCCTTCGGTTTAAGAATCAAAAAGGTGCCCGAAAAGCAGATCAAGGAAACGGTTGAAGAAATGCTTGCGCTCGTAAATCTTACGGGCTTTAATAAGCGTAACATAAATTCGCTCTCAGGCGGTCAGCAGCAGCGTGTTGCAATCGCCAGAGCATTGGCGGTCAAGCCCAGAGTTCTTCTTCTTGATGAACCTCTCGGTGCGCTTGACCTTAAGCTCCGTAAGGATATGCAGAATGAGCTTAAGAATATCCAGCAGAGGCTTGGCATAACCTTCGTTTACGTTACCCACGACCAGGAGGAAGCTCTTTCTATGTCCGACACGGTTGTTGTTATGGACGGCGGTGTTATTCAGCAGATAGGCACTCCTCTTGATATTTATAATGAACCCAAAAACGCATTTGTTGCCGATTTCATCGGCGAGAGTAACATTCTTGACGGCGTTATGATTGACGACTGCCTTGTTGATTTCTCGGGTCACCGTTTTGAGTGCCTTGATAAGGGCTTCGGCAAGAATGAGGCGGTTGACGTTGTTGTGCGCCCCGAAGATGTTGACGTTGTTGACCCTGAAAAGGGAATGCTCTGCGGTGTTGTGACTTCCGTAACCTTCAAGGGCGTTCACTTTGAAATCATTGTTGATATCGGCGGCTTCAAATGGATGATTCAGACCACCGACTATCAGCCCGAAGGCGCAAAAATCGGTCTCTTTATCGAACCCGATGCAATTCATATTATGAAAAAATCCGAATACTCGGGCATTTACGGAGACTACAGCTCGTTCAGCGATGAGTTTGAGGAGCTCTCCAATGCTGAGGAGGAGGTAGAGGAATGAACAACCGTTCATCGCTCAGAGCGAAGCTTATCTCCTCGCCTTACATAGTCTGGTCGGCTCTTTTCATAATCGCGCCCCTGTTTTTCGTTGTTTATTATTCATTCACTGATGCTTCGGGTGCATTTACCTTTGAGAATATAACTGCGTTGAGCAAATATCTGCCTACTTTTCTGCGCTCAATATGGTTCGGAATCGAGGCAACAATCATTTGCCTGCTGATAGCTTTTCCCGTTGCATATATCATTTCGCAAAAGACTGAAAAGGTTCAGCGAACAATGACGATGCTCGTTATGCTCCCGATGTGGATGAGCTTTCTTATCCGCACCTATTCCTGGATGGCAATTCTTCAGGATACGGGTATAATTAACAACTTTCTCGGCAAGCTCGGTATTGACCCGATTCATATGATTAATACCGAAGGCGCGGTTATTCTGGGTATGGTTTATAATTTCCTGCCCTATATGATAATGCCGATTTACTCCGTTATGGCAAAGCTTGATTACAGCATGATTGAAGCCTGCCAGGACCTTGGCGGCAACAGACTCACCATTATCAGACGCTGTATAATTCCCATGAGTATGCCCGGTATAGTTTCGGGTGTCACAATGGTATTCGTGCCGTCTGTAAGTACCTTCTATATTTCGCAGAAGCTCGGCGGCGGTTCGTTTGACCTTATCGGCGATGTTATCGAAAGGCAGTTCCAGCAGAGCTATAACTATAACCTCGGCGCATCGCTTTCGCTTGTGCTTATGGTACTTATTCTTATCTGTATGGCGGTTATGAACCGCTTCAGCGGGGATGAGGAGGGTATGGTTATATGAAGATTGCTTCAAAGATTTATACCGCCCTTGTTTTCGCATTTCTCTATGCGCCGATTATCGTTATGATAGTCTTTTCGTTTAACTCAACAAGCAGCACAAGCGTTTTTTCGGGCTTTTCAATGCAATGGTATAAAGTTCTTCTCGAAGATGAAACAACGCTCAGAGCACTTTACAACACCCTTATTCTTGCTGTCAGTTCTTCTGTTATCGCAACCGTGCTCGGTACCGCAGCCGCAGTAGGCATTGATAAGTACAGAAAGGGTGCACTCCGCACGGGTGTTATGGCTGTTACGAATATCCCGATGATGAATCCCGAAATCGTAACGGGTATCTCGATGATGCTTCTTTTTGTTTTTGTCGGCAGACTTGTCAATATTGATGCGGTGCTCGGCTTCGGAACGCTGCTTATTGCTCATGTCACCTTCAATCTGCCCTATGTTATCCTCACCGTTCTCCCGAAGCTTCGCCAGACCGACAGAAATCTCGCCGAAGCTGCTCAGGACCTCGGCTGCAAGCCTGCATCGGCATTTTTCAAGGTGGTTCTTCCGTCAATCATGCCCGGCATCATAACAGGTATGATTATGGCGTTCACTCTTTCGCTGGATGATTTCATCATCAGTTACTTCACCGGCGGCCCGGGTTTCCAGACTCTTCCCATTGCCATTTTCTCAATGACAAAGAAGAGAGTCAAGCCCGATATGTATGCACTTTCCGCTTTGATATTCGTCAGCATTCTTCTGCTTCTTATTCTTTATAATATTGCACAGCAGAAAAGCGATGAAAGGTCAAAGAAAAAATAGGTATTGCTCAAAGGAGTGATAAATTTGAAAAACAGAATAGTTTCGGCGCTTCTTGCGCTGATTATCGTTTTTGTTCCGTGTGCATTCGCTTTTGCGGCGGAACAAAGCGACATAGACGCCCTCAGAGGCACAACTCTCTATGTTTATAACTGGGGCGAATATATTTCCGACGGCGTTGACGATTCACTCGATGTAAATGCTGCATTTGAAGAAAAATACGGTATCGATGTTGTTTATGAAACCTATGATAACAACGAAGTCATGTATTCAAAGCTCAAGGGCGGCGGAGTTTCCTATGATATCGTTATTCCTTCGGACTACATGATTCAGAGAATGATTGCAGAGGATATGCTTCAGCCTCTTGATTATTCCAATATTCCGAACTATAAATATATACCCGAAAAGTATAAATATCTTGCTCATGACCACGAAAACAAATATTCCGTACCCT
>JAZNRG010000139.1:0-8063 GCA_045590575.1 Acutalibacteraceae bacterium | reverse complement strand
GATGAGCGAACCGCCGTAGGGAAGGCCCTTACCCGTGAGAACGCCGTTTTCAAATGTGCCCTTGATGCGCTTATACTGGCCGTAAAGGTAGCCGATTTCTCTGCCGCCAACACCGATGTCGCCTGCGGGAACATCAACGTCGGGACCGATATGTCTGTAAAGCTCAGTCATAAAGGCCTGGCAGAAACGAAGGATTTCTGCATCGCTCTTGCCTCTGGGGTCGAAGTCGGAGCCGCCCTTGCCGCCGCCGATGGGAAGACCTGTGAGGCTGTTTTTGAAGGTCTGCTCAAAAGCAAGGAACTTCATAATGCCGTTATATACGGAAGGATGGAAACGCAGACCGCCCTTGTAAGGACCGATTGCGCCGTTGAACTGTACTCTGTAGCCCGTGTTAACGTTAACCTTGCCGTTATCGTCAACCCAGGTAACTCTGAAAGTGATTGATCTCTCAGGCTCAACCATTCTTTCAAGAAGAGAGGTTGCCTCGTATTCGGGATGCTGATTGATAACGGGGATAAGTGATTCGAGCACTTCTGTAACGGTCTGAACGAATTCAGGCTCGTTAGCATGCTTCTTTGCCACCATATCGATGACGTTCTTAACATAACTCATTAATAACACTCCTTATGATGATGCCGTAAACATACAGCCTTCTATAACAATTTAATACGGTAAAGCACCGATATGCATTACATTTTACTCCTAAATGGGCGGAATTGCAAGAAAAAATTTTAAACTTTCATAATTTTGTTAAAAAAACTAAAAATAAGCCTCGCATATTTGCGATTTTTGCAACATACACTAATAAATCTTTCATATCCCTGCAAAAAACAAACTGTTTTGCAAGGTGTAATGCAAAATCTGCTCTTGAATATATATGTTATCTTTGATATAATTATTATTATATTTTAAGAAAGGCAAGGGATTTTTATGTCGGCACCGCTTGCGGACAGACTCCGTCCAAAGAAAATTGAAGATATAATCGGTCAGCCTCATTTGCTTTCCGGGGGCAAGCCGCTGCGCAATATCATTGAATCGGGCGAGCTTCCGAATATGGTTTTTTACGGTCCTCCCGGTGTAGGCAAAACAACCCTTGCAAGCATAATCGCAAAAACGACCGACCGTCACCTCGTCAAGCTTAACGGTACAACTGCGGGCACTTCGGATATCAAAGAGGTTGTTGCGAAGCTTGATACTTTTCTTGCTCCCAACGGAATTCTGCTATATCTCGATGAAATTCAGTATTTCAATAAAAAGCAGCAGCAGACTCTGCTTGAGTATATCGAAAACGGCTCGATAACTCTTATTGCGTCAACAACCGAAAACCCTTATTTTTATGTTTACAGTGCAATTCTCAGCCGTTCAACCGTGTTTGAATTCAAGAGCGTGACTCCCGCCGAAGCTGAAAAGGCAGTCAGACGTGCGTTTGATTTTATGGCTGAGGACAGGGGAGAGGAATACTGCGTTGAAGACGGCGTATATTCACACATTGCAACTGCAAGTGCGGGCGATGTGCGTAAGGCAATCAACAGCGTTGAACTCTGCGTGCTTTCCGCAAATTCGGAAAACGGCAAGAAGTTAATCTCTCTTGAAAACGCAAAATCTCTCACTCAGAAGAGTGCGATGAGATACGATAAAGATGGTGACGAGCATTATGACATTATTTCTGCCTACCAGAAATCGATGCGAGGCTCAGACCCCGATGCGGCAATTCATTATCTTGCAAGGCTTCTCGAAGCGGGCGACCTTGTTTCGGCGTGCAGAAGGCTTATGGTCTGCGCCTGCGAGGATGTCGGAATTGCTTATCCGCAGATAATACCTATTGTTAAAGCGGCGGTTGATGCGGCAATGATGCTCGGTCTGCCCGAGGCAAGAATTCCCCTTGCCGATGCGGTTATACTTGTTGCAACAAGCCCCAAATCTACCTCGGCATATAATGCCATAAATTCCGCTATGGCGGATGTTGCCGCAGGCAGAACGGGTCCCGTGCCCCGTCAGCTCCAGAATATGCATTATGACGGCGAGGATAACCCGAACAAAGGTCAGTTCTATAAATATCCCCACGATTTCCCCGGCCATTGGGTTGAACAGCAGTATCTGCCCGATGCGATAAAGAGCAAAAAATATTATGAATTCGGCGACAATAAAAACGAACAGGCCGCCAGGGAATATTGGTCAAGGATAAAGAAAAAATGAATATAAAAAGTCCAAGGCAGCACTCACTGTGCTGCCTTGACTTATATGGAGGATTTGAGCGGTCAAAGATAAATCTTTGCCGTGGAAGGAATCATATTGAATTATTTTCTGTTAAAGAGCTTTGCTCTGATTTTGCGGGTTGATTTCGCCGCTTTCTGAGCAACATTGACTGCTTCGAAGCCGAGCTTGTTTATGATGAGATCGGCCTCACCCATAAGCTCAAGATAATCGTTGCAGAAGCCTTTCTTGAACTTGAAAATGCCGTGAAGAGGATTGGTTTCGTCGGGGTAACCGCCCCTGAAATCGTAGTATTTACAGCCTCTTTCCATTGCCCATTTAATCATTTCCCACTGAACGAGATAGTTAGGCATAACATTGCGGTATTCGTTGGAGCTTGCACCGTATACATACCATTCTTTGTCGCCGCAGACAACATTGAGTGCACCTGCGATGAGGTTGCCTTCATAATATGCAAAATAGATTCTTGCATCATCGCCGAAGGCTTCCATAATGCGTCTGAAATATGATGCATCGCGGGTTACGAAATTATCTCTTGTGCCGGTAACGAGCATAAGCTTATGGAAATCCTCGCAAGCCTCGGGACCTTTTATTTCAATCGTAACGCCCTTTCTTGCGGCAAGGCGGATATTATAGCGGGTTTTGGGATGGAAAGAATTGAGAAGATCTTCTTCGGTTTTGCCGCCAACGTCAAGGCGGAAGATATAGCGAGCCTGAATGGTGTCGAAGCCTGCGCCGTGGTCCTTGAACTTGAAGCCGAGGCTTTCAAGAAGAACGATATAGTCTGCATTCGATGCAAGGGTGTCGGTATCGATTTTGAAGGTGTATGCCTTATTCCTGATGCCGTATTCTTTTACTGCCTTGAGAAGCTCGGCAACGGTTTCGGTATCGCCGAGGTCGCATACGGGTCCTCTGGGCGCATACATCATTTTGAACGGTGTCATCGGAATCTGGCGAAGAAGAACGCCGCAAACACCCTTGATGTTGCCGTTATCGTCTTCGCAGATAAAGCCTTTCCATTCCCATTCTTTTTTGACTTTTCCCCATGATGAGGACTGCATCATATGTCCTTTGGGATGTGAAGTGTTGAAGGCATCGTATCTTGCCGCATTATCAATGTTGACTACTGAAATTTTCATTGGCTTCCCCTTTCTGCATCTCAAGCTCGGCGGCTCTCGCCAGCAAAGCGTTTTTATTATTCATCAATTTTTCATCCATAACTTCATCGAGAAGAATTTTCAGAATTCTGCCGATTTCGGGTGAGGACGGCACCCCTGTATTTATTAAATCCGAACCGTTTATTGCAAGGTCGTTGATTCTGAAGCAGGTTTCTTCGCTTTCGATTGCGGCAAGCGTTTTTTTGCCCGCTTCGTTTTGCTCAAGGCATTCGGCAAGGAATACGGGATTCTGCGCCGAAACATCTGCCTGCCTTACTTTGAACAGTTCATAAATAATATCAATTCCGAGTTTTGCGATATATCTTTTATAAGTTTTCTTGCTTATTTTGTGCGGAAGAAAATCGTGGTATTCCACAAGGTTACTCACTCTGTCACGGAATTTATTTGAGGTTTTGAGCCGTGATAAAGCAGAACGCACGATTTTTTTGCTCTCTTTACCGTGGGAATAAAAGTGGTCGGTGCCGTTTTCATCGGTTGTTTTGACGTGCGGCTTGCCCGAATCGTGAAACAGCATTGCAAACCGAAGCTCGGGCACGGGATCAATGCTTTCAACGGCTTTGACTGTGTGTCCCCACACATCGTTTATGTGCCTTTCGTGATTCTGAACGCAGTTTTTCATCGGCGAAAGCTCGGGAAGAATGAAGAAAATCACTTCTTCGTATTCACGCAGAATTCTGCCTGCATCCTTTCCGCAAAGAAGCTTTGAGAGCTCAACGAAAATGCGTTCAACCGAAATGTTTTTAAGGAGCTTATAGTTTCTGCGGATGCTCTCTGCCGTGTCGTGATGAATTTCAAAACCGAGAACGGAAGAAAATCGGAGTGCACGCAGTATTCTGAGCGCATCCTCGCCGAAGCGTCTGTCCGCATCGCCGACGCATCGTATTGTTTTATTCTTAATGTCACTCTGACCGTCAAACGGGTCTGCGAATCCGCCTGAGGGCGAATAGGCAATTGCATTTACTGTGAAATCCCGCCTTGATAAATCATCCTCAACCTTGTCTGTAAAATCAACCTTGTCGGGATGGCGGTTATCCGAATAGCCGTGCTCAACGCGGTAGGTTGTTATCTCAAGCGGCATACTTTCGATGATAACCGTTACCGTGCCGTGCTTGAGACCGGTCTCGATTGTTTTGTAATCGGCGAAAAGCTCAAGCGTCTCCTCGGGAAGGGCAGAGGTGGTTATATCCCAGTCGTTGACGGGGATTTCCATAAGAATGTTTCTCACCGCACCGCCGACAACATATGCCGAATGCCCCGCATTATTGAGGATTTCAATCGCTCTATTGACTTGTGACGGAATTTCTATTACCATATTACTATTCCACTCACCTTACGGAGGATTTTTTATGAACATTCAGATATTCGGAACGAACAAGTGCTTTGATACAAAGAAGGCACAGCGTTACTTCAAAGAAAGAGGAATCAAATTCCAGTTTATAGACCTCACACAGAAGAATCTCAGCAAGGGCGAATATAACAGCGTGAAGCAGGCTGTAGGCTCAATGGAAGCTCTTATTGACGAGAAATCAAAGGCATACGAAAAGCATTTCATCAAATATCTTGCAAGCAAGGAAGCTGTTGAAGAAAAGCTTCTTGAACACGGCGAGCTTTTCAAAACTCCCATTGTCCGCAACGGCAAGAAAGCAACCGTAGGTTATTGCCCCGAAATCTGGAAAGAATGGGATTAATAAGCCTCAAACTTTGAGATAGTTGCAAAGCATCTTGCTTTTTCAATCACCAATTTAAAATAGCGAACGCGGATTTCATCGAATCTGCATATACGCTTGTGGCCGATAACCGTTTCGGTTGCAAGCTTTTTCCATTTACCCTTGACCTGACCGTAAAGAGAGAACTTTTCAATCTGCTGACCTGTTCTGATATGCTCGGCAAGCACGATTTTATCGATATCGTATTCATCGCCGAGGTCGAGAATAAGCTCGGCACCTTCAGGGTTATCACCCGAATGCCAGTATTCTTCGGGGTCATAACTGAGAGCCATCTGACCAACGTGGTTTTCGTCGAGGTGGCGGTTATCGGTTATGATTGAACCTTCGGCAAGATTTTCGTTGAAGTCGATATCAAGCTGTGCACCCATTGAAAGAAGGGTTTCAAGGTCCTTTTCGTGGATTTTTCCTTCGGGAGTGGGGGGGATGTTGAGAAGGAAATTGGCATTTGCGCCGACGGAATTATAGTAGATTTCCATAAGCTTTGAGAGAGGCTTTACGGAATAATCTTCGCTTGAATGGTAGAACCAGCCTTTTCTTATCGAGGTATCAACCTCTGCGGGGTACCATATGAGTTTATTGCATTTTTTGATAGCCTTCCTGCTGCCTAAATCAAGGTCAGTGGGATTGATTTTTTTTGGCGGCTTGCTGACATCCTTCTGGCTTGCGGCGGCAATCAGCTCGCTGTTTGAATGCCAGTAGGGAACAACGTTCCATTCGCTCTTTCTGCAAACACCTGCTTCGTTGCCGCACCAGCGTGCATCGGGTCCGCAGATGCTGATTGCGGCATCGGGCTGAAGCTCGCGGATGAGCTTATAATAGCCGTCCCAATCGTATTCCTGAACCTTGCCGTTTTTGCCTTCACCGCACGCACCGTCAAACCAAACACAAAAAAGATCGCCGTAAGCAGTAAGAAGTTCACGAAGCTGATTTTTGAAGAATTTATTGTATGCTTCGCCCGTGCCGTAGGTGGGCTCGTGTCTGTCCCAGGGTGAAAGATAAACGCCGAATTTCATGCCGAATTCTTTGCAGGCCCTTGCGCATTCCTTAACAACATCGCCCTTGCCGCCTTTCCAGGGACTTGAACGAACGCAATGGTCTGTGTATGCCGAGGGCCAGAGGCAGAATCCGTCGTGATGCTTGCAGGTGAGGATAAGACCTTTCATACCTGCGAGCTGGCAAACCTTTACCCATTGACGGCAATCGAGGTTTTCGGGATTGAAAAGCTCGGGGTCTTCGTTGCCGTTGCCCCATTCGGAATCGGTGAAAGTGTTGATTCCGAAATGAATGAAGGCATAGAATTCCATATCCTGCCACATAATCTGCCTTTCGGTGGGAACTATTGATGCGGCATATTTTATATAATCGGGTGTTTTTTTCATCATATTCATCCTTTATTGATTATTGATTTCCTGCAAAACGCAGCTCCAGTATTCTTCGGTAAATTCGTTTGTCATACCGTAATTAATAAGTCCGATCAGAGCCGGACGGTCTGAAACATAACGGAACATTTCCGGAGGAAGCATTCCTCTGTCGGCATAGGCGAGGAGCCTGAATCTTTCGGCATCTTCGCCCGAAAGCCCGAGCTTATTGATGAGCGAAAACAAATCGCCGTCGTCGGGCGGGGAGTTGTTTTTGCCTTTTTCAATGTTGCTTATATATTGTGCGGTTTTTCCGAGCTCAAACGCAAGGTCACCTTGCGAAAGCTTTTTGGATTCCCTTACTTGTTTGAGCATAATGCCAAACGGGGTGGGGATAAACATCCGGCTCCTCCTTTCCTCAGAAGTCAGCATTTGAAAACAGGTGCAGAACAATATTGCCGCAAACACCTATTGTTTGCAACAATAAACAAATTTATTTATTGATTTTCATCAATAGAATAACACAGATAAATTTGAGTGTCAAGAGATTTACTGAAAAAGTGCAGAGTTCAGAGTGCAAAGAGAATGGTCTGCGATGCATTTTGTGTTGTTTCGCAAAAATCAGTTTGATTTTATGGTAGGGCGGGACTTGCTCCCACCGTCGGTTTTAGTGTTTTATGTGAGTATAATGAAAATAGCAAATAAAAAGGGACAACCGAAGTTGTCCCTAAAATACATTATTATTTAAGGTCGCCGCCGACTGAGCCGTCCCAGGTGTCAACGTGCTGAGCCTTCATCTCTTCTTCGTCAAACCAACGGGTGGTTACCGCCTTTGTTTCTGTATAGAAACGGAAGCCGTCCTTGCCGAGGCAGTGAAGGTCGCCGAAGAATGACTGCTTGTGACCTGTGAAGGGGAATACTCCAACGGGTACGGGAATACCAACGTTAACGCCAACCATACCGCCGTCTGTTCTCTTTGCAAATTCTCTTGCGTAGTAACCGCTCTGGGTGAAGATAACTGAGCCGTTTGCAAACGGATTTGCGTTCATAACTGCAAGACCTTCCTCGAAGTCCTTAACTCTCTTAACGCAGAGAACGGGTCCGAAGATTTCTCTCTGACCAACGGTCATATCTTCCGTAACATGGTCAAAGATAGTGGGACCTACATAGAAGCCGTTTTCATAGCCGGGAACAACGGGATTTCTGCCGTCGAGAACAAGCTCTGCACCCTCTTCGATGCCTTTTTCAATCCACTTGAGAATGGACTGTCTGTGAGCTTCTGTAACAACGGGGCCGAGGGTTGATTCTTTATCATATGCGGGGCCGAGCTTAAGCTCTTTTGCAAACTTAACAAGATAGCCTACAAGCTCATCAGCGATGCTTTCCTGAGCCACAACAACGGGAAGAGCCATGCATCTTTCACCTGCGCAGCCGAATGAGGAGTTGATGATACCTCTTGCACTTCTTTCAAGGGCTGCATCTTCAAGAACGAGAGCGTGGTTCTTGGCTTCGCAAAGAGCCTGAACGCGCTTACCGGTTGCAGCAGCTTCCTTATAAACGTGGAGACCTACCTTTGTTGAACCAAC
>JAZNRG010000138.1:0-17874 GCA_045590575.1 Acutalibacteraceae bacterium | reverse complement strand
ATCTGAGCCTCTTTGTATGAACGTGCGAGGTCCTTGATGCCTTCTACGGTTGTGCCGATACCTACAAGAACATGGGTGTAAACCTCGGTGCTCAGTGAATCGGAGATTGAGCGTGCAAGCTTTTCAAGGTCTTTTGTTTCGATATTGCTTCTGACTTCCTTAACAATTGCAATGTCGTGCTCGTTAATGTTGATAACAAAATCCTTGCTCTTGTCGGGGAAAAGATTCTGAACGGCATCAAACACGCCTGCATCGTTATGGTCTGTGATTCTGATAAGAAGCACAACTCTTGTTGCCTCGGAAGTGAAGCGGAGCTCTCTTGATTTGAGATAAATATCGCCGGGAAGAATATTATCAAGGATAACATTCTTTATGAAATTACCTCTGTCAAATTTTTCTTCATAGTACTGCTTGAGATTTTCGAGAGAAACGCAGCATACAGATGCAAATCTTCCTGCAAGCTCGTCTGTTCCCTCAACAAAAACAGCATATTCCGTCTGAATATGTGCGCCGAAATTGCAGAAAGTATAACCGTTGATGTAATGGAACTCGTTATCCGCAAAAACATCGTTTACAGTTGAGATGACCTCTCCGATTTTGCTCAGCTCACTGCAAGCGATAATGGTTCCTGTTTCGTCAATTACGCCCAAGGTTCTTCCTACTGCATCTCTCATCTGATGGACAAGACCCTGGAAAATTCTGTTCGACATAATAATTACCCCTCAATTTGATTTCTTTTGACATCTTAGCGGAATACAGCTTGACACACGGAAGAACCGCTTTCGTTAAACTGTACAAAATGACTATCGGGACATCTACATTTTACACAATAGAAACGATATTTGCAATAGAAATATTCGCTTTTTTTCAATATTTTTTTGAATTTATTGTGAATTTTAAGGTCTTTTTATTGAAAATTAACAAATTTTAGCATTTTCGCCTTGTCAAAACCTTTGTTTAATTTGTCAAACCGAGCTCACCGCTTTTTCTGTTTGGCACAAAAACAAGACTTTGTTTTTGTGAAAAGTCACAACTATTTTTGAATCTTCAGATAAATTCAAAATCAAATTAGGTAAAAAACACCAATAAATATTCGGCAAAAAATTATTTGTTAACACTACCAAAAACATACTCCGAAATTTAGTGATATTTACCTTGCACAGGGCAAATAATTACAAGATATATGTTTCGGTTTGCGACACACCCTATATATGCACACAAGGCGATATTGTTGAATAGGAACAGAAAAACAACAAAAATATTACGAAAATATGACATATTTTTTTGTTTTGGGTCTTTTCAAATCGGAATTAAAGTGATATAATACTGTAGACTTTGAGTAAATACAACTTTTTATATATAAAAATTGATGAAAAGAGGGAAGCTCTTTGGAGAAATTCGTAATCAACGGCGGCACTCCGCTTCACGGCGAAGTTGAAATCAGCGGTGCCAAAAATGCGGCTCTCGCTATTATTCCCGCCGCTATTCTCTCGCAAGATATATGTGTTATCGAGAATCTCCCTTGCTCTATCAGCGACATCAACTATATGATGAAGATTCTCAAGCAAATCGGTGCCCAGGTTAAACTCATCAATAAAAACACAATCGAAATAGATTCCCGCCATGTGGATTCCTATGTTATATCCCACGATATGACAAAGCATCTGCGCGCATCATATTATTTTATCGGTGCATTGCTCGGCAGGTTCTCAAGAGCCAAAGTTGCAATGCCCGGCGGCTGTTTCCTCGGTCCCCGTCCCATCGATCAGCACATCAAAGGTTTTGAACTTCTCGGCGCAACCGTTTCCGTTGAAGACAATGCCGTTGTTGACGCAAAAGCAGAAAAGCTCATCGGCAGCCCCATCTATCTTGATATGGTTTCCGTAGGTGCAACGGTCAATATTCTTCTTGCCGCAGTAAAGGCAAGCGGCCTCACCGTTATCGAAAACGCCGCAAAAGAGCCTCATATCGTTGACCTTGCAAACTTCCTCAACTCCATGGGTGCAGATATCAGAGGCGCAGGTACAGACGTTATCAAAATCAGAGGTGTCGATCATCTTCACGGCGGCACCTATTCAATCATCCCCGATCAGATTGAGGCGGGCACATATATGGTTGCCGCCGCCGCAACAAAGGGCGATGTTCTCATCAAGAATGTTATTCCCAAGCACCTTGAATCAATCTCAAAGAAGCTTATCGAATGCGGTGCAACTGTTGAAGAATTCGACGATGCAGTCAGAGTTTCTCTCAACAGACGCCCCGATAAATGCAATATAAAGACAATGCCTCACCCCGGCTTCCCGACCGATATGCAGTCGCAGATGGCCGTTCTTCTCGCTATCGCAGACGGCACCAGCATCATTTCGGAAAGCATCTGGTCAAATCGCTTCAAATACACCGAGCAGCTCAACAGAATGGGCGCAAATATCAAGGCTGACGGTCAACTCGCCGTTGTTCAGGGTGTTGAACGCCTCAAGGGTGCTCCCGTAAAAGCGGATGACTTGCGTGCAGGCGCTGCAATGATTATCGCAGGTCTTTCGGCAAGCGGCACTACCGAAATCGAAGATATTTATCATATCGACAGAGGCTACGAGGATGTTGTTGAAAAGTTCAAAGGACTCGGCGCAGATATAAAAAGAGTATTCTGCCCCGAACCCAACAGCCTTACCAACGCAGGTTGATTTTGCGAAATATATAATGTTTTTATATAAAGGCTGTTCCTTTTGTGGAGCAGCCTTTTGAATTTATGAAGAGGTATTTATGGCAAGATTTTGTTCTCTTTATTCATCAAGCAGCGGTAACTGCACTTACATAGGTTCATCGCAGGGCGGAATCCTTGTTGATGTCGGCGTATCTGCAAAAAAAACGGCGGAAGCACTCACTGAAATAGGGGTTGACCCCTCCCGGATTTCGGCAGTTTTCGTGACCCACGAGCACAGGGACCATATCAACGGAATCCGCGTTTTTGCGGAGCGCCACGGTATCAAGGTCTATGCCTCCGAGGGCACTCTCAGAGGTATGGATGAACAAGGTGCGCTGACGGCAAAAATGCAGGTTGAAATTATGCCGTCAAGCGGTGTTGAAGCGGGCGGAATTTTCGTCAAATCCTTCCGTACACCCCATGACAGCCGTGAAAGCACGGGGTTCAGCATAGTCACTCCCGACTGCAAAAGAATCGCCGTTGCAACCGATATCGGCAAAGTTACCGATACCGTTATGAATGCAATTTTCGGCAGTGACCTTGTTTTGCTGGAATCGAATCACGATGTGAGGATGCTTCAGAACGGTCCGTATCCTTTTTTTCTTAAAGAAAGAATACTTTCCGACCACGGTCACCTGTCAAACGAACGTTGCGCCGAAACAGCTGTAAAGCTTATGGAATCGGGCACAACACGTTTTGTTCTCGGACATCTGAGTAAGGAAAACAACATTCCCTCACTCGCTTTTGAAACCACCCGTGCCGCAATGACAATGGCCGGTGCAAAAGAAAATATCGACTATATTCTCGCCGTTGCAGGTGACATAAATCCCGTTATTGCGCTTTAATTTCAGGAGAAAAAATGATTAATATAAACATAATTTGTGTTGGAAAACTAAAGGAAGATTACCTCAGGATGGCGTGCGCCGAATACGAAAAAAGGCTTGGCGCATTCTGCAAATTAAAGGTGATTGAACTCACCCCCGCAAGGCTTCCCGATAGCCCGAACGATGCTCAGATAGATGCGGCATTAAGCGACGAAGCAGACAGAATTCTTGCAAAAATCTCGCAGAACGATGCGGTTTTTGCTCTCTGCATCGAAGGCAAAGAACTCTCATCCGAGGGGCTTTCAAAAGAGATTGAAAAATGCGCCGTTTCGGGATTCGGAACGCTTGATTTTATCATCGGCGGCTCTCACGGTCTTTCTCCCGCAGTCAAGAGCAGAGCAAAGTTCAGGCTCTCGATGAGTCCTATGACCTTCCCCCACCAGCTTGCGAGAGTTATGCTGCTTGAACAGGTTTACCGTTCTTTTATGATTTCGAGCGGCGGAAAATACCATAAATGATGCAATTTCTTTGTCAGTTTTGCACCGTTTTTTACTCTGATTTTTGTAATTTTGTTCAGTTTACCAAAACTTTGCAAAAATAAAAAAATTAATCAAAAAACTGTTGCATATTTGCTAAAAAATGTATAAAATAAATACGGTCAAAAATTAAAAATTATTTTTGGAGGTAATTTACCATGGCAGTTAAAGTTGCAATTAACGGTTTCGGTCGTATCGGCCGTCTTGCTTTCCGTCAGATGTTCGGTGCAGAAGGCTACGAAATCGTTGCTATCAATGACCTTACCAATCCCGCAATGCTCGCTCACCTTCTCAAGTACGACACAGCACAGGGCAGATACGCTCTCGCTGACACAGTAGTTGCAGGTGAAGACAGCATCACAGTTGACGGCAAGGAAATCAAAATCTACGCTAAGGCTAACGCTGCAGAACTCCCCTGGGGCGAAATCGGCGTTGACGTTGTTCTCGAATGCACAGGCTTCTACACCTCAAAGGCTAAGAGCCAGGCTCACATCGATGCAGGCGCAAAGAAAGTTGTTATTTCTGCTCCCGCAGGCAACGACCTTCCCACAATCGTTTACAGCGTAAACGAAGGCACTCTTACAGCTGATGACACAATCATTTCAGCTGCATCATGCACAACAAACTGCCTTGCTCCCATGGCAAAGGCTCTCAATGATTATGCTCCCATCCAGAGCGGTATCATGACAACTGTTCACGCTTATACAGGCGATCAGATGGTTCTCGACGGTCCCCACAGAAAGGGCGACTTCAGAAGAGCAAGAGCTGCTGCTGCAAACATCGTTCCCAACTCAACAGGCGCTGCAAAGGCTATCGGCCTTGTTATCCCCGAACTCAACGGCAAGCTCATCGGCTCAGCACAGAGAGTTCCCGTTCCCACAGGCTCAACAACTATCCTTGTTGCAGTTGTTAAGGGCAACGACATCACCAAGGAAGGCATCAATGCTGCTATGAAGGCTGCATCATCAGCTTCCTTCGGTTACACAGAAGAAGAACTCGTTTCAAGCGATATCATCGGTATCACTTACGGTTCACTCTTCGATGCAACTCAGACAATGGTTACAAAGATTGAAGACGGTCTCTATCAGGTTCAGGTTGTTTCATGGTATGACAACGAAAACAGCTACACAAGCCAGATGGTTCGTACAATCAAGTACTTCGCAGAGCTTGCATAATTAAAGCTGAATTATTCAGGGGTCGGCACTAACCGCCGACCCTTTTTTCATAGAACGGAGTTTGCTTTTATGGGTCTTAAACGTATTGACAAGTTAATAGCACTCAACTGCAATGTTTCAAGAAAGGATGCAAGAAAGCTCATCAAAGACGGTGCGGTATCGGTCAACTCAAGAGTTTGCCTTCGTGCGGAGGAGCTTGTTGATGCCGATGTTGACGATATCATTGTAAAGGGTTATAACTTCACAGCTAAAGAGCACGTGTATATTATGCTTAACAAGCCTCAGGGAGTTATCAGCGCAACAACAGACCCCGCAAAAAAGACGGTTATCGATATCATTCCGCCCGAACTGAAAAGACGCAGTCTTTTCCCCGCAGGCAGGCTCGACAGAGATACCGTGGGTTTGCTGATAATAACAGACGACGGCGCATTTGCCCATAAGATAATGAGCCCCGCACACCATGTATTCAAGACATACGAAGCAACACTCTCCTTCCCGATTGACGAAAACGATATACGCAGACTCGAAGAAGGAATAACCCTCGGAGACGGCACGGAGTGTTTGCCTGCAAAGGCAAAAGCCTTTACAACTTCAGACGGGTTGCCCGCCGCCGAAATAAAAATCAGAGAGGGCAAATATCATCAAGTCAAGCGTATGTTTCACGCTCTCGGCAACAACGTTGAGCATCTGAGAAGAATTCAGATAGGCTCGCTGAAGCTCGACACTTCTCTTGCGGAAGGCGAATGCCGTGAATTGACCGCAGAAGAGCTTGAACTCGTATATATAGACGAATAAAAAACACATTATCGTGTTTCCCGGTGCATATTATGGTTTTATATCATAAAATCCGAGAGGTGCGATAATGTGTTTGTTGTTTTAAGAATGATTTCTCCCGAAAAGAACCTTATAAAAAGAAGAAAGCAAAGAAAAACTATACGGAATTCATCCGTTTCCGCCTGTACGGTTGAAAAATCCCTGCCGTTTTTTACACTTGATGTGCTCGAAGAAAAGCGGAGCATCGACTGGGAAAACTTGCATTACCGATGCGGCAGATATTCCTCGAGAATCATTGCCCCAAGAAGCTGTCATATCCCTGATAACAGCGGCATAAAAAGATATATCCCCTCTTTTATGAACTCGCTTCTCGTGTTCAACACAGCTCTTGAAACCCTTAAAAATTCAACACTTCCGCCCGAAAATCTCTGCATCACCCTGACCGACAGATTCGCCGTTCATTATTCCGATATCTGCAAACTTCTCCCCTTTGCCTCAACCGTCAGAACAATCACTTCCCATCCCGAAAGATACGCCGAAGCCTGCGTCAGAGCATATGTTGATTACGGCGCATCGCTTATCATACGGGGGAATTATGAACCCTCAAGCAAACACGAAGTTGTTATTTCCTGCGACGGAGCCGTAACTCCCGAGATGAAAAACGCAGTTATATTTTCATCAAAAAAGAAGAACGCGGGTACTCTTGTTGTTTACGGCAACGGTGTAAAACTGAATGAAAAACACCGCATAATAATCGGCGATGATATAGACTCCGTTGATTTTGCAGGCGCATTAACCGAGCTCTGCGGTTCATCGGAATACCGCAGCTCCGTGTTTGAAAAAGCCGAAACAAGCTGCAACGAATGCATCGACAAGAACGCCGTAAAATGCGTCGCCTGCCGTCTGGGCGGCAAGTCACTATAACAATAAATACTTGACATAATATAATATATTATATATAATATAGCAGAAAATGGATTCTTGTAATTAATATCAAATCTAAAGGAGATATACCGAAATGGAAAAAAAGACTGTCTTTACCCGTGAGGATTATAACAAACTCAGTGAGGAACTCAACAGACTTAAAACCGAAGGAAGAGACGACATAGCCGAAAAAATCAAAGAAGCCCGTTCACACGGCGACCTTTCGGAAAATGCCGAATACGATGAGGCGATGAACGAACAGGCTAAGATGGAAGCCGAAATCGCAAAACTCGAAGCTGACCTTCGCAACGCAACAATTCTTGATGAAGAAGAAATCTCAACAGAAATGGTCCACGTCGGTTCAAAAGTAAAGCTTTACGATATGGATTTTGAAGAAGAGGTTGAATACAAAATTCTCGGTAAGAGCGACATTGAAAACGGCGTTATCTCCGACCTTTCACCCGTCGGCTCAGCAATTATGAACAAAAAAGTAGGCGATATCGCTGAAGTTCATACTCCCAGCGGCAAGGTTATCAAAATGCAGATTCTTGCAATTTCAAAATAAATTTCATGATATGCGGAGCCTTTCGGCTCCGTCTGTCGCATTTATATGAAAGGATTTTTAAACAATGGCTGAAGAAAAGATTGTTAACGCTGCCCCCGAAGAGGAGCAGGTTCAGGACACTAACGAGCTCAGACAAATCAGAGTTGAAAAGCTCCAGGCTCTCCAGGCTGCAGGCAACGACCCCTTCCAAATCACCCTTGCAGAGCAGAGCATCCACAACGCAGAAATCGTTGAGCGTTTCGATGAACTCGAAAACTGCGATGTTTCAATCTGCGGCAGAATGATGAGCCGCAGAGATATGGGTAAGGCAAACTTCATCGACGTAAGAGACCTCACCGGCAGAATGCAGGTTTATGTTAAGATTGACGAAATCGGAGAAGAAACATTTGCCGAATTCAAGAAGTGGGATATCGGCGATATCGTTGAAGTAAAAGGCTTTGTTTTCAGAACAAGAAGAGGCGAGATTTCTGTTCACGCAAAGGCAATCCGACTTCTTTCTAAATCACTTCTTCCCCTCCCCGAGAAGTTCCACGGTCTCACCAACACCGACACCCGCTACAGAAGACGTTATCTTGACCTCATTATGAACCCCGAGGTTAAGGATACCTTCGTTAAGCGTTCACTTATCATCAGAGAAATCAGAAACTATCTTGATTCTCAGGGCTTCCTTGAGGTTGAAACACCTATCCTTGTTTCAAACGCAGGCGGCGCAGCTGCAAGACCCTTCGAAACCCACCACAACGCTCTTGATGAGGATTTCAAGCTCCGCATTTCTCTCGAACTTTACCTCAAGAGACTCATCGTCGGCGGTATGGAAAAGGTTTACGAAATCGGCAGAGTATTCAGAAACGAAGGAGTTGACACCCGTCACAACCCCGAGTTCACTCTTATGGAGCTCTATCAGGCGTATACCGACTATAACGGTATGATGGATCTCACAGAAAATCTCTACCGCCATGTTGCTCAGGCTGTTCTCGGCACAACAAAGATTTCATTCAACGGCGTTGAAATGGATCTCGGCAAGCCTTTCGAGAGAATTTCAATGGTTGATGCAGTCAAGAAGTATGCAAATGTTGACTGGAACGAAATCAAGACTCTTGAGGATGCAAGAGCAATTGCGGACAAGCACCACATCGAATACGAAAAGAGACACGGCAAGGGCGATATCCTTGCACTGTTCTTTGAAGAATACGCAGAGGAGCATCTCATCCAGCCCACCTTCGTTATCGACCATCCTATCGAAATTTCTCCCCTCACAAAGAAGAAGCCCGAAGATCCCGACTATGTTGAGAGATTTGAGTTCTTTATGAATGGTTGGGAAATGGCAAATGCTTATTCCGAGCTCAACGACCCCATTGACCAGAGAGAACGCTTCAAGGCTCAGGAAGCTCAGCTTGCTCAGGGCGACGAAGAAGCCAACACAACAGACGAAGACTTTATGATGGCTCTTGAATATGCAATGCCCCCCACAGGCGGCATCGGCTTCGGTATCGACAGAATGTGCATGCTCCTTACCGACTCTCAGGCTATCAGAGACGTTCTTCTCTTCCCCACGATGAAATCAATCGACTGATATGAAAATATCCGTTGCACTCGCCGCATACAAAGGTGAGCAATACATTGCCGGGCAGCTTGAATCCATCCTCAGCCAGCTCGGTGAAAACGATGAAATAATAATTTCGGACGATTATCCGCAGGGCAAAACCCGAGGAATCGTTTCGGAATTTCAGTCAAAGGATAAAAGAATACGCTATATTGAGGGCGAAGGCAAAGGCGTTGTCAAAAACTTTGAAAACGCTTTAAGAGCCTGCACGGGAGATATTATTTTTCTCTGCGACCAGGATGATGTGTGGATGCCCGACAAGGTTGAATGCGTTATGAACGAATTCAGAAACGGTGCAGACCTTGTGCTTCACGATTCGGCAGTCACCGACTCCGACCTCAATATAACCGAGCCGTCATTTTTTGCTGTCCACGGTTCAAACACCTCATTTTTGATCAACCTCCTCAGAAATTCATTTGTGGGTTGCTGCATGGCATTCAACAAAAAAGTGCTTGATGCGTCGCTTCCTTTCCCCGAGGGTCTGGCAATGCATGACTGGTGGATTGCTCTCATCGCCCTTAAAAAGAAGTTTAACGTTGTTTTGATTCGCAAGCCGCTTATTATGTGGCGCAGACACAGCGGAACGGTCACTGGAGGCAAAACGGGCATTATGCAGAAAATAAAATGGCGAATAAATATAATTTTATCTTTGGTTAAAATAAAGTAATCCAAAAGACCGACGAGAAATGATGACGGATGGCGTTTTTCTCACCTGCAGGCGTATCAGGTATACGTCAAAGGTGAAAAAACGGCAAACAATTATCATATTCTTGCGGGCGATTCGTGAATCGCCCCTACATAATAAATGATTGTGTTCCGGCGCATTTAACGGCGGTCAGCAGAAATTACTTGCAGTTTCCAATATGTGCCTTGGAAAGGAAATAATATAATGGATATTACCGTAACCGGTTGCATAGTGACCTATAACAATATCGCTACCATCGATAACGCCGTAGGTTCACTCCTCAGATGCACCGAGGTTCCCTTCCGTCTTTATGTTGTTGACAACGGCTCAACGGACGGAACCGTGGAACATATAGAAAAGCATTATCCCGAGGTAACCGTTATCCGCAGCGGAGCAAACATCGGCTTTGGCGCGGGTCACAACCTCATTATGGATAAGCTTGATTCGGATTACCACGTAATCATCAATCCCGACATCATAGTTAAAGATGATGTCATCACAAAGCTTGCAGCGTTTCTTGAAGCCAACAAAGATATCGGTATGGCATCGCCCGAAATCCGATTTCCCGACGGCAGGCTCCAGATTCTCGGCAAAAGAAGACCCTGCATCAAGTATCTTGTTGCAAGCCGTATGAGAGGCAGCGGTGAGCCCGGCAACGTCCTCAAAGAATACGCAATGCTCGACTGCGACCTTTCTCAGCCGACAGATATTCAGAACGCAACAGGCTGCTTTATGTTCATCAGAACAGAACTTTTCAAAGCTATCGGCGGCTTTGACAAACGTTATTTTATGTATTTTGAAGACAGCGACCTCACCCTCGAGGTTAATTCGAGAAGCCGCACGGTTTATTGCCCTAAGGCAACCGTTTATCACGAATGGGGCCGCGAATCCAAAAAGAATTTTAAGCTCAAGCTCGTTCAGATAAACTCCATGCTCAATTATTTTGCAAAATGGGGTCTGAAATAAGAGCGGAAACGGGAAAATAATATGAAATACTTAAAGAATTTCTATAAGTACAGATACCTGCTTTACGAAATAGTCCGCAAAAACATAAAACTGCAGTACAGAAACTCCGTGCTCGGAATTTTCTGGACATTCCTGCAGCCGCTTTTAACAACAATCGTACTCGTGCTTGTTTTCGGCGGTGTTTTCGGCAACAAGAATGCACAGATGGTTAACTTCCCCATCTACCTTCTTTGCGGACGTCTTATCTATGAATTCTTTACCCAGTCCACAAAGAGAGCAATGAGATCTATAAGACTCAGTTCTTCGGTCATCAAGAAGGTTTATGTTCCCAAATATATTTACCCCCTTTCGAATGTTATCGCAAACTTCGTAACATTCCTTATTTCACTGACCGTGCTTGCCTGTTTCATTATCTATTTCTATTTCTTCTCGGACAAACCGCCGATTATCAACGGCTATATTTTCCTTTCTCCCGTTCCTATTATAATTCTGCTTATTCTGAGCATCGGCGTAGGTCTGATTCTCTGTACCCTTGAAGTGTTCTTCAAGGATGTTGAATATCTCTATGAGGTATTCTGTATGCTTCTTTTCTACCTCACCCCGATTTTCTACCATGTTGATCAGCTCAACATCGCCAGCCGCTTTGTAAAAATGGCTCTTATGGCAAACCCGCTTTACTCGATAACCAATATGTTCCGAAGCTGTGTTCTTTACGGCGAAATGTTCAATATGAACCATTTCTGGTATTCTCTCGGCTTCAGCCTTCTGACGGTTATCATCGGTCTGTGGGCATTCTACAAAAAGCAGGACAAATTCATTCTTCATATCTGATGAAAGGAAATGCTTATGAGCAAACCGGCAATTGTTGTTGAGAATATGAGCATGATGTTCAATCTCAACAAAGAAAAGGTTGACAATATAAAAGAATATTTCATAAAGCTCGTTACGAGAAAACTGCATTTCACCGAGTTCTGGGCACTGAACGATATCAGCTTCACCGTTGAAAAGGGCGACAGAGTCGGTGTTCTCGGCTTTAACGGTGCAGGCAAATCGACCCTACTCAAGGTTATTGCAGGCGTTCTCAAACCCACCAAAGGCAGTGTTAAGGTCAACGGTGTTATCGCTCCTATGCTTGAACTCGGCGCTGGTTTTGATATGAACTATTCAGGCAAAGAAAACGTTTTTCTCTACGGTGCAACAATGGGTTACTCCCGCAAATTCATCGAAGAAAGATATGACGATATTGTTGAATTCTCCGAGCTCAAGGAATTTATCGACGTACCCGTCAAAAACTATTCTTCGGGTATGCGCGCAAGGCTCGGCTTTGCAATAGCAACTGCGGTTGAGCCCGAAATCCTCATTCTTGACGAGGTTTTGTCCGTAGGCGATGCGAAATTCAGAAAAAAGAGCGAAAATAAAATCCGTTCCATGTTTGATAAGGGAACAACGGTTTTGTTTGTTTCGCACAGTACCCAGCAGGTGCTCAATATATGCAACAAAGTAATCATTCTTGACCACGGAAAACTTATTGCAAGCGGAGATGCAAAAGAAATCTGCGCTCAGTATGACGAAATGGTCAAGGGCGGAAAATAATAAACACAGTTACTCTGAGCGAAAGGAT
The DNA here is from genome assembly GCA_045590575.1 of Acutalibacteraceae bacterium. GTDB lineage: Bacteria > Bacillota > Clostridia > Oscillospirales > Acutalibacteraceae > CAG-177. The sequence goes on along the minus strand of JAZNRG010000138.1, from coordinate 5,500 downwards.
TTGGTATTATGGTTTTCGCAGCAGTATTTGCAGGCGGCATCGGCAGCCGCATGGGCAATTCAGACACTCCCAAGCAGTATCTCGAGCTTGGCACAAAGCCCGTTATCGTTCACACTATAGAAAAGTTTTTTGTTAATGACAGAATCGACGAAATAATCGTTCTCTGCCCGAAGGCATGGGTTGCTCATACCCAGGATTTAATCAAAAAGCACCTTCCCGAAGGCAAGAAGATAACCGTTATTGCTGGCGGCTCTTCAAGAAACGGCACTCTTGAAAATGCCATCGAATTCATCGAAAAGAATTACGAAGCAGACGAAGACACCGTTATCATTACCCACGATGCGGTAAGACCCTTCCTTACCCACAGAATCATTGAGGAAAACGTTGACGCAGCTATCAGATACGGCGCTTGCGACACCGTTATCCCCGCAACCGACACAATCGTTGAAAGCCGTGACGGAAAGATAATTTCATCAATCCCCGACCGTTCAATGATGTATCAGGGTCAGACCCCGCAGTCATTCCGCCTCAAGGAACTCGAAAGAGTTCTTGCGAGCCTCACAGAAGAAGAAAAAGCTATTCTCACCGATGCCTGCAAGATATTCTCCATTAAGAACAAAGATGTCTATATGGTAAACGGCGAGGTATTCAATATCAAAATCACTTATCCGTATGACCTCAAGGTTGCCCACACTCTTCTGGGCACTACCGACTGATTGAAAGGCAAGGATCCAGATGATTAATTCAGTTTACAGGCTCATTGCACCAGGCATGATTGAAGTTGCCTGCACCGAGCCCGATATTAAAAGCAGCGTTATCCTGCGCCCTCTTTACCTCTCGGTATGCAAGGCTGACCAGCGCTATTATCTCGGCAAAAGAAGCCGTGAAGCGCTCAAGGCAAAGCTCCCGATGGCACTCATTCACGAATGCTGTGCAAAGGTTGTTTTTGACCCGACGGGTAATTTCAAGCCCGGTGAAGTTGTTGTGCCCGTGCCCAACACTCCAACCGAGGATGACGATGTTATTGCAGAAAACTACCGTATCTCAAGCCGTTTCTGCTCAAGCGGATACGACGGATTTTTAAGAGATTATATCGATATTGCTCCCGACAGACTTGTCAGAGTACCTGAAGGCGTTGACCTTCGCATCGCCTCTTTTGCTGAGCTCATCAGCGTTGCGGTTCATGCAATCTCCCGATTTGAGAAGTTTTCTCATACAAGAAAGAATTCAATAGGAATCTGGGGCGACGGCAATGTGGGCTTCATAACCGCCCTCATTCTCAAGGCTCTTTATCCTGACACAAAGCTCTACGTTTTCGGCACGGTCTATGAAAAGCTTGCCTACTTTGCTTTCGCAGACGGTGCATACCACGTTGACCACGTGCCCGAAGGGCTTAAGATTGACCACGCATTCGAGTGCGTCGGCGGCGAGGGCTCAAGATTTGCAATCGCTCAGATTATTGATATGATAAACCCTGAAGGCTCCGTAGGTCTTATGGGCGTAAGCGAAAGATTCGTTGATATCAACACACGTATGGTGCTTGAAAGAGGTCTCAATCTTTTCGGCTCAAGCCGAAGCGGCGTTGAAGACTTTCAACGCACAATGGACCTTCTCGAAAGCAACCCGAAAATTTCGGCATACCTTGAAAATCTTATCGGCGAAGTTATCGATATCAGAAGCATTCCCGACATTCATAAAGCCTTTGCAACAGATATCAGCCGCAACTTCGGTAAAACAGTTCTGAAATGGGATAAATAAAATGAAGTTTTCAGTTATCATCCCCGCATATAACAGCGAGATGTTTCTTTCGCAAACACTCGACTGCCTCATCGGTCAGACTCTCGGCGATATTCAGATTATCGTTGTCAACGACGGCTCTACCGATTCAACTCCCGATATTATTGCGGAATACGCCGCAAAACACAGTAATATTCTTGCTCTCACCCAGCCTAATTCTGGCGTGTCTGCAGCAAGAAACAATGGTATAAGTTACGCCGAAGGAAAATACACCCTTTTCCTTGACAGCGATGATTTGCTCTCCCCCGATTCTCTTGAAAAAATTTATAACAAAATGGAGAAAACGGGCGCGGATATGGCAATCTGCCGCATTCTCCGTTTCGGCTACGGCGGTGAGGAATTCAACCCCGTTGCGGATTCGCTTGCAAAAGATGAACACATAGACTGCTTTGACAGCCGCCTGCTCTGGAACTTCCTGCTCGGCAACAAAGCGTTCAGAACAGAAATGATAAAAAGCAGCGATGTGCGTTTTCCTCCCCTGCGTTACAGTGAGGACGGAGCGTTCATAATGCAGCTTGTTCACGACAAGAAGCCTGTTATAACAGGTGTTTGCAATGCGGTTTATCACTACCGCCGCCATACCCCGAAGGAAGGCTTTTCCGTAAGCCAAAGCATCAGCAGCGAGCTTGTGGAGCATTTTTCGCAATCGCTTGACATTGTTTATAAATCGGCTGAAAAAGCAACCGATTCAGAGGATTACCTGCAGGAAATTCTCTATAAAACCTATTCCTCACTCATCAACGAATTCTATCGCATTCTCTGGAGAGCAGATAACGAAACCGTTAAGCTCATCGGTCAGAAATGCGAAGAAATCAAAGCAAAGATGAATGCCGAAACTCTTAAGAAATGTGAAAATGCACAGAAGGATATCGGCAATCCGATTTTTGATAAGAACCTTATTGCTGAAAAGCCGTTTGTGAGCGTTGTTACAAAAAAATGCACGGCGGAATTCATCGATTCTCTCTTTGCACAGTCGATGCCCGTTTTTGAGCTTGTTACAACGAGCAAGGATGTGCCCGAATGTGAGAATATCCGTATCGGCGGCAAAAAAAATGCAAGGGGAAAAATTACCGTTGTCTGCAACGGAAAAGCTCCGCTTGATACAAGATTTCTTAAGGTTATCACCCTGCTTAAAAAATCGCCTAAATTCGGAATCTTCCCCGATTTTATTATCAATCTCGGTGCAAAGCTGTTTTTAAAAATCAAAAAATAACCGTTGGTGTTAATTTTGAAAAAACTTTTTTATTCTCTTTATGCTTTCTTTTTTAACATCTGCAGAATCTTCCCCGTAAAAGAGAACAGAATTGCTTTTGTTGCTCCGCATAACGGCGGCGAATGCGACTCTCTCGGAACTCTGCGCTCCTATGTTGAAAAACAAGGCAGCTACGAAATCGTTACAATCTCAACAAGGGCACTGAAACTCGATACCTCGAGTGTTGGCTCCCTTATTTTATCCTGCCTCAGAGCGGCGGGATTTTTTACATTGAAAGCCAAAGCTCTCTCAACGGCAAAATACGTTTTCCTCAACGATAACTTTATGCCGATGGCATCGCTGAATTTTAGTAAAGATGCGGTTGTTACCCAGCTCTGGCACGCAGAGGGTGCATTCAAAAAGTTCGGTCTTTCCGCTCCGCTGACAGCCGATGTTGCCGAACGGGAAAAGAAATGCTCTCAGAATCTTACATATATCGTTTGCTCTTCAAAGAATGTTGCACCGATTTATGCAGAGGCATTCGGCGTTGACGAAAGCAAAATTCTCCCCCTCGGTGCACCGAGAACAGATTTGCTGCTTTGCGAAAAGGATGTTGAATCCGTTCGACGCAGATTTGATGATACACATCCCGAATGTAAGGGCAAAAAACTGATTCTCTATGCTCCGACCTTCCGTGATTCTCCCGAAGCAAATAAAAATCTGCTCAGCCGAATTGATATGAATAAATTCAATTCTCTCGGCGATGAATACAGACTCCTCATTAAACTTCATCCTCAGATTAATGCTGGAGTTACGGTTGACGGGGCAATTAATGTAACAAACGGTCACGATATCGGCGAGCTCACTCTCATCTGCGATATGCTGATAACCGATTATTCCTCGGCGTGCATGGATTTTGCTCTGCTTTCAAAGCCCTGCATTTTCTTTGCGTTTGACCTTGAAGAATATGAAAAAGAGCGTTCATTCTATTTTGACTATGAAAGTTATGTTCCCGGTGCGGTTGCAAGAACTTTTGACGAAGTTGTCGGAGCAATAAAAAATCCCCGAAACGATGAAGAAAAACTCCGCCGTTTCAGAGATTTCAATTTTGATTATGTTGATTGCAATAATACCGAAAGAATTTTTAATTTTATCATAGCCAACTCTTGATGAGTTCAACCGCACGCTCGGTTGATTTTCCGTCACACGCTATCATCTGCTCGTTTCTGAAATTCTGAATTTTAGAAACGGGCGGATTTTCTTTTGCATTTCTTATTGCATCAAGCAGGAGTGACGGGTCTGTTATCATTTCACCGGGTAAATCATCTGGAAAATTAAGATAAAATCCTCTCTCGTATTCCTTATAATCGGGGCAATAGAATACCATCGGCACATCAAGAAGGCAGGCATCATAAATAACCGAAGAATAATCGGTTATCATAACATCGCAGGCCGCTGTCAGCGCAGGGGTGGATTCGCCCGTAAGGTCGATTATGTTTTTATGTTCACCGCAAAGGCTGTAATCCATAAGCGGATGACGTCGGATAACAAAAACCTCATCATCGGAAAGCATATCGCTCATTTTTCCGAAGTCGATTCCCGTTTCGTACCTGATATATCCGCCGTCTTTTTCTCTGAAAGTGGGGCAATAGAGATATATCTTCTTGTTTCTGAATTCGGGATACTTTTCAAAAATGCTTTCACGCATTTCGGGGGCATCTTTCAGAAGCTTGTCCGTTCTCGGAAGACCTATGGGCAGACATTTATCCTCACTGATACCGAAGGCGTGAGCAAAGCTCCTGCCGCATTTTTCAGCGGTAACCGCAACGGCATCGTACTGCGAGTGGGTGGCTCTTTCCTCTGCTTCGCTGAGCTTTGACGGTGCATCAAGACCGAATTTTTTGAACGCACCGCAAGCGTGCCATATCTGAAAGAGCTTTTGCCCCTTACGAAGCCTTATTGCGCGCATATAGCGAAGATAGTCATCGGTCACTATAACTTTGCTTGTCAGCAAATAATAATAAGCAAGAGGTTTAATTTTAACGGAATGGGGAAGCATATGAGCAAAGACAACTTTATCTGCATCAAGAGCATCATAAACTGCCTTTGCATTATCGAGCAGCTTGCCGTCTGCCCTCACGGTATAGAAAAGCACTCTGTTTTGAACAGGCATCAGTCGGCACACAAAGCACCATAAGCGGTTGAGAAAAGCAAGAATCTTTCTTCTGACAGTCGGACTTAACATCTTTTTAAGCAGATTTTTCATCGAAAACCTCCGCAATATATATTATATACATTTTAATATATACGGCTGATTTTTACAATAGAAAAATACCGTTCAAAACAAAATAAAAAAATCAAAATTTTTCCGAAAAATGTGTTGACTTTTTCTGACAGTTGTGTATAATATATATCCGTAGCCCACATAAAAGTTACATTGGGGAATAGTGTAACGGTAGCACGACAGACTCTGACTCTGTTTGTTGGGGTTCGAATCCCTATTCCCCAGCC
>JAZNRG010000137.1:0-10008 GCA_045590575.1 Acutalibacteraceae bacterium | reverse complement strand
GGAGGTGTGACACATGGCAAAATGCGATTTCTGCGGTAAGGATGTGTCATTCGGCATTCAGGTTTCTCACTCACACAGACGTTCAAACAGAACCTGGAAACCCAACGTTAAGAGAGTTAAGGCTGTTGTAAACGGTACTCCCAAGAGAGTTTACGCTTGCACACGTTGCCTTCGCTCAGGTAAGGTTACAAGAGCCGTTTGATTTCAAACGCATGATTAAGAGACCGCTTGAAGCGGTCTCTTTTTCTTTTTGTTGCATTTGCCGACATTCTTGTGGTTGACCGTAAACGAATATACTATAAATTGTATATATTAATTAATTTTATAAAACATTATAAAATATGAGTTTTTTTGCGATTTTTTGTTTCATTTTTCCGCTTTTTTGTGTATAATTAAATTTACTGCATAATTGCGTAAATATGAAACGGAGATTAACTTATGAGCTTTTCAGTAAACACAAACTTATTCAAGTCAATATTTGCCGTACCCACGGATATCGTTGATAAGCATATCCGCCTTGCAAACGGCGACCAGCTCAAGGTATTGCTCTGGATTTTACGCAACAATACCGAAAGCCCCGACATATCCGAAATGTGCAAGGCTTTGAAAATCAACCCGTCAGATGCGGAGGATTATCTTCAGTATTGGGTTCTCACAGGAGTTCTTCATTCAACAGACGAACCGATTGAAGTCCCGAATATTCCTGCTCCCGAACCCGTTAAATTATCTGAACCTAAAAATAACATCAATGATATTGAGCCTTCAAGACCAACGATGTCCGAAATCGCAAAAAGAATTGATGAATCGCCCGAAATCGAAAAGTTTCTTCAGCAGATTCAGGAAATAGTCGGCACAATAGGTTATAACGAAAACAGCACAATCATCCTGCTTCACGACTATTACGGCCTCCCCTGCGAAGTTCTTTATATGCTTATTGACTATTGTGTATCAGTCGGCAAAAAGAATTTTAACTATATTTATACCGTCGGCAAGGATTGGGGATCGAGAGAAATCGATAATGTATCGAAAGCAGCAGAGCAGATTTCCGCATTGAGAAACGCAAACACAATATGGAAAGAGCTTGCCGGATACGCAGGCATTTCAAACGAAAAGCCAACCGTAAAGCAGAATGAATACATAAGAAAATGGAGCGGCGAACTTAAATTCAGCACTGATATGATTATTGCCGCTTATGAAGAAATGGCAAACCATACGGGCAAACTCAGCTTTGCATATATGGACAAGGTTCTTAATAATTGGTATGCAAAAGGATATAAGAAACCCGACGATATTATAAACGATATCGCTGAAAAGAAAAAACCTTCGGCAACAAAAGCAGTCGGCAATTCAAATCAGGCATCCTATGACCTTAATGAATTCAGGCAGCAGTCACTTCACGGTGAATTAAAATATGAAAGGAAGAAAAAAGAATGAGTTACAGCAAAACCGTACTTTCAAAGGCAAACGGCATACTTGAAAAAAGGCGTGCAAAGGCTGAACGAATTCGCCTTGCTCATCATATGGAAATCACCGCTAAAATACCTCAGATAACCGAACTTGAGCAGCTTCTGTCCAAAACAGGTCTTGAAGTTGTCAAAGCAATTGGTATGGGCAAGGATGCCGAAGAATACATAAAGAATCTTTCCGAGCATAACCTTGCTGTTCAGGCTAATATTAAAGAGCTCCTCAAATCCAACGGATATCCCGAAGATTATCTCAAAGCCCCCTTCACCTGCCCGGTATGCAGCGATACGGGATTCAATGGCATTTATTTCTGCGAATGCAGAAAGCAGCTTTTGAAGGAGCTTGCTTCGGGCGAGCTTGCTTCCGTTTCTAAAAGTGCTGATTGCACCTTCGAAACTTTCAATCTTGATTATTATCCCTTGCCCGTTGATCCCGCACTCGGCGTTTCTCCCAGAAACAGAATGAGAGATGTACTAAATTACTGCAAATGCTATGCCGAGGATTTTGACACTCAGTCGGAAAGCCTTTTTATGTACGGCGCAACGGGTCTCGGCAAAACTCATCTTTCGCTTGCAATAGCAAACGAGATTATAAAAAAAGGATACAATGTTATCTATGATTCGGCGCAGAATATTTTCACTTCTCTCGAAAAAGAAAAGTTCAGCTATTCAAATTCGGGTGAAAGAGAAAACGAAATTATGGATTGCGACCTGCTCATCATTGATGATCTCGGTTCGGAATTCGTAACAAACTTCACCACCGCTGCACTTTATAATATAATCAACACAAGAATAAACCGCTCAAAGCCCGTTATAATCAGCACAAATCTAACCGAAGATGAGCTTGAAGCCAAATATACACAAAGAGTTACATCAAGAATAATCGGTAACTATGTTTCTATTCTTTTCCTGGGAAAAGATATCAGACAGCTTAAGAAAAACTTTTAAGGAGCAGATTAATGGATATTATTCAGGCACTCACCACTCATTTCAATCTCCAGAGATGGCAGGTTGAAAACACAGTAAATCTCATCGATGAAGGAAACACTATCCCGTTCATCGCACGATACAGAAAAGAAGCTCACGGCACCCTTGACGATCAGGTTATCCGTGAACTTTCCGAAAAACTCGAATATCTCCGCAACCTCGATAAAAGAAGAGAGGAAGTTCGTTCATCCATCGAAAGTCAGGAAAAGCTGACCGATGAAATTGCGGCAAAGCTCGATGCCGCATCAACACTTGCCGAAATTGAAGATATTTACAGACCCTTCAGACCCAAGAGAAAAACAAGAGCATCAATTGCAAGAGAAAAGGGTCTTGAACCTCTTGCAGATGCTATTTACGAGCAGAAAGCTGATTCACTCTCCCCCATAGAAATGGCTGCTGAATTTGTTAATTCCGAAAAGGGTGTTGAAACCGCAGACGAGGCTCTTAAGGGTGCAATGGATATTATCGCAGAAAATATCTCCGATGATGCGGATATCCGCCGCAGACTCCGTAATCTTTTCTCCGTAATCGGTGTTGTTACCGCAGCCGCAACAGATAAGGATGCAGACAGCGTATATACAATGTATTACGATTTCTCCGAACCCGTCAATAAGATTGCGGGTCACAGAGTTCTTGCCATTGACAGAGGTGAAAAAGAAAAGTTCCTTAAAGTTTCAGTTACACTTGACGCAGTAAAAGCGGCAAATGTTATCACAAGCGCCACTCTTAACGAACTCGGCTCTCCCTGCACCGAAACAGTCCGTCTTGCGGGTGAAGATGCATATAACAGACTGATTTATCCCTCAATTGAAAGAGAAATCCGAAATATGCTCACCGAAAATGCCGCCGCAAGCGCAATCAAAGTATTTGCACTCAACACAAAAGAGCTTCTGCTTGCTCCTCCCGTTAAGGGCAAGGTTGTTATCGGCCTTGACCCCGGCTACAGAACAGGCTGTAAGGTTGCTGTTGTTGCACCAACGGGTAAAGTTCTTGATACGGGTGTTATCTATGTTACTCATTCAGAGTCCCAGAAAGCTCAGGCTAAAGAACTCATAAAACGTCTTATCGTTAAACACGGTGTTGACTGCATTTCAATCGGCAACGGCACAGCATCAAAAGAAACAGAAATATTTGCTGCAGAAGTTCTCCGCGAAATGAAGGCGGATGTTTCATATATGGTAGTCAGCGAAGCAGGTGCATCGGTATATTCCGCATCAAAACTTGCAGCAGTCGAATTCCCGCAGTATGATGTTTCACTAAGAAGTGCCGTATCAATAGCAAGAAGACTTCAGGATCCTCTTGCAGAGCTTGTCAAGATTGACCCTAAAGCAATTGGTGTCGGTCAGTATCAGCACGATATGCCCCCGAAGGAACTTGACGCGGCTCTCGACGGCGTTATCGAAGATGCGGTTAACTCTGTCGGTGTTGACCTCAACACAGCATCTGCTCCCCTGCTTTCAAGGGTTTCGGGTATCAACTCAACAGTTGCAAAGAACATTGTTGATTACCGTGACGAAAACGGCGAATTCAAAGACCGCTCTCAACTCAAGAAAGTTCCCAAACTCGGTGCTAAAGCGTTTGAACAGTGTGCAGGCTTCTTAAGAGTTCCCGAAAGCAAAAATGCTCTCGATAACACGGGTGTTCATCCCGAAAGCTATTCCGCCGCAAAGGATTTGCTCAAACTTTTCTCATATTCACTTGATGATATCGGAACGGAATCAATAAAAGATATCAATTCTAAGATAGAAGTTCTCGGAGAAGACAAGGTTGCCGAAAAGCTCGGAATCGGTGTGCCTACCCTTAAAGATATAGTAAAGGAACTCATTCAGCCCGCAAGAGACCCCAGAGATGAGCTTCCCCCTCCGATGCTCCGCACAGATGTTATGGATATCAAAGATCTTGTTCCCGGTATGGAGCTTAAAGGCACTGTAAGAAATGTTATAGACTTCGGTGCATTCATCGATATCGGCGTTCATCAGGACGGCCTTGTTCATATTTCACAGATTACAAACAAATTCATAAAGCATCCATCAGAGGTTCTTAAAGTTGGTCAGATTGTAACTGTTTGGGTTATCTCTGCCGATGCTGCTAAGAAAAGAATCTCTCTCACAATGAAACAACCCAAACCCCAGGAGGATAAATAAGTGGCAGATAAATTCAGACAGGACTTAACTCAAGGAAGTGTCGGTAAACAGCTTATCAAGTTTTCCATTCCTTTTCTTCTTTCAAATCTTCTGCAAGCATTCTATTCCGTTGCTGATATGATTATCGTCGGCAGACTTTGCGGAACGCACGGCATTACCGGTGTTAATATCGGCAGTCAGATAAACATTCTTGTAACCGGTGCGGCATTCGGTCTTGCAGTCGGCGGCACCGTGCTTATAGCACAGTACGGCGGTGCAAAAAAGTTTGATGAACAACGAAAAACCATCGGTACACTATTTACAATTTATATGATTCTGAGTGTAGTTTTTACAGTCGGAATGCTTCTTCTCGGTGACACCCTTCTTAAGCTGCTCAACACACCTCAGGTTGCATATACCGAAGCCGTAAACTATTATAATATTTGTATGGCGGGTATGGTATTTATGTTTGCATATAACGTTATCAGTGCAATCCTCCGAGGAATGGGTGACTCAAAAAGACCGCTTTATTTTGTTCTTATTGCAACAATCGTCAACATAATCGGTGATATTATCCTTGTTGGACCTTTTAAAATGGGTGCCGCAGGCGCAGCTGTTGCAACCGTATCCGCGCAGGCACTCAGCGTTATTCTTTCGCTTATCTATCTTGGAAAGAATCACTTCTTCAGCGGTTACACAAAATCTGATTTCAGAATCGATAAAGAAAAAGCAAAGATGCTTATCAAACTCGGCTTACCCTCATCGGTTCAGCAGGTTGTTGTTTCATTCTCATTCCTAACTCTTACCGCTCTTGTAAACTCCCTACCCAATGCCGATGTGGCTTCGGCTTGCCAGGGAATCGGCGGCAAGGTTAACTCCTTTGCAATTCTTCCTGCCCTTGCAATGAGCAGTGCCGTATCATCCATGGCAGGTCAGAACATCGGTGCAGGTCAGATTGAAAGAGCAAAGAAAACAATGCTTACGGGTATGGGTATTGCGTTCGCAATGTCTGCATTTGTATTTATAATCGTTCAGCTTTGTCCTCAATTCATAATCTCTCTTTTCGATACAAACCAAGATGTAATTGCCGTTGGCACGGAATATATGAGATTTATTGCACTTGATTATATTTTTGTACCATTTGTATTCTGTATGAACGGACTTGCAATCGGCGCAGGCTACACCAACTTTGCACTTTTCAATGCTTGCTTCAGTTCAATACTTGTCAGAGTCCCCTTCGCTTATCTGATCGTTAACCTGACGGATCTCGGATTCAACGGTATCGGTCTAGCAACAGGTCTCGCATCAGCAGCATCCATCATAGTCGGCGCTGTTTTTGTTGCAAGCGGCAAATGGAAAACTCCGAAAATCAAAATCTGAGTGTATTGACAAATTATATTTGTTATGATAAAATTTTTATGTAAAATTTAAGGGTTTTTTGTAACTGACGGAAACGCAGATAACTGCATGGAAGCAAAAAATCCGTTCAATGCCGACCGTCTGGGCAGTCTTATCAATCAGATAGGGCTGCCCTTATTTAATTTTGAAAGGATGAAGAAAATGGGCATTTACGAAATCAATAATATGGGCGAGCTTATCAAAGACAATTCCTATGTAGGCAGAGGTATTGTTATCGGCAAGAGTGCCGACGGCAAAAAGGCCGTTACGGCTTATTTCATTATGGGCAGAAGCGAAAACAGCAGAAACAGAGTGTTTATCAAAGACGGTGACGAAATCGTTATCCACCCCTTTGATGCATCAAAGGTTGAAGATCCCTCACTCATCATCTATTCACCCGTAAGAGTTATCGGCAACAACCTTATCGTAACCAACGGCGATCAGACAGATACAATCTATGATTTCATAAAAGACGGCAAGACCTTTGAGCAGGCTCTCGAAACAAGAGAGTTTGAACCCGATATGCCCAACTTCACCCCCAGAATCAGCGGTATGATAACTTTTGCCGACGGCGACTTCACCTATAAGATGAGCATTCTCAAGAGTGCAGACGAAAACGGCACCGCTTGCAACAGATACACATTCTCATATGCTCCCCTTGCAGGTCTCGGTCATTTCATTCACACTTATAATCACGACGGAAACCCCATCCCCACATTCACGGGTGAGCCCGAAAGAGTTGCAATTCCCGATTGCATCGACGAATTCACAGATATGCTCTGGGCTAACCTCAACGAACAAAACAAGATTTCTCTCTATGTTCGCTATATCGACCTTGAAAGCGGCGAATATGACAGCAGAATGATTAATAAGAACAAATAAGGAGAAATAAAGATGAAAGAATTTGAACTCAAATACGGCTGTAATCCCAATCAGAAGCCTTCAAAAATTTATATGAACGGCGACGCAGAGCTTCCCATCGAAATTCTCAGCGGCAGACCCGGCTATATCAACTTCCTCGATGCATTCAACAGCTGGCAGCTCGTTAAAGAAATCAAAGAAGCTCTCGGTATGCCTGCCGCAACTTCATTCAAACACGTCAGCCCCACATCCGCAGCAGTCGGTATCAAAATGAGCGACAAACTCAAGAAGGCTTGCTTTGTTGACGATATCGAAGGTCTTGACGAATCTCCCCTTGCAACCGCTTATGCAAGAGCAAGAGGCACAGACAGAATGAGCTCCTTCGGCGACTGGATTGCTCTTTCGGATGTTTGCGATGTTACAACAGCAAAGCTCATCAAAAGAGAAGTTTCCGACGGCGTTATCGCACCCGGTTATGAACCCGAAGCACTTGAAATCCTCAAGAGCAAGAGAAACGGCAACTACAACATCGTAAAGATTGACCCCGACTATGTTCCCGCAGAGCAGGAAACAAAGATGGTTTACGGCATCACCTTTGAACAGGGCAGAAACAACTTCGTAATCAACAACGAGCTTCTTCAGAATATCGTTACCGAAAACAAAGAAATGCCCGATTCCGCAAAGCGCGACCTTATTATCGCTCTCATAACTCTCAAATACACTCAGTCAAACTCAGTATGCTATGCAGTTGACGGTCAGGCAATAGGTGTCGGTGCAGGTCAGCAGTCAAGAATCCACTGCACAAGACTTGCAGGTAACAAGGCTGACATCTGGCATCTCCGTCAGCACGATAAAGTGCTCAACCTCCCCTTCCTCGACACAGTCGGCAGACCTGACAGAGACAACACAATCGATGTTTATATCTCCGCTGAATGCGACGATGTTCTTGCAGACGGCAAGTGGCAGCTCTATTTCTCAGAAAGACCCGAGCCCTTCACCAAGGAAGAACAGAAGGCATATCTTGCAACAATCAAGGGCGTTGCCCTCGGCAGCGATGCATTCTTCCCCTTCGGAGATAACATCGAAAGAGCATCAAAGAGCGGCGTAACATACATTGCTGAACCCGGCGGTTCAATCCGTGACGATAACGTTATCGGCGCTTGCAACAACCACGGAATGGTTATGTGCTTCACGGGAATGAGACTTTTCCACCACTAAAAAATTATCCCACGGAGAAATCCGTGGGATTCTTTCATTTAAAATTTGATTGTTGCATTATTATCGGAATATCCTTTATTATTGCCGATTGTATTCATCAACATATCATACAAATCAATCTTAACACCGTTTTTTGAGAGCTTGGGTTCAACCTTCTTAAGGATGAATCCGAGCCTTTTTAACGCCTTGGAAAATACGTTGTGTATCGGATGCCCCTCAATATAAGGCATATCACCTTTGAATATCGCAACGCCGATTTCACCAGCAAGGTCAATAAACTTCTTATTTTTAATTGATTCGTCAACCTTAATAAAAAGTATTCTTCCGAGTGCACCGACAGTAATATTATTGATAATCCTGCCGCCGAAATTCTTGATTTTACTTCCCTTAAAAATATTGTTTATACGATTCTTGATTGATAAATCAAACTGATTATCAAAAAATTTCTGAAGCGAAACATCGTTGTTTTCTCTGAATTCGGGTATATCAAATGATTCAGCAGTAACCGAGTCATCTGTCAGCGTTATTTTTCTGTATTTTGCGGGGCTTCCGGTAGCACAAGAAGTGCAGATGTCAACAAGTTTATTGCCTTTTTCGGATATGTATTCGTTTATGCTCTGAATATGCATATGACCCGTGAGCACAAGATTGACGCCGTTATCGGCAAGGAAAGAGGCCGTCTTTCGCCAATTACGAAGCTTTGCATCACCGACAAGATCAAACACCGGAACAGACGGAATAATCGGATAATGGCAGATTGCAAACACCTTGCAGCTATCTTCCCTTGCCTTATCAAGCTGAATCTTCATCCAACCGAGCATCCGGTCATCAACAGTTCCTTTTTGTTTGCCTTCGCTGTCGCAGTTAATCGCAAGCATTCTTACACCGTCACTTATCTGAGTAACATAAGAAAGTGTTTCTTCGTCAATTGAAAGTGCATCAGCATAACCGAAATCATTATAAAGACTCTTCAATTCATTAAAAGGAGTACCTTCAACCTCAATACATTTGTCATCAACAAATGCTCTTGATTTTTCATTAAAATCATGACCCGCCGTAAGAACAAAAATCTTCTTACCCGCCTCTTTGAGTTTATAAAGCTCTTTGATAAAACTTCTGTGGCTTTCTATCTCACCGTTTTTTGATAAATCGCCGGGAATTATGAGAACATCGGTTTCATAATCTTCGGCAATCTGATTAAAAACTGCTTTTACAATGGTGCTGCTTTCAGCCATAAAATATTGCTCACAGCTCATATATTCATTAAAAGCTCTTCCGCTTGCTCCGAGAGACGGCTCAAAATAATGAGTATCGGTTACAAGATAAAATTTCAAAGGATTCATAAAATCACCGTTTAAATAATAATATCATCAAGAGAACGCTTCGGTACAAAATGAACACCGTCTGCATCCCTGTAATAATGCGTGCAGCCGTTTTCCGGAACATCAACAAGTTTAACGGTTTCTTTCGGCTTACCGAGAGCAACAACAAGACCTATTTCATATTTTTCGGTATCAATATCAAAATTCTCGGCAAGCAGCTTTCTGTTAACACTTCCGAACATACATCCGCCGTATCCCATTTCGGCTGCTCCGAGAAGAATAGTCTGAACCGCAATTCCTTCATCACGCAGCTTGACAAGATTAACCGAACGGTCATAAAGAACAATAATATATGCCGATGGTCTTTCGCCTTCTGCAGGACACTTCCAGTCCTTAAGCAAACCTGCCCACGCAAGAGTTTCAAAAACTTTTAGGTTTTCTTCTTTTGTGTTTACAAGTTTAAATCTGAGTGCCTGAGAATTAACAGAAGAAGCGGTATTTCTGGCAAGTTCTATCAATTCCCGCAAAGCATCGGTTGAAATATCTTCATTTTCAAAGAATCTGCGGTAAGAACGGTTTTTCAGAACAAGGTCTTTAAGCATTTATATCATCTCCAAACATTATATTTCGATTATA